>DATEXU010000257.1:0-8275 GCA_035256645.1 Thermodesulfobacteriota bacterium | reverse complement strand
CCCCTCTCGAGGGGAATTATAAACCTCGTCGCCCTGCGGCCGTCTTAAGAGGGGAATTATACTTTCTGTCAGGCTGAGGTAAAAAAACTTCGCCAAATTCCTCAGGGCTTTTAAAAGCGTGAGCTTTGTGACCCCAATATTATTGCTTGAAGTAAATCCATTCCTGAATATAATAATTACGTAGTTTTTATTCTGGCTTTCTTTTTTTCTACCCTATATCCGTTTGATACCGGAAGACTTTCCTCAAAGAGGTGCTTTGGTGCCTGGTTTAAAACTTTTTGTGAGTAACCGATTAGAAATCTTAGCTCAAAATTTAGCCGAGGAACTTCAAACTCCCCTCTCCGCGCCCCTAAAGAAAGAAGTAATCGTAGTACAAAGCAAAGGAATGGAACGATGGATATCCATGGAGCTTGCCCGTTATCACGGAATCTGCGCTAATTGCCGATTCCCCTTCCCTAACACCATGATTGATGAAATCTTCCGGGTTTTTTTCCCTGATCTTGTCGAAGAGTTTCCCTTTCAACCAAAAATCATGACCTGGAAAATCATAAAACATCTTCTTGATTGTCTTAAGCAACCGGGCTTTGAAACCCTCCACGCCTATGTGGGAAAAGAGAGTGATAGCCTAAAATGTTATCAGATTTCGGAACGCATTGCCCATACGTTTGACCAGTACCTGGTATTTCGCCCGGGGATGATTCTCGATTGGGAAAAAGGCGAAGAAAATCATTGGCAGGCGCTTCTCTGGAGAATGCTTACCCGTGATGAAAGAAAACCGCATCGTACCGCCCTGAGAGAAGATTTCTTTAAGAGGATTCGGACACACACACCAGAATTAAATAACCTCCCCGAGAGAATCGCAGTTTTTGGAATATCTTCTTTACCTCCTTTTCATATGGAACTATTTGCAGCCCTATCAAAAATAATCCCGATTACTCTTTTTCTTATGAACCCATGTCAGGAATATTGGGGAGACATTGTTTCGGACCGGGAAGCAGGAAAGCTGGAAAGGAACTTAGCGAGAAAGACGATTTCCGCGGAAACTCTTTACCTCGAAAAAGGAAATAGCCTCCTTGCTTCCTGGGGAACCCTCGGCAAACAGTTTTTCGACTTAGTGTATAACTTTGATCTTGAAGAACATGAATGCTTCGAAGAACCAACCAGGAATGACCTTCTTTCCTGCATTCAATCTGACCTCCTCTTCCTCCGCGAAAGAGGTCCGGAGGAAAAGCAAATCATAGCCCAGACTGATAGCTCCATTGAAATCCACTCCTGTCACAGCCTTATGAGAGAAGTTGAGATCCTTCATGATAGTATGTTGGCCATGTTCGAAGACACGCCCGAATTGCTCCCCAGGGATATTTTAGTAATGGCCCCGGATATTGAGCCTTACACCCCATTTATCCAAGCGGTTTTCGATACCCCGGAAAATGAAGCTCAGAAGATCCCTTACACTATTGCTGATCAAAGCATAAAAAGTGAAAGCAGTGTTATCAAGACCTTTCTTTCTATCCTTGACCTTGAGGAGAGTCGTTTTGGGGCATCACAGGTAATGACTATTCTCGAATCACCTTCTATCTACCGCACGTTTGATTTAGAAGAACCGGATTTAGATGTTATCAAGCGCTGGGTAAATCAAACCGGGATCAGATGGGGGATTGATGAAACGACCCGGGAAAAGATGGGACTGCCTTCGTTTTCTGAAAATACCTGGAGGTTTGGTCTTAATCGCCTCATTTTAGGCTATGCCCTGCCGGCTAAAGAGGAAAAAACTTTTCACACTATCCTCCCCTATGACCAGGTTGAAGATAGTTCCGCGCCCGTACTCGGCAATTTTTTATCATTCATTGAAAAGCTTTTATCTTCAATCACCTCTCTTGACCAGGCCCGCTCGTTGAATGACTGGGGCAAAGTTCTTCTCCAGATACTGGATGCGTTTATCCTTGGCGATGAAAAGACTGAGCGGGAAATTTTATTCATTCGGACAATCATCAACAGTCTCGCCTCGATTCAGGAAAAATCAGGCTTTGATGAAAAAATTGAGCTTCCTATAATCCGATCGTATCTTCAGAAATATTGTGAAAAGGAAGGGTTCGGGTTTGGTTTTATGTCCGGAGGAGTAACCTTCTGCACTATGCTGCCTATGCGGAGCATCCCTTTTAAAATCATTTGCCTTTTGGGAATGAATAATGATGCTTATCCCCGCGAGTCACGGCATGTAAGTTTTGACCTCATTGCCCGGCATCCACTGCCGGGGGACCGATCCCGTCGGAACGATGACCGTTACCTTTTCCTGGAAGCCATCCTTTCTGCTCGGAAGAAGCTCTATATAAGCTACGCCGGTCAAAGCATTCAGGATAACAGCATTATTCCGCCTTCTGTAGTCGTAAGCGAACTTCTGGACTATATCGAACAAGGTTTTACTATTTCCGAAAAAAATATCAAGGATCACCTTTTAATCACACACCGGCTCCAGGCATTTAGTCCGGCATATTTTAAAAAGGGTGGAAGATTCATGAGTTTCTCGAAAGATAACTATGATGCTGCCCTCACTGAACGGGGAGCATCGAAAAACACCCAACCCTTTATAGCGCAGGGACTTGCTCAGCCTGATGAGGAATTTAAAAAGATTGAGCTTTCTTCGCTGATTAAATTTTTTGCCAATCCTGCTAAATTTTTTCTCAACCAGCGGTTAGGAATATTTCTTGAGGAGAAAACTCCGGTCTTAAGCGAGCGCGAACCCTTTGACCTCAAAGGACTTGAAAAGTACGCGTTTGAACAGATCCTTTTGCAAAAAAGCCTCGCGAACGATGACTTCACTGAGTATCTAACAGCAGTGAAAGCATCCGGAAAAATACCTCCGGGAAATGTAGGTGAATACCTTTACCAAAAGTCACGCGAGGAAGTGGAGAGGTTTGCCCATACGGTTAAACCCTATATCACCGGAACACCTCTTGACCCAGTTGAGTTTAATCTTAAAATTGCCGACTGTACGCTTTCCGGAAAAATAGACCCCATCTTTGAGTCGGGATTAATCCACTACCGTTATACGAAAGTAAAAGTAAAAGATCGCCTTAAGGTTTGGATCTGCCACCTCGTGCTTAACAGTATTGAGCGCGCATCGTATCCAAAAAAAAGCACCTTTATCGGAGAAGACACAATGGTGGTTTTGTTGCCAACGCAAGAAAGCAACAAAATCCTTTTGGACCTTATCAAAAAGTACTGGGAAGGCCTCTCAAAACCCCTGCTCTTTTTTCCGGAAGCTTCGTGGGAATATGCCCATGCCATCCTTGAAAAAAAGATGCCGGATGAAGAAGCAATGAGAAAAGCCCGGGGTGAATGGGAAGGAGACGATTATTATCGGGGTGAAAGTTTCGAACCGTCTTTCCAGCTCTGTTTTGGTAAGGGTGATCCCCTTGATGCAGAATTCAGGAGGATTGCCAGGGAGATTTTTGAGCCGATGATTAGAAACCAGTGTTAGTTGATAGTGACAATCAATAGTTTTCTCGCGGCATGCCAAGACGATTTCTAACACTAACAACTAAAGTGAACGACATAAATAAGTTGACATTGAGAATTTTCTCCCAATCCGCCCCAGTTCCCTCAACGTCATTCCCGCGAATACCCTGGAGGGCACAGGTGCGGGAATCCAGACGTCGTCCCCGCGAAAGCGGGGAACCCCAGGAAAGAACAAAAAAACCCTGGATTCCGCATCAAGTGCGGAATGACAAGAGCGGGAGCACGGCGTGACAAAAAAGAATGCCTCTTTATTTATGTCGTTCACTATAACCCTTGTTTGGTAATATATGGATGAACAAAAAACTTTCGATCTATTAACAAACCCTCTGGAAGGAATAAATCTTATTGAAGCCAGCGCCGGTACCGGCAAGACTTTTACTATCGCCGGGCTTTTTTTAAGGCTGATACTGGAAAAAAATCTTTTGGTAAACGAAATCCTGGTCGTTACTTTTACGAAAGCGGCAACCGCAGAGCTTAACGATAGAATTCGCAATCTGCTCAAGGAAGCAATCGAGGGATTTTCACGAGGTCAAAGTGACGATGAATTCCTGAATGGCCTCATAAAACAATGTCCTGATCCCCTGCCGAGTTTAAAACGCCTCAAACAAGCGCTCCGGGATTTTGATGAAGCCGCGATATTTACTATTCATGGTTTTTGCCAACGAGTGCTTAAGGAGCACGCTTTTGAGAGCAGTCTTCTTTTTGATACCGAGCTTATCATTGATGAGGAAGCCCTGAAGCAAGACATTATCGATGACTTCTGGCGCATCAGCTTTTATAATGCCTCACCCCTTTTTATTCATTACGCTTTGAACAACCACTGCACTCCGGAAAATCTCCTCAAACTGGCGCAAACATATTCGGATAAACCCCTGCTTAAGGTTATACCCAAGATAACGATTCCTGACACCACGCAGGAAGAAAAAGAGTTTAACGAAGCCTTTAATACGGCCCGCGATAGCTGGCACTCCTCGAAATCAGACGTAGAAAAAATTCTTGTCAATCAGATCGGCTTTAAACAATCGGTTGTTTCTAAGGTTCCCGAATTAATTATCGGTTTAGATTATTTTTTTAATGCCGGCAATAAAAATTTCACCTTATTCCATCAGTTTGAGCTGTTCACTCTGAAAGGAGTTAAACAAGCAACGAAAAAAAACCATGAACCGCCTCAGCACCCGTTTTTTGAACGTTGTGAAATTTTAAAAGAAAAGCTGGAGGCCCTTTCCTGCGCCTATACGCAACGCCTCCTCGGGCTAAAGACCTCTCTCTTTACTTTTCTCCACCAGTCGCTTCGGAAGCAAAAACAAAAAAGGAACGTGCAGTCTTTCTACGACCTCCTGGTTAAACTTCGAAACGCCTTGGCAGATAAGGCAGGCGCAGAACTGGCAAAAACAATTCGAGCTAAATACCATGCCGCCTTAATTGATGAATTTCAGGACACCGATCCCCTCCAGTATGAAATTTTTCATAACATTTTTAAAAACCAGGGGGGGATTCTTTTCCTTATTGGTGATCCTAAACAGGCAATTTATAGTTTCCGCGGGGCAGACATCTTCGCGTACCTGCATGCGATCTCCCAGGTTGAAACAAAATTTACCCTCAAGGAAAACTGGCGGTCAGATCCCCAACTGATCAACGCGGTTAATACTATTTTCTCCCACGTTAAAGATCCGTTTGTCTTTGAGGGGATTAAATTCCAAGAGGCATCCGCGGCAAAAAATAAAGAAGCTGATCCGCTTATCATTGCCAGCATTCCTGAGCCGCCCTTGCAACTCTGGTTTCTTGATGCGGAGAAGCTGGAAAGCAGTCGTTTAACCAAAAAAGGAAAATTTATTAAAAAACCAGAGGCGCGCGAGCTTATCTTAAGAGCCGTAGGCGCAAAAATAGTAGACCTTCTCCATCAGGGAAAAGAAAAACAGGCTTCTATTAGACAACGTCCGCTTAAAGAGCAGGATATCGCTGTGCTTGTGAGAACTAACCGCGAGGCCGTATCGATGCAGCACGTTCTCAGCGAACTTAAAGTCCCCAGTGTTCTTTATACCACCGGCAACCTCTTTGATTCCCGAGAAGCGTATGAGCTTTTGCGAATATTAGAAGGAATCGCCGAGCCGCATAATGAAAAACTCATTAAAGCTGCCTTGACAACCGATATCCTCGGAATCCAGGGAGAAGAACTTGAAAATTTACTTGCTCATGACGCTGAATGGACAGCGTGTCTTAATAAATTCACTGAGTACCATGCACGATGGCGTATGCACAATTTTTTCAGCATGTTTCGTTACGTGCTTTTTCAGGAAAAAATACGAGTCCGTCTTGTATCTTTCTCCGATGGGGAACGCCGCTTAACTAATCTGCTTCACCTTGCTGAGGTCCTCAATCAAGAGGAACACCAAAAACAACTCACTATGGGTAGTCTTACAAAATGGCTTTCGGAGCAGATCAATTCTGGGCTTCCCCGTCTCGAAGAGCATCAACTCCGCCTGGAGACCGATGAGTATGCCGTTAAAATAGTAACCATCCATAAAAGCAAAGGGCTGGAGTACCCGGTGGTTTTCTGCCCCTTTCTCTGGGATAAATCAAAAATCAGAAATGCGAATGAACCGTTTATTTTTCACGACAACGCGGAATTAACCTTAGACCTTGGCTCGGAGCACAAAAATGAAAATCGCGCTTTAGCTGAAAAAGAAATTCTGTCGGAAAATTTGAGACTCCTTTATGTGGCGTTAACCAGAGCAAAAAACTGCTGTTATACGGTCTGGGGACGTTTTCATGAGGCGGGTTCATCAGCCATGTCCTATCTTTTTCACTCGGGTGAAAAAAATGATGAAAAAAATATTGTTGACGCGATTGAAACTTCGTTTAACGACTTAACGAATGACCGGATGAAAGAGGTGTTGAAAAACCTGGAAACAGAAGCACAGGGAGCCATAGGCATCCACGAAATACCCGAACCAGTCTCTGCTGGGTACGTGCCATTCAAGGAGGAAAACGAAGCACTATCGTTAAAACTATTTTCCGGACATATTGATCGAACCTGGAAAATTTCGAGTTTTTCGTCTTTAACGACCGAGACGCAATTGCTCCCTGAACCTCAGCTCTATTCTTTTCCTGAGCTACCTGATTATGATCAGGAAATTCAAAGCGAGCGAATTTCCGAAAAAGAACCAACCGGTATTTTCGCTTTTCCACGGGGGGCTAAAGCCGGGTCCTTTATGCATGACCTATTTGAGCATCTTGATTTTACTGAAAAGGATGCTGCGGTAATAAAAACATTGATAGCTGAAAAACTGATTCTGTATGGTTTTGACATAAGCTGGCAGGAGACTATTTTTGATATGATTAAAAAGGTTCTCTCTATTCCTCTTCATCCTGATCAAAAAGACCTTACCCTCTCTTCAATACCGGAAAGCAATAAGGTAAGTGAACTGGAGTTTTATTTTCCGTTACAAACTCTTTCATCCGAAAAACTGAAAAATATATTTCTAAAATACGGCAATGATAACCTCCCAAGAGACTTTCCTGAACAAATCGAAAACCTCCGCTTTGCTCCTGCCCGAGGCTTTATGAGAGGCTTTATTGATCTCGTCTTCCAGTTCCACAATTCTTTTTACGTGATCGACTGGAAGTCGAATTTCCTCGGGACCAACGTTGAGGACTATCACCGTGAAAAGCTCGCCACAGTTATGTCCGAAGACTATTACCACCTCCAATACCTTCTCTATACCGTGGCATTGGATAAATACTTGAGCAAACAAGTATCCAACTACCGTTATGAAAAACATTTTGGAGGAGTTTTTTATCTTTTTTTACGGGGCATTGATCCGGAAAAAGGTTCGGCGTTTGGGCTTTACCGCTCCCGGCCATCGGAAAAACTAATCCAGGGATTGAGCCAAAATCTAATAACCCTTTCGTGACGACACATGAGCTTATGAATAGTGACGATTTACTCGTGCTTGCTGATAAAAATATACTGACATCGCTGGATTTCTATTTCGCTTCTTTCATGACACAGCTTGCCGGTGTTGCCAATCCGGAACTTTTTTTGGCTGCGGCGCTGGTCAGCAAATTCACGGTAGAAGGCCATACCTGCCTTGATCTTTGCTCCCTGGCCGGGAAACCCTTACTCAACGAAAATGGTAACGCACTGTACGTTTGTCCAGAGCTTTTATTCTGGCGAAAAATTCTGGAACAAAGCACTGTGGTGGGGAAACCCGGTGAGTTTATGCCGCTCATCCTGGATGATAAATCGAGACTTTATCTTTTTCGTTATTGGGAATATGAAAAAAAATTAGCGGAAGGAATCAGAAATCGAGCTGAACAAAATGCTGACGGCGTGGATATTAATCTGCTTGCCGAAGGTCTTGACCGGCTTTTTCAAAAAAACCAAGACCACGATACTGATTGGCAAAAGGTGGCAGCGGCGACCTCAGTGTTAAAAAAGTTTTCAGTTATTTCCGGAGGGCCGGGAACCGGAAAGACATTCACTGTGGTAAAAATCCTCACGTTGCTTTTAGAACAAACCCAAAACAAAAAATTGCGCATTGTCCTTGCCGCGCCAACCGGTAAAGGCGCGGCGCGGCTCCAAGAAGCCATTAAAAACGCCAAAACAAATTTACCCTGTTCGGAAAGGATTAAAAAAGCTATCCCGGATGAGGCCTCCACCGTCCATCGGTTACTGGGAAGCATTCCTGGTTCACCCTATTTCCGTTATAACGCTGAAAACCAGCTCCCCGTTGATGTGATGGTTATTGATGAA
>DATEXU010000256.1:0-19559 GCA_035256645.1 Thermodesulfobacteriota bacterium | reverse complement strand
GAATTGCCGGAAGGGAGAGCACCATCATACACTTCCTTGCTTCGCGCGATCAGTGTCTCATTACCCTTTCCGGAATAAAAAAAACCCCCTTCTTTCTCATCCCAAAAAAGTTCTATCATATCATTATTAATAATAACTGCTTCTTCAAAATAGTCAATCTCAAAAGTAGCTTCATAGAGTTCAAGGAGGCCCCAAACTAAAAAAGCATAATCTTCCAAATAACCGGGAAAAGCAACCTCTTTTTCCCGAAAGCGTCTCAAAACTCTCCCCTCGGGATCTCGTAGTTTTTTCAAGATAAATTGAGCGCTTTTTCGAGCAGCATCAGCATATCTTTGTTCACCAAGGACTTGATATCCTTTTGCGAACGCAGCGATCATAAGCCCATTCCAAGAGGTGATAATTTTGTCATCTTTTAAAGGGTGAATTCGTTTTTCCCGAGCGTTAAAAAGCTTTTCCCGTGCAGTTTCCAAATTTGTTTTAAGTTCTGCTAAATCAATACCTTCTTGCTCAGCAAAAACTTTAGCAGCAGCAGTTTCGTGAGGGATACTGAGACCAGACTCGAAATTGCCTGTAGGGGTAATGTTATAAAAACGGCAAAAAAGTTCCCCGATTTCTGGTCCTAAAATCGTTTTTATCTCTTTTGGTGTCCACACGTAAAATCGGCCTTCTTCTCCTTCGCTGTCCGCATCCTCGGCGGAATAAAAGCCGCCCTCGGGCGACGTAAGATCTCGCAGAACATAAGTAAAAATTTTTTCCACCGTCTGTTTAAAATCATTGTTGTGGGTTATTTGAAAAGCTTCGAGATACCCAAGAGCCAACAATGCTTGATCATAAAGCATTTTTTCAAAATGGGGAACCAACCACCTTTCATCCACCGAATAACGGTGAAAACCAAATCCAACCTGATCGAAAATGCCTCCTTTTCTCATTTCGTTGAGCGTTTTTTCTGCCATTTTTAACGCCAGAGGGTCATTGCTTCGTTTAAACCAGCGCAGAAGGAAGGTTAAATTATGCGGAACAGGAAACTTTGGGGCTGGACTAAAACCGCCCCACATTGGTTCAAAGCTATGGGCTAATTGTTCAAAGCCAAGTTTTAACGTGGCCTCATTCACGGTTGTGTTCTCAGCTTGTGGCGGTGAGGAAAGCTGGATGGCACTGGTAATCATTTCACCGGATGTTTTAATTCGCTCCCGATCTTTTTTCCATAAGGATGCAATGTGTTCAAGGATTTCGACAAATCCTGATATGCCCATCCTTCCTTTTTTGGGAAAATAGGTGCCCGCGAAAAAAGGCTTTTTTTCGGGGGTCATAAAAATCGAAAGCGGCCACCCTCCTCTACCGGTGAGCGCTTGGCACACGGCCATATAAAGCTGGTCGATGTCAGGACGTTCTTCTCGATCGACCTTTATAGCTACGTAATGTTGATTGAGAAGGTCAGCTACCCCCGTATCTTCAAAAGATTCATGGGCCATGACATGGCACCAATGGCAGGTGGAATACCCGATGGAAAGAAAAATCGGCTTGTCTTCATCAATAGCTTTTTGGAAAGCCTCGTTTCCCCAAGGATACCAGTCTACAGGATTTTGTGCATGTTGAAGAAGATAGGGACTTTTGTTCTGGATTAACCGGTTAACAATGCATCCCCCCTTTCAAGCGGCTTGTCAATTTTTATACGTGCCCTTCTAAGGTGCATTGGGTAAAATCAATTTGTTTTTCGCACTTCTTACAGATATGTTTTTTGTCAAATTCGTCGGAAAAAATTTCTTTTTCTTCACCGCAATAAGGGCATTTACAGGTAAAAGAACTAAGGTGTTTGACTTGTTCGAACCCTGGGCAATATTTGGGTGTCGTCATAAAGCGACCTCCTGCAGAGTTAGTGATTAAGCTTTTATTTTTTGACCAATTTCACGACCATAGGCTTGGGCCAATTGCAGATCGCCAGGCGATGCGGGGGGTTTTATTCGCAAGGCGCTATTAACCATCTTCATGTTAAAGATATTTTTCATGGTCTGGTAAATCCGGTCCGGGGCTTCTCCGCTCCACCCGTAAGACCCAAAAGCGCCGCCGATCTTTCCATCGAGATCAGCTTTTTCTGCCAAAAAGAGCATGGTTTTCATGGCTTCCATCATTTCTCCGTGATAGGTGGCAGAGCCAAAAGCATAACCGTCGTATCCCGCCAGGTCCGACGCACACTTAATACTCTTAACATCGACTACCTTTACCTCCACCCCGGCTGTCTTTATTCCTTCCGCAATCTGGTTAGCGATCTCTTTGGTTTGTGCACTCCGAGTAGCATAGACCACGAGCGCTTTGGGCATAAGCTATCCTCCTTTTATTTTAAAACTATTTTTTAAGCGATGATAATGTGGCACTCAAAGAAACAATATGTTTCATCTCTTCTTTTATTATTTCTTCAATCCGGTCCCGATAGGTTTTATTATTTACGCCATTTTTCATGCCGAGGTAAAATACGATGGATTCCTTTTCCAGGTCAATGGCAACGTTGAGAATACCTTCCATGTTCTTTTGATCTTTAATGCGTGTTACCGGATCAGATTTTATGTCAAAAACATGTCCATCAGCCCAGGCATTAAGATAGGACGAGGCTTGTTCGTCAGCATTAAAATCAATTTCCTCTTTCTTTAGATTCGCTCTCATCTTTGCGAATAATTTTTCGTGCCCATCTTCCATGGCGGCAAGACCTTGCAGGAGTTCACGTACCCCTACGTCGTGAGCTCCTTGGGCGGCTTGGCGATAAAACCGCGCGCCGTTTCTTTCAATTTGTTCAGCCATTTCTAAAACCTCATCAGGATTAAAAAAGATGCTCATCACAGTCCTCCTTTCAATTTCGAAACCACAAATGGTCTCCTAAGCTTTCCATAACCCGTGCAAATTACAGTATTCCCGTGCAATAATGTTGTTAGCCTGGATTGCAAACGTTGCTTCCGGCGCATCACCCGGTTTAAGAAATTGACGATATGCTTTGCCATCTGCGATTATTTCGATCCATTCAATATAGTGCTTCTCTTCCATAGGATGGGCGACACTGCCCACTTTGACCTTCACCCCAGTCGATGTCTTTTCAATCACCGGTACATGTTTCTCGCGCGCAGCATCCTCGGTGTTTTCGACAAAAAGTTTCATGGGCTTCCCGCAACACACCAGTTCGCCTTTGCCCTCATGGAGTAACTCCACGATATTTCCACAGACTTCACATTTATAAATTGATAACTGTTTAGGCATAGGTAGTCTCCTTTCTCATGAATTATAGTTATTGTGCTTAATGGGTTTGATCGCCATGTGTTTCATCGAAGGGGTTTTTCGGCGACACCATAAACCGATTCATTATGCTCTAAAGATTTATTAGTTCGTAAGGCTTGGCCCGCAAAGTCCATTCACTTTGCGGAAATTCTTTTTTGAGCCTGTCCAGCCCTTCACGTAACGGCTTCGGGTTATGACTGGCAAGATACTGCGCGACACCCAGATAAAAAATCGCTTCCGGCACCGCACAGGTCCCTTTATATTTTTCGGTTACATCATTGAGACACTTTATCGCCAGATCATAATTTTTCAAGGCAAGCTCGGCCTTAGCTCCATCCAGGATGATTCGGGCACATAAATCTTCGGGTGTTAAAAATCCGGTAAAGCGATAATGCTCTCGCCCTTCACCATCCCGAATGGTAATCGTAGGAGTCCAGGTCACCAAATGCTTACTGAAAAGGTCTCCTTGTTTGTCACCGGAGATTCTTACCGGAATGAACCAATCCGTTACGACCTTAATCACCTTCTCATTTTTCCAGGAAACAGCATCCAGCTGTTGGCATCCAACTCACCCCGGGTTAAAAAAATCTACTAAAACTAGTTTCTTTTCTTCTTTTGCCTTTTTTACGGCTTTTTCAATCGAGTCTCCCCAGGTTATCATGGTAAGCCTCCTTTATAAACGTTTGGAAAATTTTTTATTTACGCCAGCTTTTCAAACTGGCTTTTACTTGCTCCACAGACCGGGCAGGTCCAGGTGGCGGGAAGGTCATCAAAGGCAGTGCCAGCAGGGATTCCGCTATCCGGATCACCTTTTTCCGGATCATAGATATAACCACAGACTGAGCATTGGTATTTAGCCTTTGAGACCGGCTTTTGCTCTACTTTAACATAGGTAGCAGCGGTTTTTGGTGTAGTCCCTCGCTTTACCTGGTGGTAGTAAGCATAGGTCATAGGTTCGCCTTGCTTAAGGATTCCAGCATCTGTAATCTCACCGATGAAAATAGTATGCGTGCCAACATCAACGTCTTTAATTACTTTTGCTTCTATTGAGGCAAGAGCGTTATCTAAAAGCACGGGAGCTTGTGAGCTGCCGATCTTGAACGTTACCCCCTCGAACTTATTTTGATCTCGCCCGGACTTAAAGCCAAAGGTGCCGATAAAATTCAAGGGAGTGTCTTGCGAGAGTATCGCGATTGAAAAGACCTTACTTTCTTTTATGTATTCGTGCGTTAAGTTCTGTTTATTGATACTTATGGCAATAGTTGGTGGCTCTGAAGTAATTTGCATTACGGCATTAGCAGTTTGGCCATTGATTTTATCTCCCTTTTTCGAGCAAATCACATAGACCCCATAGCTTAATTTAAATAATGCGGTTAGATCCATTTTTTATCCTCCTTAATAATTAATTATATTGTTTGAATAAAATGCTTTTCATACGCTTAGCTGCTTAATGCGGCATCAATTCGGGCAGTATCAAAACCAACAATCACCTCTTTCCCAATTACAATAACCGGCACACTTCGGGCGCTTGACACTCTGATCATTTCTTTGGCCGCCTCTTTATCTTTTCCCACATCAAACTCCTGATAAGTGATCCCTTTTTGCGAAAGATACTCTTTCGCTGTTTTGCAGTGGGGTCAGGTTGGGAGAGTGTAAACCTTCACGTCTTTTTCCATAAAAATCTCCGCTTAAACTGTTTGAAATTATTGATTAAGTTTTTCAAGGGCTGTGGCAAGCTCTTCAAGTGGTGGCCGTTGATTAATGTCGTGGACGTCTATATATCGAATGACACCATTTTTATCAATGACAAAAAGCGCTCGTTCACTGACTCCATTTGACCGGAGGACGCCATACTTTGATGCTACGTCACCATGAGGGTAAAAGTCTGAAAGCACCGGGAACCATAACTTCTCACCCGGATTGCACATTTGTTTGGTCCAGGAATAAAGGGTAGGAATATTATCAACCGTAATACCGAGAAGGATGGCGTCATTTTTAACAAAAAGATCTTGAGCAATATTATAACCAGGCCATTGATCAGAGCAGACCGGTGTCCAAGCAGCTGGAACAAATGAGATGACAACGTTCTTTTTCCCTCGGTATTGGCTCAGCGTTATGGTCCCTCCGTCAACCGCAGGGAGGGTAAAATCAGGCGCACTATCTCCAGGTTTGAGCGTGAGAACACTGTCGCGAGGCTTGAGCTTTCCGACGGGATAAATATTGTCTTTAAAATTACTTGATTGAGCATGAACGTTACCGGTTTCCAAAAAAAGCATAAGAACACTAAACAGCCACAGGCTGAGTATATAGTTTCCCGTGCTCATTGTTTATCCTCCTGTTTTAATCCCGAGAGATTAAGGAGTTCAGATAAAAAAATAGCAGCGTCAGTTAATTCACCTGATGTGAAATAAAACCGTTCAGTAGTTCCGTCGCGATTAATCCTAGCGCCTATGAACGTAGGGGTGCCGGACACCCCAAGCATCTTACTGATGGAACCGTCTTGATCAGGGAAAAGGGGAAAGAGAATGCCGTACTTGTTTTTAAACAAATCAACTTCATAAGGGCTATTCCCTACCCCAATACCGATCATTTTAATTTGTTCTTTTAAATCCCTTCGGCCCTGAATGGTCTGAAAAAGGTCATTAACGAAAGGCGCTGAGCGCTGACAATGCGGACAGTACATGCTGAAGACCTCAATGATAAGAACTGAAGTGTTAATTTGCGTAATTTTACAGTTCCCAGAACCAGAAACTCCCAGGTAGTTTTTCTCCCATTTATTTTGCGGAATGGGAAACTCAAATATTGGTAAGGTTATTTTTTTCTCAGGAGGGGGTGAGGGTTTTGTCGGAGAAATAATTGATGATGATTTGGTTTCAGAAGAAACGCATCCGAAAGAAAACAAGAGGATAAAAATAAATAACACGATACCGCGGTGAGTCTTACGAATTCTGTGGTCTGGATACGGGTGGGACATCATTTTTTCTTTTCCTTGTTGTATCATTACAGGCATGCTAAGTTTGTTTTTGACTTACGAGCGCACAAGGCTGCATTAAAATGAGCTTTAAACTTCCTTTTTTTTTAAAATTAAGGTTTCTTACAGTCGGCACAAAGTCCTAAAACTTCTAACTGGTGCCCTATGATTTTATAATCAGTATTTGCGCGAAACGTTTCTTCGACGACTGAAAAGGGTTTAATCAGAACATCTTCTATGCGGCCACAGTTCAAACAACGAATGTGGTAATGATTTTCAAAATTTCCATCATACCGTTTTTGCCGGCCCGACCAGTCAAGCTTTTGAATCGTCCCATTTTCAGAAAGAAGTTCGAGATTGCGGTATACCGTTCCTAAACTTATTCGGGGTAACCGTTGTCGCACCATCAAAAAAACTTCATCAGCAGTAGGATGCGAAGCCGTCTTCTTGAGTTCTTCTAAAATTACTTGCCGCTGTTTAGTGATAAAAATTTTTGCGTCTGATTTCACTGTGCATTCCTTTTAAAAACCAAAGGACACATTATGGGTCCGGTTGATTTACCCCGTTAGAAAAGTCCCGAGCGAAAGTATGGGGTAAAGTTAAAAATTCTTACAGTTTTCACACGGGGTAAATGCCCCGTGTGAAATCCTTCAAACGGGGTTTATTATCATTCAACCGGGAAAAAACTCTTTTTGGACGCTCCGCAAATAGGGCATTTCCAATCTTCAGGTAATTTTTCAAAAGGAGTGTCCGGGAGAATTTTTCCTTTTTTGTCGCCCTTTGCAGGGTTATAAATATATCCGCAATTTGCGGTTTGGCATATCCACATAATTTTCTGTTTTTCCTTTTTAAAAAAATATTTTGTTAAGAGAATGAATGCCTTCTTACCGTTCAGGTTCTTTATTTATCAATTGCGGATCGATATTGCCTGATCCTGGTCCACCACAGTCCGGAGTGTAGCAGGTGACGTCAATAAAAGTACATTCTTTTTGACAAGACGGGCATTTGGTTGGAGGAGTATTTTCCCGGAGGATGTAGCCACATTGATTGCATTTCCACGAGTTTTTCATGGCGTTCTCCTTTTACAATTTTTTTTGGGAATAGAAAAATTCATTCATCCCACAATATCTATATTCTACCAATTTTCCGATAAAAGTTCAAAGTACGCTTGGGGATGAGCACAAGCTGGACATTCCTCGGGAGCGTCCATCCCTTCATGGACATAACCGCAATTGCGGCACTTCCATAAAACAACTCCATCTTTTTTTAAAACTTTCTTTTTTTTGCTTGGGAAGCAAAAAAAGAATAACGATTTCGAGCTTGTGCCTCACCAGCAAATGCTGTCAATAAATTTTTTTCAATTTCGCTGCCATTTAATTTCATTGAGCCTTCAAATTAATATTAATAATAATTACTATTATTGATTGACTTTTTAATTTTGTCAAATTATTTTTAAAATAATATAAAAAAAATTCTTAATAAATAATTTTTATAAGAGAGTTGTGATATTTAGCGCCTTGCTTTTGTTCTTCTAAAATGCTATGAGATAAACTATTTGTATTAGTATATTCGCACAGGAGACCTGCTTCATGGCTAAAACCATTCAAGAGATAAATGAAAAGATTAAGAAAGGGGAAGCAGTTGTTTTAACTGCAGAAGAGATTATTGATTTTGTGGCTGAAGAAGGAGTTAAAAAAGCTGCTCAAAAAGTTGATGTGGTTACAACCGGTACCTTTGGCCCCATGTGTTCCTCTGGGGCTTATTTCAACGTAGGACATACCCAGCCTCGTATAAAATTGGGGGGAGGAAAGGTCCATCTTAATGACGTTCCTGCTTATGCGGGGCTTGCTGCAGCTGATTTTTATCTGGGGGCTACTGCTTTGCCTGAGGAAGACCCACGAAATTCGGTTTTTCCGGGAAGATTTGAATATGGTGGGGCCCATGTTATCGAAGATTTGGTTGCCGGTAAGGATGTTCGATTGGCGGTACAAGCGTATGGGACTGATTGTTACCCGAGGAAAAAGCTGGAGACCTGGATATCTCTCCAAGAGATGAATGAGGCAGTGTTGTTCAATCCCCGCAATGCTTATCAGAATTATAATGTAGCCGTCAACCTCTCTGATAAAGTAATTTATACCTACATGGGCATGCTTATGCCTAATTTGGGAAATGCCAATTATTCCAGTGCCGGCCAACTTTCTCCTTTACTGAATGACCCGGAATACCGCACTATTGGAGTCGGAACGAGGATTTTTTTGGGGGGAGGGGTTGGATATGTCGTTTGGAATGGTACCCAACACAATCCAATTGTTTTGCGGGGAGAAAACCACGTGCCCTGTCGGCCGGCGGGAACCCTGGCAGTTTTGGGGGATTTGAAAGGGATGAGCGCTCACTGGCTTCGAGGAGCATCATTGATTGGCTATGGGTGCACGCTTGCGGTAGGTATCGGGGTTCCGATTCCGATTCTTGACGAAGAAGTGCTTCGGGCTACTTCAGTGAAAGATTCTGAAATAGTAGCTCCGATAGTAGATTACAGCCAGGCGTATCCCCAGCTTGAATCAGACATCTTGGGTGAAGTTACTTATGCCCAATTGAGGAACGGAACAATTGAACTGAGAGGGAAAAAGATCCCGACCGGAGGGTTTTCATCTTATTTTAAGGCCCGCGAAATAGCTCTGTTATTAAAGTCGTGGATTAAAGAAAACAAATTTCTTTTAACGGAGGCAGTGACAACGCTCCCTGACTCAAAGTCAGGGGTGAGTCTTAAACCATTTAAAGAACGTCCTCTTCAGTGATAAAAGAGGGGGGTACAAAAAAATGCCGAAAAGAAAACTCTTACTTACCTTTCCCAATAATTTGACCGGTCAACCCATAACCTACCATCTGGTTAAGGATTATGATCTGGAATTAAATATCCTTCGAGCCCGCATTACTCCCAAAGAGGAGGGAAGGCTCATCGTAGAACTTAACGGAAAAAAGGAAAAATTAAAACTGGGAGAAGAATATCTGAAAGGCATGGGAGTGAGGGTGGAACCATTGGCGCTTGATGTTGCATTCTACGAAAATAGATGCACTCAATGTACAGCATGCTCGGGGGTGTGTCGATCCGGCGCAATCAGTGTTGACCGCAAAGAGATGAAAATAATATTTGAAAAGGATAAGTGTATCGCCTGTGAACTTTGTGTTACGGTGTGCCCCTTTCGTGCAGTGGAGATTACTTTTTAATGATGCACAACAAGGAAAAAACCGAAGGGTCGAAAAAAAGAAAAAGTGATTTTTTAACTTCCCTTAAACTTACTATTGCGCTTTTACTTCTTCTGGCTGCAGTTTCTATTATCGGCACCTTGATTCCTCAAAATCTTACGGAAGGTGAGTATCTCAGTCATTATAGCACCGCTTCCTATAATGTGTTGAAGACGCTTGGTATTTTTGATCTCTATCATTCTTGGTGGTTCATCCTTTTGGTTTTTTTTCTCTGCATCAATTTACTCGCGTGCTCGATTAAAAATGTTCCCCGGACTTTAAAAGTTTTGACCCAGGTTAGTCCTCTTTTGACTGATGATCAGATAAACAATTTGACCCTTAAGACCAGAATCGATAAAAAAATTTCTCTTAACGACGCACGGTCAAAGATCGTTCGAATTTTAAAAAAAGATTTTGCTTCTCCCCAAGAGACTTTAGAAAATGGAAGCAGGCATTTTTTTTGCGAAAAAGCACGGTACTCTCGTCTCGGATTTTTTATCACTCATGTCAGCGTGGTTATCATCTTAATTGGGGGCATGATCGGATCATTATGGGGATTTAAAGGAAACGTTGAAATTCCCGAGGGTGCCGGTACTCATCAGATACGATTACAGAATGGCCTCATTTTCGATCTTGGTTTTATGGTGAGGTGTGATGATTTTGATGTTGCTTACTACCCTAATGGGGCACCGAAAGACTATAAAAGTTCCCTTGCAATTTTTGAAGATGGAAAAGAGGTCCTAACAAAAACCATCGAGGTAAACCACCCCTTAAAATATAAAGGATTTGCCTTTTATCAAGAAAGCTTTGGAGAGGTTACCGATCAAGGAGGGGAAGTAACCCTTCGGGTTATCAAAAGAGGAAGCAAGGAACCAGGCAGAGTATTTCATGTGAATGTGGGAGAAAGCTTTACCCTTCCCACAACCGGTCTGACGGTAAAAGTAAACCGATTTTTCCCTGATTTTGTTTTGGATGAAAATGGAACGGTGGTTAATCGGTCTTTTGCGCTGCACAATCCAGCGTTAGAGTTATTGATATTTAAGGACGATGAGCTTCAGACTCAAACCTGGGTCTTCCAAAAATTTCCGGATTTTCACGGCAGTAAAGGCGAGTATCAATTTTTGATTCAAGATATTAAAGGGAAAGTCTATACAGGCCTTCAGGTCACAAAAGACCCGGGGGTTAACGTGGTTTGGACGGGATGTATCCTCATGATTTTTGGAATACTCAGCACTTTTTTCTTTTCTCATCAACAGGTGTGGATAAGAACAAGGAGTGTGGGGAATAATCTCGAGCTGGTAATGGCAGGGACTGCTCGTAAGAACCGGATCGGTTTTGAAAAGGTGTTCGAGAGGCTAAAGTCAGAAATCGAAAAGATCTGAGATACCGGATGGGCGATGTGAAAGGTGCGAGGGAATGTGTTTTTTACCGCTCTTATCTTGGACCGCAGATCACGGCTCAGAAGAAGGAGAATAAATAGCGTATGGAGAGTTCCACAATCCTCAGCGTTGTTACCTTTGTTTATCTTTTAAGCACGTTTTTGTACATCTGCTATCTGGCTTTTCGGAGTAAAGTAATCGGGAATCTCGCAACTATGGTAACCTTAAGCGGACTGATCGGGCAGATAACGGCATTCATCCTTCGCTGGAAAGAATCCTATGCGCTCGGGTATGGGCATATTCCTCTTTCTAATCAGTTTGAGTCTATGGTGTTTTTTGCTCTGCTTATCATTTTTGTTTATTTACTGATTGAATATAAGGTTAAAATAAAAACTCTGGGCGCATTTGTTACTCCAGTTGCTTCCATACTGTTAGCCCTTACCACGCTCACCGATTCTTTTTCCAATGAAATTCAACCGCTGGTTCCGGCGCTCCAGAGCAATTGGCTTACCTACCATGTTATTACCTGCTTTATCGGGTACGCTGCTTTTGCGGTTTCCTTTGGGGTTAGTGTTATTTATTTAATTGCCACCGTAGCGCTTAAGGAAAGGCAAGGGATATTACCTGCTGAGGGTGTTTTGGATGATGTTAACTACAAGGCCATCGCCATTGGTTTTCCCATGCTTACCATAGGAATAATTACCGGTGCCGCCTGGGCTAACTATGCCTGGGGGAGTTATTGGAGTTGGGACCCCAAAGAAACGTGGTCACTTATTACGTGGTTTTTTTATGCTGCTTTTCTCCATGCTCGATACACCCATGGGTGGCGCGGGAAGAAAGCAGCGATTCTTTCGATCGTTGGTTTTGTTGCCGTTATCTTTACTTATTTTGGGGTTAATTATCTTCTTACTGGTCTTCACAGCTATGCATAATACCAAGTCGCCTTCATTTGTATATCTTTGTTGGCTTCTCGTCATACTCCTCGACGTCGATTCCTCGTCGTCGCCTCGATCTACTTTTGAATGCAACGTGGTATAAAAACTCTCCGGGAAAGATTTTTAACATATAGATGAGGTAGAAAATCATGAACATCACGATGATTGGTACGGGATACGTAGGATTGGTTTCAGGATCCGGACTCGCCGATTTTGGTATGACGGTTATCTGTGTTGATAAGGACCGGGAAAGGATTGAAAAGCTTCGCAAAGGAGAGATTTCTTTTTATGAGCCTGGCCTGGAGGAGTTAGTCCAACGAAACGTGAAAAATGGGAGGCTATCTTTTGACTCCAACCTCAAGACGGCCGTGGATCGTTCCCTCGTGATTTTTGTTGCAGTAGGAACACCGGATAATGGCCAAGGACAAACTGATCTCTCTCAGGTGGAAGAAGTGGCACAGAGTCTGGGAGAAATAATTGATGATTATAAAATACTCGTGATAAAAAGTACGGTGCCGGTTGGAACGAATAACTGGTTTAAAAAGATAGTTCAAAAAAAACTAAAAAAGGGAATTAATATTGATATTGTTTCTAACCCTGAATTTCTCAGGGAAGGATCAGCCATTGAAGACTTTATGCGGCCTGACCGGGTGGTTATTGGTGCGGACAGTACACGCGCCTTGGCAATCATGAAAGATATTTATCGGTCGCTTTACTTGATTGAGACCCCCTTTGTTTTTACCAACTTGGAGACCGCGGAATTAATTAAATATGCCTCCAATGCTTTTCTTGCTACTAAAATTTCCTTTATTAATGAGGTGGCTAATATTTGTGAAAAGGTTGGGGCAGATGTGCATCAGGTAGCCAAAGCCATGGGGTTGGACAAAAGGATTGGTTCGAAATTTCTTCACCCTGGGCCAGGCTTTGGAGGGTCCTGCTTTCCAAAGGATACTCACGCGTTTGCCTATTTGGGGAAAAAACTCGGAAGCCCCGCCAGTATTGTTGAATCAGTCATTAAAGTAAACCAGAATCAACGCAGAGTAATGGTGGAAAAGATTGAGAAAGCAGTAGGATCTTTAGAAGGGAAGATGATCGGTATTTTAGGTCTTGCTTTTAAGCCCAACACCAGTGATGTGCGGGAATCTCCGGCTATTGATATTATTCAGGCATTACTGCAAAAAGGGGCAAAAGTAAAAGCGTATGATCCCGAGGGGATGGGTGAGTTTAAAAAGGCCGTAAATTCTATTAATCTCACCTACGAAATGGATGCCTATTCGGTAGTGAAAGAAGTAGATGGTCTCGTTATCCTTACGGAGTGGAACGAATTCAGAAACCTTGATCTCAAAGAGGTGAAAAAGCTCATGGCACAGCCATTGATCGTAGACTTGAGAAACATTTATGAACCGGAAAGAATGGCTGAATTAGGGTATCACTATATTGGAGTGGGCCGAGGGACAACCCCAGATTAACTCATTGCTGGCGCTGTTTTTGTTTGGTTTTTGATCAGCTTATAATAAATCTCCTCAAGTTCATTGCCATTCTCTTGAATGCTTTTGACAGGCGGTAAATTTTTTCTCAGCCTTGTTAAGAGATCAGGCTCATGAAGAAATTTTTCTAAACATCGTGTAAGGTTTTTTTCATCTCCCCGCGGGAAAAGCAATCCATTAGCTCCATCCTTTACCAATGCTGAAATTCCTGGAACATCACTTCCGATAACGGGAACACCTGCGGCAAAAGCTTCGGAAATGATCAACGGAGCATTTTCGTACCACATTGAGGGAACGATTAAAACATCAATTCCACCTAACTCTTCTCCGAGCTGATCCGGTGAGAAGGTGCCCGGGAAGGAAATGACGGGATTATGGTGAGCACGTTGTTTTAAATTTTTGGCATAAAGAGGAAAATGTGAGTCATCACCATAAATTTTAAGGCATGCTCGCTTTGAAGATGCAAGACTGTTAAATGAACGAATGAGGATATCGACCCCTTTTAACTGGGCAAGCATCCCAATATATCCAAAACAGAGCGGTTGTTCCGAAAAGCGGCTCGAATGTGGTTTTATCCAGTCAAGATTAAGACCATATCCCGAAAGCATAACTTTTTCTGGAGAAAACCCCGCGCGCACAAAAAACCCTTGGAGATGGGGCGTAGGAGCGATAATGAGATCAAGGTTTTTTAATTTTTCCAAAATACAATAAGAGCGTTCCTTTAAAGCGAACTCTGCTTTTACAAAAGGATTGTTTTTGATTCCGAAAATTTTTCCCAACCCTAAGAAAATTGCCGTTAAAACTAAAGGGGAGATCTTTAATTTTTTAAGAACTTGTTCATAGAAAGAGGAAAGGCTTATGAGGCATGAAAGACAGTTTTTCACCTCAGCTGTGTTACAGAGAGAGCCGTCAAAAACAAGTAAATTGGACTTGGGACAAAAACACCAATAATCGGTGGCCGTAAAAACGGCGGGGATCGAGAATTTTTTTATCGGATCAATAATTGCCGCTGAGAGATTTAGAAAACTCGTAATATGAACGAGGTCTGGCTGCGCAGAGGATAGAAATGATTTAAAATGGTCAGCAACAAGGGGATTGTTATAACTAAACCGGATAATGTTAGGCATTTTTTTTCGATTAAAATTAATCCGATGAACCTTAAGGCCATTGTACTCATCCTCTTGACCTATTATTTTAGAATCAGGGCCTTTTTTAACCTCGTCAGCGCAGAATATCTGAACTTCGTGGCCTCTCTGACGCATTTCTTGAGCCAGCTGATAGGTGTATACTTCTGTTCCGGAAAAAAACCGCGGTAGGAATCTATGGAGGGCATAGATAATCTTCATGGGGATAAGATAAGTCAAAAGTAAAAATCCTGTCAACAGATAAAAAGCAGTTTAATGGGTTTTGTTCAAACATAAATCTCACTATTTAAGAATATATTTATTGAATAATATTAAAATGTTGTAGGCATAGGGAACTTTACATTCCCCCTTTTTTTTTGTTATACTTTATATTTGACTTTCTGATTTTTGCGATCCATAATATTATTCAAAATAAATATCATGTCGCCGAGATCCATGGAAACCATGGATGCGGGGGACCCAAGTAACCGGGGCTAATTTCTCTTTGAGAAGAATAGGGCACTTCCAAGCCCGAGCCCGTCAGCTAACCTCGTAGGCATTTGGGGGGGCATCGGACAGAGATTCTAAGACTGCTGCCGTGCCAGCAGTCTTTTTTTATTTACGTACTGCCTTTCAGAAGGGTGATGCCATGAAATCACATAATCAAGCTGAGGGAACATTTTTTAAGAAAATCATGGCACGAGGAATCTTCTTGCGTTTTTTTCTTTGATCTTATATAGTTATTACAATTTTTAGTATTTTTTTTAAAAAAATAGGGCCTATTTACTATCCAAATTCCTGTCGTGCTGGACGTGCCGGATTTATTTATTTTAACTTTAACTGGAGAATGAAACATGTATCTCCATGAGGGTGCACAGATAGTCCTTTATCTGGTTTTTTTGGTTGCGTTGACACCGGTTCTCGGTTTATTCATGGCAAAAGTTTTTAATGACGAACATACGTGGCTGACACCATTACTGCGACCTCTGGAAAAAACAATTTACCGACTTGCAGGGATTGATGAAAATGAGGAAATGCGTTGGTCAACCTACGTCTGGGCATTGCTCATCTTTAATTTCCTCGGCTTCGTCGTTGTTTTCGTCATACAAATGATTCAGGATAAGTTGCCGCTCAATCCGCAAAAATTGTCAGGGGTTTCTGTGGACTTAGCGTTTAATACGGCGGTCAGCTTCATGACAAACACTAACTGGCAAAGCTATGCGGGGGAAACCACCCTCAGTTATTTCACGCAGATGCTCGGGCTAACGGTGCAGAATTTTTTGAGCGCAGCCACTGGTGTGGCTGTGTTGCTGGCGCTGACACGCGGTTTGACGCGACGCTCCCTGCAAACGATCGGTAATTTTTGGGTCGATCTTGTTCGCACAACACTGTATGTTTTTCTCCCCCTTGCTTTCATTCTTGCGATCATACTTGTTGGACAAGGCGTTGTGCAAACGTTTTCACCCGCCATGCACATACAGACACTCGAAGGTCATAGCCAAATCATTCCGCTTGGGCCAGCCGCCTCCCAAATAGCCATCAAACAGTTGGGCACCAACGGCGGCGGTTTTTTTAACGCCAACAGCGCGTATCCGTTGGAGAACCCTACGCCCCTTAGCAATTTTCTCCAAATGTTTTCCCTTTTGCTGATTCCGGCAGCGTTGACTTATACCTATGGGAAAATGGTTGGTTCCAGACGGCAAGGTTGGGCAATTTTTGCGGCGATGATGACGCTTTTTCTCGTGGGATTGGTGGTGTCGCTCTGGGCCGAATATGGCTTCAATCCGGTGACCGGTATTGCCGCGTCAATGGAAGGAAAGGAGGTACGTTTCGGCATCGCGAATAGCGTGCTGTGGGCAACTGCAACTACTGCTGCCTCCAATGGCTCTGTGATTGCGATGCACAGCAGTCTTTCACCGCTCGCTGGTTTGGTGGCAATGTTCAACATCATGCTCGGTGAAGTGATTTTTGGCGGCGTGGGCGCGGGACTTTATGGGATGCTGGTTTTTGTCATCCTTACTGTGTTTATTGCGGGTTTGATGGTCGGCAGAACGCCTGAATATCTCGGCAAAAAAATTGAAGCTTTTGAGGTTAAAATGTCAATGCTGGCTGTGATTGCACCGAGTCTCGTCATTCTGGTTTTCTCTTCGATTGCAAGCGTGACGGATGCGGGTTTATCGAGCCTTGGCAACCAAGGACCCCATGGGCTGAGTGAAATCCTTTATGCCTTTTCTTCTGCAGCAGGCAATAACGGCAGCGCGTTTGCGGGGTTGAATGCCAACACCACTTTCTACAACATCATGCTCGGTATCTCTATGCTCATCGGACGTTTCGCCGTCATCGTGCCGGTGTTGGCCATCGCCGGCAGTATGGCCAATAAAAAAATTGCGCCGTTTTCTGCGGGAATGTTTCAAACCGATAATGCAACCTTTGTGGCTTTGCTGGTTGCAACCGTCATTATTGTTGGCGGGCTAACGTTTTTTCCCGCACTTTCACTCGGCCCGATTGTCGAACACCTTCTTATGCGCGCCGGTCATGCATTTTAAGGCATTGCCCGTCAAGTTGACTCTTTATTTGAGAACGTTCAAATGGATTCGATAAAAAAACCGCCAAAACTCTTCGATAAAGCAATCATTTTACGCGCACTCGTGGATGCTTTTGTAAAGCTCGATCCGCGTTGGGAAATCAAGAACCCGGTGATGTTCGTGGTTTTCATTGGAGCAATTTTGACAACCATCACTGTTTTTCGTGAGCTCATGGCTGGAAAACCTGATCTTTTTAATATTCAAATTACACTCTGGCTGTGGCTCACGGTGCTGTTTGCAAATTTTGCAGAAGCGGTTGCAGAAGGTCGCGGCAAGGCTCAAGCCGAAAGTCTTCGCAAAATGCGAACGAAAACGATCGCTCGCCGCTTCGTTAATGGTCGGGAAGAAAAAATTCCTGGTACTGAATTGAAAGTTGGAGATATCGTGGTCTGCGAAGCTAATGATATTATTCCTGGCGATGGCGAAGTGATTGAGGGCATCGCCAGCGTTGATGAATCTGCGATTACCGGTGAATCCGCTCCGGTCATCCGAGAAAGTGGCGGAGACCGTAGCGCCGTCACCAGCGGCACCCGCGTATTGAGTGACCGAATTATTATCCGCATCACCTCGGAACCAGGTAACACGTTTCTCGACCGCATGATTGCCCTGGTAGAAGGAGCCAAACGTCGAAAAACACCGAACGAGGTTGCTTTGACAATCCTGCTTGTGGCGCTTACAATTATTTTTTTGCTGGTCGTCGTCTCGTTACTTCCTTTCGACATTTACAGCGAAAAAGCCGCAGGAATGAAAACCTTTACTTTGCTGACCTTACCAGTTCTCGTAGCACTTCTGGTCTGTCTTGCCCCGACAACGATTGGAGGCCTGCTCAGTGCCATTGGTATCAGCGGCATGGATCGGCTGATTCGGCGTAATGTGTTGGCGGTGAGCGGTCGCGCCGTTGAAGCGGCCGGGGATATTGATGTGCTTCTGCTTGACAAAACGGGAACCATCACTCTGGGCAACCGCATGGCAACGGAATTCGTACCTGCTCCGGATGTGACGGAAGAACGCTTGGCTGATGCTGCCCAGTTAGCTTCGCTTGCCGATGAAACGCCGGAAGGCCGCTCGATTGTGGTGCTGGCGAAAAAAGATTTTGGCCTCCGCGGTCGCAACATCGAGGAGTTGGGGGCACGGTTTGTTCCCTTTAGCGCGCAGACACAGATGAGTGGCGTTGATATTCCCGCTATGGAAGGACGCCCAACACGAAGCATTCGCAAGGGTTCTCTTGACGCCGTACGCACCTATTTAATCGAAAATGGCGCAGAAGACCAAGCCTCCAGCATGAGCATGCGTGTCACGCAGATGATCGGAACGGATATCGCTTGGTCAGGGGGCACGCCGCTGCTGGTAATCGAAAATCTTGAAATTTTGGGATTGATTCAACTCAAGGATGTGGTGAAAGGGGGAATAAAGGAACGCTTCGAACAACTGCGAGCGATGGGTATTCGCACGGTGATGATCACGGGCGATAATCAGCTTACCGCAGCATCAATCGCGGCCGAAGCTGGTGTTGATGATTTTATTGCCCAAGCCACACCGGAAATCAAATTGCAACGAATTCGCGAGGAACAGATGCAGGGCCGACTTATTGCCATGATTGGAGATGGAACGAATGATGCTCCTGCGCTGGCGCAAGCTGATGTTGGCGTCGCCATGAATACGGGCACGCAAGCCGCACGCGAAGCAGGAAATATGGTTGACTTGGACAGCAATCCGACGAAACTGATCGAGATCGTTGAAATCGGCAAGCAACTGCTGATGACTCGGGGAGCACTCACTACATTCAGTATCGCCAACGATGTAGCAAAATATTTCGCGATTTTGCCCGCGCTTTTTGCTACGCTCTATGCAGTTGCGGGTATCACGGGCCCCCTGGGGGCGCTCAACATCATGAAGCTGGCTTCCCCGCAAAGCGCTATTCTTTCGGCCGTGATTTTTAATGCGCTCATTATCATCGCCTTGATTCCGCTGGCATTGAGGGGCATTGCCTATCATCCACGGGGAGCGAACGCTATTTTACTACGTAATGTGATGATTTACGGTATTGGCGGCCTTATTGTTCCATTTCTCGGCATTAAAGCGATTGATATTTTGATTATCGCTTTGAAACTCGTATAAGGTGAATATATGAAACATCTTTTTTCAGCGTTACGCCTTCTTCTCATTATGACAGTTCTGACAGGAATTCTTTATCCCCTTATCATTACCGGGATAGGACAAATCGTCTATTCCCGCCAGGCCAACGGCAGCATTATAACGGTTGATGGAAAAATTAAGGGCTCGGAATTGGTTGGGCAAAAATTTGTTGGGTGCCGTTATTTCTGGGGCCGACCTTCTGCGATAGATTATAATCCGATGCCTTCCGGGGGTACCAACCTTGGCCCGACAAGCGCCATATTACGAGCTATAGTGCAACAACGGCGGGCACAACATGACTGCACCGGCACGCTATCACCAAATGCAAACCTGCCTGCTGATATTCTTTTTGCTTCTGCCAGTGGCGTTGATCCCCATATCAGTCCGGAAGCGGCGCGGTTACAAATTAACCGCATTGCAAATGTTCGCGGCTTTCGA
>DATEXU010000255.1:0-7266 GCA_035256645.1 Thermodesulfobacteriota bacterium | reverse complement strand
AGGGATTGGTTTAAGATTTTACACGCCAAGGACCTTGAGACTATTTTATCCACCCTGGCCTTAACTAATGGCTTAGAGGGTATGACTCAAAAAGAGGTATTGCGGAGAATTTCCGCTCTCCCAAAAGAGGTCGAAAAAGTTTGGAAAAGCCTTCTGCAATCAAAAACGCTGGTCGAGGTTAATCCGGAGACCCAGCACGCCTTCCATAAAGAAATCTTGGTTAACCATGAACAACGGCTAAAAACGCTCCTTCAGGACTTTCATCAAAACCATCCTTTAAAACCAGGGCTTCATTTAGAGGAAGCTCGACAGCGGCTCGGAAGAGGAGTGTCTGAAGAGCTTTTTAAATATCTTATTAATGAAATGAAAGCAAAGGGAGACATTGAGGTCTTGGGTGTGGTAATTCACCAGGCCAGTCACAAAGTATCCCTGAAGGCTGAGCAGGTTAAACTAAAAAACGAGATAGCAGGCGCACTGCGCACTCATGGCCTCACTCCCCCTACGGTTCGGGAATTTGCCACGCAGCTTTCGGTTTCCTCAGAGGAAATAAAAAATCTTCTTGATCTGTTAGTGACTGAGGAGGAGCTTATAAAAGTAAAAGATGACCTTTATTTTTTAAAAGAGCAAATTGTTGAACTTAAACAAAAGGTAATATTTTTTTTGGAAAAGAACAAAAAACTTACCCCTGGTGATTTTAAAGAAATAACGGGTGTAACGAGAAAATATGCTATCCCCTTGCTTGAATATTTTGACCGGGAAAAAGTTACCATGAGGAAGGGGGATGTGCGTCTGCTGCGTGAGCGAAAATAAGCTGGCTAATACCAAGTCGCCTTCATTTGTATATCTTTGTTGGCTCCTCGTTATACTCCTCGACGTACTAAAATGTACGCCTGCGTCGATTCCTCGTCGCCGCCTCGATCTACTTTTGAATGCAACTTGGTATAAACAAAAGATTGAGGGAGGATAAAAGAGTAAAAATAAATGGAAATTTTATGATTTTTGTCATCAAATAGAGTGATTTTTATCATTGAACCCCAACTTTCTTATGTTATTTTTATTTTTCACGCCTTGCGAGTTTATATATTTAAAAGTAATATAAAAAGTCTAAAATTCCTTATCAGCGAAACCAAGGTTGGATATGCAGGGGAAGGAGGTGGGTTCTATCGTTTAAGTTCAGAGAGAAGTTTTTAATAACTTTTTAAGATCTATATCAGGAGGTAACGTTAATGGCATTGAAACATAAGACCCCTTTGCTCGATGAGCTTGAGAAGGGACCGTGGCCAAGCTTTGTCACGGATATGAAAAGAATGGCGGAAAAGAAGCCTGCTTGCGACGACCTTTTGGGTCTCATGGAGCTTTCTTACAAGGAAAAAGAAGGGCACTGGAAGCACGGCGGAATTGTGGGTGTTATGGGATATGGCGGCGGTGTTATTGGTCGTTACTGCGACCGACCTGATCTCTTTCCCAATATTGCTCACTTCCACACCATGCGGGTAAACCAGCCCACGGCAAAATATTATACTACTGAAGTGCTTCGAAAGGTCTGTGATATTTGGGAAGAGCATGGAAGTGGAATAACCAATATGCATGGTTCCACGGGGGATATTATTCTTTTGGGAACCAGCACCGATCGTCTGGAACCCTGTTTTCAGGACCTCACCCACATAGCTAATATGGATATCGGTGGTTCGGGTTCCGCGCTCCGCACTCCTGCGGCCTGTCTGGGAATGTCTCGATGCGAGTGGGCATGCATTGATAGCCAGGATATTATTTTTAATCTTACCCGGACATTCCAGGATGAATTACACCGGCCGGCCTGGCCTTACAAATTTAAGTTTAAATGTTCCGGATGTCCCAACGACTGCGTGGCCTCAATTGCGCGAGCAGATTGCTCGATTATAGGAACCTGGAGGGACAATATTCGCATTGACAAGGAAGCAGTAAGAGCCTATTCAGCCGGAGAATTGGCGCCCAATGGCAATGCTCATGGAACCGGTCCGGAGAAGCTGGATATCAAAAAATGGGTGGTAGACCTTTGTCCTACTAAATGTATGAGCTGGGATGGTAAAGAATTGAAAATTAATGATAAGGAATGTACTCGGTGCATGCATTGTATTAATGTGATGCCTCGCGCCTTGCGACCCGGAAAAGAGACCGGCGCGACCATTTTGGTCGGCGCTAAAGCCCCTATCCTTGAAGGGGCTCAGCTCTCCAGTGTGGTCATTCCATTTATCAAGATGGAACCACCGTATGATGAATTCAAAGAATTTGTTGAAAAATTGTGGGAATGGTGGGATGAGAACGGCAAAAACCGGGAACGCCTGGGTGAATTAATCCAGCGTGTGGGGTTGAGGAACTTTTTAGAAACAATGGGTCTGCAACCGGATCCACGAATGATCAACACCCCCCGATACAACCCGTACATTTTCTTCAAAGAAGAAGAAGTTGAGGGTGGCTGGAAAAGAAGTGCTGAAGAATATCGTAAGAGACATAAGGCATAGAGGAGGTATAAAAATGGCTGAACAGAAATATCAAGATCGAATTACCGACATCGGGCCGCCGGATTATCATGAGTTTCTTCCTCCGGTTATTAAAGACAACTACGGCACGTGGAAATATCATGAGATTCTTGAGCCCGGGGTTTTAGTCCATGTAGCTGAATCCGGAGCCGAGCTTTATACTGTTCGGGTAGGGGCAACGCGGGTGATGAGTGTGGAGCATATCCGGGAAATTTGTGACATTGCAGATAAGTACTGCGGGGGCCACCTTCGGTTCACTACCAGAAATAACATCGAGTTTCTGGTAAGTGATAAAACCAAGCTTGAGCCTTTAAAGAAAGACTTGAAGAGCCGTGGAAATAAATTTCCTATCGGCGGAACAGGTGCCGGGATTACCAATATCGTCCATACCCAGGGCTGGCTTCACTGCCATACTCCGGCTATTGATGCCTCTGGTGTTGTTAAAGCAGTCATGGATGAGCTTTTTGATGATTTCACCTCTATGAGGCTTCCGGCTCAGGTCCGTATTTCTTTAGCGTGCTGCCTTAACATGTGCGGGGCCGTTCATTGTTCGGATATTTCCATCCTGGGAATTCATCGGAAGCCGCCTCTGGTTGAAGATCACCGCCTGGATGCTGTCTGCGAAGTTCCGCTCGCGATTTCAGCTTGTCCTACCGCGGCAATTAAACCCGCCAAGAAGACAATCGAGGGAAAAGAGGTAAAGACCGTGGTCATTAATGAAGAGCGCTGCATGTTTTGCGGCAACTGCTACACCATGTGTTCTGCCCTGCCTTTAGCGGACTTTGAAGGTGATGGGATCGCTCTCTGGGTTGGAGGTAAAGTCTCTAATTCTCGGTCTGCCCCTAAATTTTCCAAGTTAGCGGTTCCCTTTATCCCCAATGAGCCTCCGCGCTGGCCTTCGACGGTAAAAGCGGTAAAGAAAATAGTCGAAGCTTACGCAAAGGGCGCTCATAAATATGAGCGGGTTGGGGAATGGATTGAAAGAATCGGCTGGGAACGGTTCTTTGATCAGGCAGGTATCGCATTCTCTCATCATCATATTGATGACTATCGCCTGGCAATGACCACCTGGAGAACGACCACCCAGTTTAAATGGTAAAAATACCAAACGTACATTGAAAGCGCAAGGAGAGTAAACTATTTTATACTCTCCTTGCGCTTTTTTATTTCCCCCCTTAGCCTTGAAACCTCTTAGCAGAGGAAGCCTTTTTTTGGCATGACAACTTGATAACCATGTCTTTTTTTCTCGTTTTTCTATTTTAGTTATTGATTTGCAATTTCCAGCCTTTTCGGATAAACTTTTTGTAAAACCTTTCCGGAAACAGAGAGGAAACCATGACTCGTGATACCCAAGAGGAAGAAGTTTTTCTAAAGCTTAAAGCCAAATTATTTGAACATCCCAATTCAGCTCCTCTTCATTATAACATGGGATTAGCGTATGCCCGAAGAGCAGAGCTTGACGAGGCGCTATCTGAATTCAAGCAGGCGATAGCGATTAATCCCGGCTTAGTTGAGGCACACATCAACTTGGGAGGTATCTATTTTCGCAAAGGCAACATAAAGGACTGCATCGAGCAAAATCTGAAGGCTATCGAACTTAACCCTGATTTTGTGCAAGCTCATGTTAATCTGGGATTTGCCTACCTCCAGCAGGGCAGGTTTGAGGAAGCAATCTCTCAGCATCAAAAAGCGCTTAAAATTAAACCCCAGTTTCCTCAGGCCCATGCTAATCTCGGAACTATTTATCTCCATCAAGGCAATCTGGAGGCAGCTATTAGTGAAAACCAGAAGGCGCTTGCGCTTGACCCCAAGTTCGGCCTGGCTTTTCATAACTTAGCTTTAGCCTTTTTCCGAAAAGGAGATTTTAAGTCAGCCGTTTTACATTTAGATAAGGCTTTTGACCTTGGCTTTCCCCTAAATCCGGAGCTGCGCGAGGCGTTAGAGCAACATCGTTAACTTTAGGGAGTTGAACCCATGCGGATTAATGCATTAGGAACGTATGTCAGGATGAGATATACCGTGAGTTTTGAATCCGGCGAAATTATTAGGGGTGACCCCCAAGATGGTTTAGAGTATATGGATTTCTTTACGGGTTTTGAACAGGTGCTGCCGGGATTAGAAAAACGCCTTATTGGTTTACAGCAAGGCGATGAGGTTACCCTATCGATTCCACCAGAGGAAGCTTTTGGAATGTATGACCCCTCCTTAGTTAAAGAAAAAAACTTTTCCGAATTTCCGGAAGGCAAGGGTTTAGAACCGGGAAAATGGGTCTTAGCAAAAAATGAAAAGCACAAAATTTCCTGTGGGTATTATGTGAAAGAAAAGGGCACTGACAGTATCACTCTTGATTACAATCATCCCTTGGCCGGGAAGGACTTGATCTACCGGCTAAAAATCGTCGAGGCTCGGCCGGCAACCCAGGCTGAGTTGGAAACCTTGAGGCCTTGCGATTTTGAACCAAGTAAAAAAAAAATTGTTAGCACTGACCTGGGAGTAGAATAAGCTATGCTTACTCCAGAGGAAGAAAAAAAGAAACGTGAAATTTTTGAGGCTATGTCAGCCAAGAGGCAAGAGCGGGTTATCAAAAAAGGGTATGAAAATTGGGATCCTTTTCAAAAACCCAAGGAACCGTTTGATAAGATAAAAGGAAAAGAAGGCGATAGGGAACGTATCGTGAACCTTTTCCATCAATTTCTTAAAGAAAAGAATCTCATTAACCCTAGCAATGTCTTTATGCAAGGTGCTTTTGAAATCTGTAAAGGTATCATAGAAGAGGATGAGCAGTATCGGGGGATGTTAGAATTTTGCTTATGGTATAAAGGGAAAAGGGAAGAGAAAACCTGACGGTCTCGCCCCAATTCCCAAAAAAAAATTAAATTAATTTATTCGTTGGATTCTTTTAATTTCGCGTCCACATCTTCTTCTGCGAGCTGTAGCATGGTAGTGCTGCCCGTAGAATAATACATCAACGTCCCTTCAGCAATCATTTCGGTGGTAACCTTTTTTAAATCCTTTTTGGTAAGCTCCGGCACGGGTTTGGTAAGGTCGCTTAAGTAAAACTTGCTTTTGCCTTTGGACTGTTTAAAAAAGTCAATAATCCGCTGTTTTACTTCTTCATTAGCCATTTTTTCCTCCTTGAGAAATTAAAACATATCAAAAAACAATGAAAAATTATTATACTCCTTTTCATCAAATGTCAAGGCATTTGTACCGTTAGGGGTACTAATTTTCGATATAATGACTAATGTAGTGATTCAGAAATGTCTTCGCTTTATTTGTCATTCCGGGCTTGACCCGGAATCCAGTGTTTTTGGGCTGGATTCCCGCCTTCGAGACTGTGTCGTAATACATATTTTGGCACTAGTAGGGGCGACCGGCCGGTCGCCCCTACTACTCGGACATGTGATTTCAATATGTTACGCAGCCTAAAGGTTGCGGCTACCCCACCTATCTTGAATTGCGACACAGTCTCTTCGCGGGAATGACGGCCTCGGAATTTATGCAAAGAAGTGTTAGATTCACTACACTAACTTTTTTCATTGCATTCAAACAAATAAATTGTTTCCCCCCTACGCGCCCTCGCTTCCTCTTGTTTCCCAGTACTCTACGTATTTTTTAACGGTGCGGCGGTCGAGTTTAGCGCGCCGGGCGACTTCTTCGAAGGTTCCATAACGCTGATAAAGCAGAAAACAATAACGTGCAAGCAGACTCTGGGCATCCACGTTACCAGCCTCAACCGCGTCCTTGAACTGTGAAGATAAGTCAGGTGTTGTTGTTTTATAATCACCCTCGTAATGACGTTTCAGGAGAACCCGGCGGACACATTGTTCGAGTTCCCTTACATTTCCTGGCCAGGGGTAATGGTTACCTAAATTTTTTATTGTCATTTTTTGAGTCTCAGAATATTTCTGCGAAAGTTATTTACAATAAATGTATACAAGAGATACAATAATGAAAAGACAACCAACTGTAGAATTAATTAAGATAAAAAGACAAAAATATTTATTTCAGGCAATTCAAAGAGTTATAATTATCACCCGGGCCGGCATAGTTGTTGATAGGCCTGCAGTATAAATTATATATGAACCTTTATCCAGCGATAATTGCGCAAGAGGCAGTTGCAATGCCGGTTTTGTTGTCACCCTGAACTCGTTTCAGGGTCTCGTGAGATGCTGAAACAAGTTCAGGGTGACATTCTTATCGCTGGATTGAGGTATGAAATAAGAGGACAAAAAGAATGCGCCCCGTTTTAAAAATCAGAGGTTTCCTCCCTTATATCCTGGTCGTATTTTTGAATGCCTTTAATGAACTGGGGCATAAGATCATTATCCAAAATACAGTGTTTAAGTACTATTCCGGCGCTACCCAAATTATCCTTACCGCGGTCGTAAACGCGCTGATCCTTCTGCCTTTTGTCATGCTGTTTACTCCGGCTGGATATCTGTCCGATAAATATCCTAAGGACAAAGTGATTAAGCTCTCGGCTGTGTCTGCCTTTGCCTTGGCTATTTTAATTACCATTAGTTTTTATGCCGGCTGGTTTAAAACTTCTTTTATCCTCATTTTTGTGCTGGCTGTGCAAGCCGCTTTTTTGTCTCCTGCCAAGTACGGGTATATCAAGGAGTTAACCGGAAAAGAAAACATTGCCATAGCCAATGCTTTCGTCCAAGCAGTAAGCATCAGCGCTATCCTGTTGGGGGTATTTTTTTTCTCAATCCTTTTTGAAAAATTTTATAACCCCGATTTC
>DATEXU010000254.1:0-3427 GCA_035256645.1 Thermodesulfobacteriota bacterium | reverse complement strand
TTTCAGTTTACCATAACACTCACCGAAAGCAGCAAGTCACACCTCAAATCTATTGCTGAAAGCAAGCGTAACACCATTGACCTGTTCCTGCAGGAACGAGTGGTAAACCTTAATAATCTTCTTGCGAGCCCGAACTTTTTCATCCCTCCCTCTGCCGCAACCATGCAAAAAAGTCTGGAAAAACTCAAACAAGACAGCTCCACCTTTGTCGATGTGGGCTTATTTAATGAGCAGGGGATCCATCTGGCTTATGCCGGCCCTTTTTCTTTTCTTAAAAACAAGGACTATAGCAAAGAGCCCTGGTTCATCTCTTTAATGCAGGGAAACAAAAAGCACATTATCAGTGACATGTATTTAGGGTTTCGGAAAAAACCTCATTTTACTCTTGCGGTGACCCAGGAGGTAATGGGGAAAAAATGGGTATTAAGGGCAACCGTTGATCCCAGGAGGTTCGCCGACTTTATTCATACCCTGGAGAAGACCGGAGACATTTTCACCTTTATTGTTAATGCCGAGGGGAAATACCAAAGTGTACCAAGATCTCTGGAGACAATCTTCAAATCCTCTCAATACCTTCCGAAAAGTGAGCCAACCGTAGGCGCACAAGAAGTTTCTCTTAATAAGGGCACCTATCTTTCTGCCTATTCCTGGCTTCACGAAGTAAAATGGTGTCTCGTTGTGCTGCAACCATTAAAAATAGCTTATGCCAGCATGTATCGTACTCGTTTTATCATAATCACCCTTTCTTTTGCCTTTCTCATTGTCATCGTTGCCGTTGTCTTATTTACCGCCACACGATTTGTCGGTCACTTAGAAAAAACCGATATCGCGAAATATGACCTTCAGCGCCAGCTTTTTCATGCGGCCAAGCTCGCATCAGTAGGTGAGCTTGCAGCCGGAATTGCCCATGAAATCAATAATCCTTTAGCTATTATCGGGGAAGAAGCTGGATTGTTGAAAGACATGCTCGATCCTCAGCTCTATACAAAGGAGATCACTCCCGAAGAATACCATAAACACCTGGATATTATTCTCAATGCGGTCTTCCGGTGCCGGGATATTACCGGAAAACTCTTGGGATTCGTCCGCAAGGATGAGGTGAAATTACAGTCAGAGAATATCAATGAAATTTTACAGGAAGTAATCCGGATGATGCAAAACGAGATCATGATATCCAATATTACCGTTGAAAGTGATTTTGATGAAAATTTACCGGGGATTTATACGAACCGCAACCAGCTCCAGCAAGTTTTCATTAACATAATTAATAATGCCATTGCCGCTATTGCTTCCCCGGGGACGATTTCTTTTCGAACCATGATGAAAGGGGGATTTATCGGGGTGACCGTCACGGATACTGGTTGCGGGATGACCCCCGAACAGATGGAAAAAATTTTCTTTCCCTTTTATACTACTAAGCAGGTTGGAAAGGGAACCGGCTTGGGATTGTCGGTAAGCTACGGAATCGTTAAAAGCATGGGGGGGAGCATGGAAGTTAGTAGCGAGGTTGGACGAGGCTCAACCTTTGAAGTCCTCCTTCCCTTTAAAAGAAAATCATAAATACAAAGAGGAGTTTCATGGGAGAAAAAATTAGACTATTGCTGGTTGATGATGAAAGACAATTCCTTGAAACAATCTGTAAACGTCTCGAGCTGAGAAATTTTGAGGTTACTCCGGTAAGCAGTGGAGAAGAAGCGATCGAAGCCGCGCGAAAAAATGAATTCGAGATTGCTTTGGTTGACTTAAAGATGCCCGGCATGGGTGGGGAACAGGTATTAGAAACCTTGAAGAAGGAACATAAATTTTTAGAGGTGATTATTTTGACCGGTCATGGTTCCATTGATTCTGCTGTCCGCAGCACTAAGTTAGGAGCTTACTACTATCTTCAAAAGCCTTGTGAATTGGAGATGCTTCTTCAGGTACTTAAGGAGGCTTATCAGAAAAGAATCCAAAAGAAACACGGATATAAAGATGAAGAAATGGAAAAAATAATTTCCCGGATGACAACAGATTCTTCTCTCGAAATTTTACAGAATCTTAAAAAATTTGACGGAATGCGCCGGGCAAAACAAAGCCCTTCAAAATTTTCTGATGAAAAAAATTAGCATAAAAATTGATAAAAATTAGCGCCAAATATGATATATATCATATTTCATATTTTAAAGGTGTGTAATACAGTCGTTTAACCATTATTTACCGAGCCGGCAATGGAAGTGACAGGTGGTAATTTATTTTTCGCGATCAAGGGGAACATCTGATGATGCCTACGCTGCCACGAATACTAGTTGTTGACGATGAAGAGGCATTCCGGACTGCCTTGAGCGAAAGACTCAGAGTAAGAGGTCTTGCTGCTGTTGCCGTGGGAACCGGCAGGGAAGCGCTCGCAGAGATAAAGAAAACCCTCTACGACGTGATCCTCCTGGATATCAAAATGCCGGAAATGAATGGCATGGAGGCTTTGGCCGAGATAAAAAAGATCAATCCGTTTATCGAGGTCATTATCCTCAGCGGACATGCTTCGATTGATGCGGCAGTAGAAATAACGAAACTGGGGGGATATGATTATCTTTTAAAACCTTGTCCGCTTGATGAGCTCCTGGGAAAAATCGACGAGGCTTATGAAAGAAAGATAGCTCGAGAAAAAAGGAACACAAAAGCCTAACTCCAAAGGAAGATCCATCACCCTTCAAAACAAAAAAGGAGGCTATGAGAAATGATAAAACTGTTTGGGAAAATGATAAATTTAGGGATTCTGGCCTTCTTCCTGGTTCCTCACATTGCTTTAGCAGCTGGTGGAGGGGAAGTCGCTCCCATCGTTATCGTTGCTGATACCCGCCATATTACCGGTCTGCTGGCTTGGTGGGCCAACCTTTATAATGAAAGTCATCTTTATTTTGCGCTGCTAACCGTAGCCATTATCCCCATCATCGGCGTAATTTTTGGATTAATTGCCGATGTCATTATGAAAAAAATTGGCATTGACCTTACGTCAAGGGAACTGGCAGAGCACTAATGACACTAATGTGTTTATAGAGGATGAGGAGGTTTGTTTATGGAATGGTTGTATATTCTTATGCCGATCTCGGGGGTCACGATATTTTGGCCCGGCTTAATTGTTCTTGGTATTGGCGTTGGTATCATCGGAGGCTTTTTCGGTATGGGGGGCGCATGGATGGTAACTCCCGGGCTCAATATTCTCGGCTTTCCTATGGCCTTTGCTATCGGAACCGATATCGCTCATATGGCGGGAAAGTCCCTCATCTCCACCATGCGGCACGGGAGGTTCGGAAATGTTGACTACAAGCTTGGTTTTATCATGCTGGTTGGTACCATCGCCGGGTTTGAAGCCGGCGCCCAGATGATCATGTGGTTTGAACGCATGGGAAATGTTGACATCATCGTACGGTATCTCTATCTGGTTCTTTTG
>DATEXU010000253.1:0-9049 GCA_035256645.1 Thermodesulfobacteriota bacterium | reverse complement strand
GTAGTCATAATAGTCGACCCCCTGCATCAGCATACCATCGTCCTGGACCACCTTGAGCTCAGCAACGACAAGAGATTTGCCGCTGTCCACCATAAGCACGTCCAATCGTCCGCCAGCGGCCTGCTTCTGATGATCCACATAGCCCAGGCCTTCCTCAATCGTGCCAGTGTGGCGCCGAACAAGGTCTTCGAGTTGCTGTTCTGACACATCAATTTTTTTGTAAGACTTCATCTCGTCTCCTTTTCCTCGTCGAAAAGTGGTTATATTGATCCGTATAAAAACCTGACTACCCCAGTTTAAGTGTTAGTGTTCGTTGTCAGTGATTAAAATGTATCCCGCCGCAAAATAAAAAAGGCCTATCACCTTTTCATACGGCAATCCGGCCTGTTTTATTTTACAAAAATCTTTAACCCTCATCTAATTACCCACCTTTTTTATGCACACCCTCACACTTCTTTGGATAAATTCCAAGGCCGGCATTCCCACGAAGAGACTGTGTCGTAAGTCCGTTTATGGTTCGACAAGCTCACCATGCGCGGACTGCGACACCTTATCAATTAATTAGCCGTGCACCCTGAGCGTGTCGAAGGGCGCATGGCTAATTGCAACACAGTCTCGAAGGCGGGAATCCAGCCCAAAAACACTGGATTCCGGGTCAAGCCCGGAATGACAAATAAAACAACTTTTTAAATCACTACACGATCACGGAGGCGTCAGGGGTCTTGATACCAAAGACCCCCATTTATTTCTTATAGAGATCGATAATTTTTTCTTGGTTATTTTCTTTTGCGCTTTTTACTTTCCTTAGCAAATGGGGTGAAATATTCCATTGTTGCCCGGACTCAGTAATTATAGTGACTGTTTTCTTGTTGAACCTAACCAACGTGCCAAACTGCTTTCCCCTGCTGGCCAGATCAAAACAGACTTGATCACCTGGACTGAATTGCATCATTTCTTTATGCGCATGCATCGCATCAAGAAACTTAAGCCGTTCAACAATCTTGTGGTTCAATTCAATAAGATCATCATAGCTCATGGAATCAATATCGATTTTCATAATCTCCACTCATTAAGTTTTTTCATCAATGTTTATATTGATCCGTATAAGACTCAAAAATGGCATCTGTGCAATGCGTAGACCTGTTTATTATTCATAATGCGTCCACATCCTGATTACCTTAACGGTTTTGATATCATCGAGAACCTGATAGATGAGACGATGCTGTATGTTGATTCGTCGGGAATATGCACCGGATAGGTCCCCTACGAGTTTTTCGAAAGAGGGTGGATTCTGGTAAGGATCTTGTCGAAGAATGTCCAGTAAGCGCGAGGCCGTTGGTTTTAGGCCGGACTGCGCTATCTTCTTTGCGTCTTTTTGCGCCTGCTTGGTGAATATCAGACGCCAACTCACCAGCCAGGTTCCTCCTCGCATTTTTCTATGGGTGTTTTTAAACCTTTCTTGATGGATTCCCGCATGCCTGGTATGGAAACAAGATAGAGAGTTTCTTTTATTGCTTTCCAGTCTTCTTCCGATACAAGGACCGCAGAGTTTCTCTTGCCCACGATCTGAACGGGTTCGTGCGTCTCTTTAACCTCATCAACAAGATTATATAACCGTCTTCTTGCTTCGGATGCCGATAAAGTTGTCATTTTTTATTTCCTCCTAATCGTACCACATATGGTACGTCATGATCATTCAGATGTCAAGTCAATTTGCGCCGAATAATGCTTATATTGATCGGTATAAAACCAAAAATATCAGTAGGATTCCTGGAATAAACTTTAAAAATACTTTTTAACTATTTGTTATTACATTCTAATTAAATGTTTTCCGTTAGATCTCTTTATAACTTATAGCCGAACTTCCTTAAGAGTGTTTTTCGCTCTTCGATATCCTTTTCCGTTTCTACACCTTTCGGAGAAAATCCATCTATTACCCCCATGATTGCGCGTCCTTGTTTGGTTTGAGCAATGATTACTTCCACGGGATTAGCGGTAGCACAAAAAATGCGACAAACTTCCTGGCATCCCTTGATGGCATTGAGAACATTAATCGGAAAAATATCCTTCATTAGAATAATAAACGTATGCCCGGCACCAATTTTAAGCGCATTGTCTACAGCTATTTTTATCAATTCCTCATCAGTGCCTGTTTTTCTAATCAGACAGGGACCGGAGGACTCGCTAAAGGCCACACCAAATTTAGGGCTGGGGGTTGATCCCATGATAATTTCATACAAGTCTTCTATGGTCTTGATAAAATGGGCTTGACCTAAAATAATATTGCAGCCTTCAGGAAAGGCTAACCTTTCAGTTTTTAGTTCCATGGTGTTCCTCCTTTATTACTTTTTTGTTTGCCAAAAACCAATCATCGTATAAGCTTAATTTATGTGAGATGATAGGTTTTTAGGGGATATTTTGTCAAATCTTTAATAAAAAATCGAATTTATTGACAATATTTTTTTTGCCATGTAAAGATGCGATATTCAACTCAACGTTTAATTTGTTCTTACAATAAAAAAGAGGATTCACGATGTATGAATTTATTTCCGGTCCGCTAATGTGGATCGCTTTTTTTGTTTTTGTGGGAGGAAGTTGCTTTAAATTAGGGTGGTTTTTTTGGTTAGCAAAGCAAGACAAGGCAGTGTTTCCGCATATGGGTTTAAAATATAGCCCTCTTTCCTTCTGGGCTTGGATTTTAAACTTCTTTAAAACCAACTTCAAAAAACGGCCGTTTTTGACTTTAATTACCGTTATTTTTCATCTCTGTTTATTAGTTACTCCGGTTTTTCTCTATTCGCATGTTGTTCTCTGGTACCAAGCCTGGGATATTACCTGGTGGGCGCTACCGGATCAAGTCGCTGATATTATGACCGGGATTGTCATTGTCTGTTGTCTCTTTTTCTTCTTTCGGAGACTTTTTCTAACAGAAGTTAAATATGTGAATTCTTTTTCCGACTATGTCTTGATCGTTTTTGTCATAACCCCCTTTATCACCGGTTTGGTAACGTATCATCAATGGTTTTTATACGAACCAATGCTGATCACCCATATTTTATCCGGACAGCTTTTGTTGATGTGTCTGCCCTTTTCGCGATTGGGACATATGCTCTTTATCTTTTTTACCCAGGCATATATGGGATCGGAATTTGAGGCGATGCGCATTGCGAAAAAATAAAAACTGAATGTTAGAAGGATATGTCACTATGGTTTCCGAAATAAGACCGGCAAACAGTATTCAGGAACTTAAAAATAATCAAACACCGGGAAAAAAAGAACCTTCGGCTGAAGGCGGATTAACCTTTTCCGACGAGCAACGGAAAAAAATGGTTGCTCTGTTGGGCACTCTCATTACCTGGCGGATTCTCACGTTATTACACAGCTGCGTTGACTGCGGCTTATGTACTGATGCCTGTCACTACTTTAGGGCAACCAACAATCCCCGTTTGATTCCCGCTTCCAAAATGAAAGTACTAACCCGAATCCTTAAAAAATATCGAGTTATCTTGGGAAGTAAAACACCCTGGCGCGCACGATTTAACTGCCTTAACGAACAGGAAGCGGTTGATCTTTACCGCACCGTATTTGAAGATTGCTCTTTGTGCGGCAGATGTGGGATGGCATGCCCGATGGGGCTAAACGCCGGCCCAATTTTTCTTACCGTGCGTGCTATGTTTTCTCAAATAAAAAGAGTACCGGAAGGACTTGACGAGCCTGTGGAAACGGCTCTTAAACAGGGAAACTATGTAGGGTTATCCACTGAAGACCTTACTGAAACATTGGAATGGATTGCGGAGGAAATGGGTGATGAATTAGAGGTTAAAGGATTTTCTGTACCGGTTGACCAAAAAAATGCGGATTTTCTTTATATACCCCATCCTTTAGAACTGCGCGACAATCCCTTTTTAATTAGTGCTGCGATTACCGTGCTTCATGCTGCTCAAGCAAACTATACCTTTTCCTCTCGCCACTTTGATGTCGCGAATTATGCCTACTATGCGGGTAACAGCGATTATATGCTTCAGCTGGTCAAAAACCTCGTGCGGGCAAAAGATGAACTCGAGGCTAAGGATGTGGTCCTTACCCCTTGCGGCCATGGATACCGAGTACTTCGATGGGAAGCGGAAAGGATCCTCGGCTATCGGTTTCCTTTCAAGGTATACACCTTCACCCAAACTATCGATCGCTTTATCCGAGAAGGCCGCCTCACGATAAAGAAAGACACCATCGAAGGCCCTATTACCTACCATGACCCTTGTAACATTGCTCGCTATGGTGCGGTCATTGAGGAACCGCGCAATATCCTTAGTGCGCTCACCTCTCATTTTGTGGAGATGGAACCCCATGGTGCTTGGAACTATTGCTGTGGTGGCGGGGGGGGGTTAGCCGCAACCGGAGAGTATGGGAAAATTCGGATGGAAATGGGTAAGGTCAAGGCCGAACAGATTCAAAAAACGGGAGCGAAAGTTGTGGCTACCAATTGCTATAATTGTCGTACCCAAATCAGCGAACTAAACACTAAATATAAATTGGGCGTTAAGGTTAAAAGTATTGTGGAACTGGTGGCAGACTCTTTGGACATGAGCGAAAAAGAAAAATAAAAAAGCGATTATTCTACGTTACTTTCTTAACCAAGATGCTTTCCGTGTCAAATTCATCCTGAATCTCTCCGGTAATTTCTTCAATCACATCCTCTAAGGTCACTAATCCTTCAACCTCACCATACTCATTGACCACAATCGCTAAATGAGTCTGGGTAGTGATGAATTCCCGCAAAGCGCGGTCAATGGTGATCACTTCAGGCATAAACTTTGCCGGCCGCATAAGAGAAACAAGCTGAAAACTTTTTTGGTCCCAGCATGATAAAATATCCTTGGCCATTAAAATACCTTTGATGTTTTCAAGGTTTTTCTCATAGACGGGGATTCGTGAAAATCCGCTTTTACGGACTATTTCCAATATTTCTTCATAAGGAGTGTTTATTTCGAGACCGACCATATTCATTCGATTCACCATAATGTCCCGAACTTTGGTTTCTTCCAATCGTAAGATGCTCATGAGCATTTTATTTTCTCTTTCTGATACTACCCCCTCTTTCTTTACTAACTCAAGAAGGGCTTTTATCTCCTCTCGATGTGATTCTGGGGGAAAAATCTCCTGGCTCTCTTTGCCCAAAAAATTCAAAATGCTTCGACTCAACTTCAAAACGACTTTGCTTATCGGATTAACAATCTTTCCCAAAAAAAGCAATACCGGCAAAACTCCAATGGAGACAGCAACCGGGTGTCGTTTTCCAAGGAGTTTGGGAGTAATCTCTCCGAAAATGAGCATAAGCAAGGTGGTTACAAAAGTCGCAATCACCGCGGCAGAATCCACACTGATGTGAGGAATAACACGGACAAAAATAGCAACCGTCGTAGCCGAAGCAGCGATATTTACAAGATTAGTAACAATGACGATCGTAATAAGAATCTTATCCGGGTCCTGTTCCCAGAAAACAAGACGTCGGCTGTGACGCGTGCCTTGTTTAACAATGCGGCGGACCTGGGACGGAGTAAGATTGACCAGAGCAATCTCAGAGGCGGCAAACAAACCCGAAAGACCAAGGAAGATAAACAGCAAAAATAAGTGTGGTACGATTTCTTTAACCAAGAAAAAAATCCAAAAAAGTTACTGGTTTTCTTTTTTTATCGGCGCGTGCGGGTTTTTTTGTAGCTCCGCAGGTTTTTCCACTAACAAACGATTAATTTTTCTCGAATCAACATTTAAAATAGTAATCACCAGTCCCGCAACCTCAACCCGGTCATTTTTTTTCGGCAGCCGCCCGATTGTTTTTGTTATAAAACCGCCGATAGTCTGGCAATCATCATCTGCCAAGGTGACTCCCAGCGCCTCACTCAGCTCGTAAAGGCCAACCTTGCCCGACACCAGAAAAACATTTTTTCCCTGGGGGATGATCTCCGGTTGTTTGGTTTGGTCTTCGTCGTCAATATCACCGACAATTTCCTCGAGGAGATCTTTGAGGGTGATCAACCCCGAAACCCCGCCGTACTCATTTTTGACAAACACCATCCATGACCGTTTGGCTTTCATTTCTTTAAAGACTTCGGAAATACGTTCTTCTTCAATAACAAATACCGGCGGGATAAGTAAATCACTTATCGGTGACTCCCACTCTTTTTCTTCCAACATGGTCAACAAATTCCGGACATAAAATACCCCAATAATTTGATCTAAATTTTCACGATATACAGGAATCCGTGAATGTTTTTGCCTCACCATAAGGTCTTTGGCTTCTTTTATGGAGGCATTTTCCGGAAGAGCAATAATTTGAGAACGAGGGATCATCACTTCGCGGGCTTTGGTATCCCCAAATTCTATGACCGATTTTACCAGTTCACTATCCTCTTTTTCGAGCACCTCTTCTTCTTTTCCAATGGCAATGAGCGCTTGAATTTTTTTATCCACAACCTCGGGTTCTTCGTCATCGCCCTTTGCGGAACCCCGCATTCGTTCAACACCGGAAATAATGGGGTAAGAGAAAAACTTTACCACCGGAAAAAGAATGGAAAGCAAAGGAAGGAGCCTGAGTAATTTTTTCTCCGGATTCGCGTGGACCAACAACCGCGGAATAAGTTGGCAGAAAACAAGGCTCACAACTAACAGTATACCAAATGCCCATAACAGGGGATGAGAATCAATCTTTTGTATAACCATGTGGGTGGTAAGAATAAAAATAAAAAGCAGAGAGGTCTGGATTCCAAACGAAATGGGAATAATAACCTTAAGGTTATTGTGGGCGAGTAAGTGGAAAATATTGCTTTTCTTTCCGTGCTGTTCATTGAGAAGTTTTAAATCAAAAGGGGTAAGCCGATGGAGCGTGGAAGCAATGATGGAAAAGAAAAGAAGAAAAAAAAGAAAAACCAGAGTTAATAAAAATTCTAAGATAAAAATATCAGCTTCATCCATATCGCATCAAAAACCATGTTTATTAAGGTGTATTTATTACTCCGGCAATTAAACAGCACAATATGTCATTCCCGCGAAAGCGGGAATCTATAAGTAATAATTCTGGATTCCGGGTCAAGCCCGGAATGACACCGAAGAATCATGGAGATATTTATTTGCCGAGGTAATATATATGATAAACGAAAATAAAAATTTAGGCAACAGGTTATTAAAACTAACGGATGCTGGTTTTTTTATTTTTCATAACCATTAACTTTCAATACGTTAGACAATTAAAAAAAGGAGTTCCCGCAGGTCATCAATATTATGATCAGCCTGAAGAAGAGAATTTTTGTAAGCGACAAAAAAAACTTTTGCGTGTAGGGCAGTTCCCCTGTCTACCGGAGAATCGCCGACAAATACCGCTTCGCGAGCATCAATACCGAAATGGTTCACTATCTTAAAAATCGCTTCCGGGTGAGGCTTGGGATTATTGACATCTAACGCTGATACGACCTTGTCAAAAAAATGTTCAAGTTTAAAAGCCTTTAATAGGGGGTGGATGGTATTGGTTCGGTTGGTAGCAACGGCTAACTGGTGTTTCTTTTTCAAAGCTTCCAAGACCTCATCCAAAAAAGGCTCCATAGTCATAAAAGGAATAAACTGTTGATAATCAACTTGCTTACGATATTTTTGCGCCTCCTGAAGTTGAGGATCATCGTGAAATAAATAATTAATGGATTCTTCTGCCGTAGACATATGAACTACCTCGATCGCGTCATCAGTTAACCGTGGTTTTTCAAAGCGGGCAAGGATCTTATTGTAAAAAGCGATATTGGCTTTACGAGAATCAAACATGACTCCGTCGCAATCAAATATAATCACCTTGACATTATCAGTGAGACTTTTTGGCCACATCACTTACCGGTCCGCTTTTCAATTCTATTCCTGTAATCTTTTCCTGAATAAAACTCTTTTTAGAAGAGTCCGGAAATTCTAAAAGAAACTTTTTATAGATATTCAAACTACCTTCACTATCTCCCCGTGCCTCAAAACAACGCCCCGCATTTAAATACCCGGTTTCTCCCAAGCCGGGGTGAGGGGTGATAGTCTTTTGGAAGTATTCTAAGGCTTTCTTATAATCTTTCTTCTCTTCGTAACAGTATCCGAGACTGTCATAGGCAAGAAGAGCCAATTGCGGTTGAGAAGAAACTTTTTCCAAAAACTTATTATAAGCATCAATAGCCTCATCGAACTTCTTCATGACGAACCGACAATTACCCAGATAAAAAAAGCTCAATTCGCTTGCACTGGTGCTGGGGTAGTCCTTAATGATTGTTTGAAAAAGCTTCATGGGTTCTTCTAAAGAGGCTTCCTTTTGCTTCGACTCTTTAAAGGTCTGGTATGCCTGATAAAACAAGGTGGAGGCTTTTTTTTCATTTTTTTTGTCAAAATAATTCCACAGGAAAAACCCCCCGGATAAAAGTAAAATTGCAACTAACCCCAGAATAGGATACAAAAGATTATTTCGCACTAATTCAAAAAAAGGAGTGACCGACGGCGCCGCCTCCGCACTCCGGCCGATAGTAATTTTCTTCGAGCCCTTTATTTTTCTAACCAAGCAAAACCTCCCTTCAAAAATACGTTACGAGATAGTTTCTGTTGTTACCGTAAGGTACTTCTCAATTTTTTTAAAACGTTTTTCTCCGATACCCTTAACGGCTTTAAGATCTTTGATGTTTGAAAATAGTCCGCGAGTCTTTCGAAACAAAATAACTTCATCAGCAATATGTGGTCCAATGCCGGGTAAACTTGATAAATCATCCGAGGTAGCGGTATTTAAATTTATGGGAATTCCCAAAAGGATTTTCTTTTTTCCTTCCAAAGGAAAATGGGCGACCCGTAACCCTTTTCGAGTCTTTTGTACCCATAGGGAAGTGCCGGTAGAGAGCGTAACCATTGAGTTTTGGTTAATCGTGACGTTTTTATCAGGTGCTTGTCCACCGGCATTTAGCAATTCATTAATAGTCGGACAAGAAGCATAGTAATACAGTCCTGGATGAGGAACCTCTCCTTTCACTTCAAGAAGGCATGGGGAAAG
>DATEXU010000252.1:0-3980 GCA_035256645.1 Thermodesulfobacteriota bacterium | reverse complement strand
GAACCGAATACCCGAACCTCTTGAGCCAGTTTCTTCATTTCCGCAAATTCCGGGGAGCTGAGCAAATCAAAATCAATCTGGCTCATTTTTTCTCTTCCCTGGTCACGTGAAATGATCCGGATATTAAAACAGTTGTGTTCGGAATCCATCTGGAGATCAAACTCTACCGGAGCAATTTCCGGGTGATGAGAGTGAATAAAATTCTTGACTTCATTGATAATCTCTTGAAGGGTTTTTTCTTCTCTCAAGGTGTTTTCGTTGAAGCGAGGGTTTTGGATGAAAGGATCAATCACCGCTCTGACCAGATTCTTCCTTTCCATCTGCTTTAAGAGTTTTTCATACCTCAGGACCTTTTTCATTAGTTTTATCAAGTGATCACCGAGTACGACTTTGGATGATTGAGATCCAAAGAGCTTCAGACCCTCTGTCCCTTCGGTAAGGAGGTAATCTTCCAAGTTAGTTTCATCCTTTAGGTACCGTTCTTTCTTCCCTTTTTTTATCTTAAACAAAGGAGGTTGGGCAATATAGAGCTGCCCTTTTTCTACAATATCCGGCATCTGGCGATAAAAGAAGGTGAGGAGAAGGGTCCGGATATGAGAACCATCAACATCCGCATCAGTCATGATAATGACATTGTGGTAGCGGAGCTTTTCAGGGCTATATTCTTCTTCTCCCAATCCTGTTCCTAAAGCAGTAACCATGGTGATGATTTCCTGATTTTCCAACACCTTGTCAAAACGCGCCTTCTCCACATTCAGTATCTTCCCCTTTAATGGCAGGATCGCCTGAAACTGCGGGTTCCTTCCCTGCTTGGCTGATCCGCCGGCTGAATCACCTTCGACCAGGAAAAGTTCGCTCAGGGCAGGGTCTTTCTCGCGACAGTCAGCTAACTTACCGGGCAAAGAACCACCCTCCATAAAACTTTTCCTCCGAATAAGCTCTTTAGCTTTTCTGGCCGCCTCCCGCGCCCTGGCGGACTCAGCCGCTTTTTCAACGATTTTCCGGGCTACATCCGGGTGTTCCTCCAGGTAAGCGGAAAGCTTATCGTTTACTACGCTTTCTACCAGTCCTTTTACCTCGCTGTTTCCCAATTTGGTTTTAGTCTGGCCTTCAAATTGGGGATTGGACAGTTTAATGCTTATGACTGCGGTTAACCCTTCCCGAAGGTCTGATCCTTCCAGGTTTATTTTTAAATTTTTAGCCACGTTCGCCTTGCTTATATAATTGTTTACCGTGCGAGTAAGCGCAGACCTGAACCCGCTTAAATGTGTTCCCCCTTCTTGCGTATTAATAGTATTTGCAAAAGAAAAAAGGGTTTCTGTGTAGCTGCTGTTATATTGAAAGGCAATTTCGCAGATGACCCCGTCTTTCTCTGCCTCAATAAAGATAGGTTTGGGATGGATGGGGTGTTTATTTTGGTTTAAAAAGGTAACAAAGGAGGTGATACCCCCTTTATATTGAAAGGTATGGTGCTTATCGTTTTTTTCATCATGAATCGTTATCTCCAGGCCCCGATTGAGGAAAGAAAGCTCTCGAAGACGTTGTGAAAGGGTATCGAAACTAAAAATCAGCTCTTCAAAGATTTGAGGATCAGGTTTAAAAGTGACTTTGGTACCGGAGCGTTTAGTCTGTCCGATCTGCTTAAGTGGTTCTTTGGGCACCCCCCGTTCATATTTTTGCTGGTAGACACAACCATCACGCCGTATTTCCAGGACCAAAATTTCTGAAAGGTAGTTTACGACCGAAACCCCGACCCCATGAAGCCCTCCCGACACTTTATAGGTCAAGTTGTCAAACTTTCCTCCGGCATGAAGGGTGGTCATAACCACTTCAGCGGCAGATTTTTTTTCCGTGGGGTGTTCATCAACCGGTATTCCCCGGCCATTGTCTTCGACGGTGACACTATCATCAATATGGATTGTTACCGTGATCCGGTCACAAAATCCAGCTAAAGCCTCATCAATGCTGTTATCCACAACCTCATACACCAAATGATGGAGGCCCTTGTTTCCCGTACTCCCAATATACATTGCGGGTCGTTTTCGAACCGCGGTAGGGTCATCGAGGACTTTTATTTTATCCGCAGTATAATCACTGCCGTTTGCCGGTAAAGTATTATTTTTTTCCGCCATGGGATTATTTTCCTCCTTGAATTATTTCCAGGATCCGCTCAAGATCATCATCTGAAAAAAATAAAATTTCGATTTTCCCTTGCTTCCCCTTCCTAAGAATCTTAACCTGGGTGCCGAGAGCCCTTTGGAGATTTTCTCTAATAGATTTAATTTCAACCGGTTCCTTGCGAGGAGCGGGAAGATGCTTTCCCTCTTTCCAATGCTTAACCAGTTCTTCCGTTTGCCTGACCGAAAGCTCCCGTTTAATGATCTCCCGATGAAGCGTAAGCCGCTTGACATTGTTATCCAGAACCAAGATGGCCCGAGCGTGTCCAGAAGAAATTTTTCCCAACGATAAATCTTTCTTGATTTCCTCCGGAAGCTTAAGAAGTCGAAGCGCGTTGGTAATGGTGGAACGATTTTTGCCAACCACCTCCCCTACAGTTTCTTGAAGGAGCTTGAAGTCTTCGATCAAACGATAATAAGCCTCGGCCTCCTCTACGGGGTTTAGATTTTCCCGCTGAAGATTTTCGATTAAAGAGAGCTTGAGAACTTGATCATCAGAAACATTTTTAATAATTACAGGTACTTCTCTTAAGCCAGCTTTAATAGCGGCTCTCAAGCGCCTTTCTCCGGCGATCAATTCATATCCATCGGAACCCTTTCTTACTACCAGGGGCTGGATGATTCCGCTTGAGCGAAGAGACACAGCTAATTCCTCAATTTTTTCCGGATCAAAAAATTTTCTGGGTTGATAAGGATTGGGATGTATAGCCTCAATGTCTAAAAGAGTCGCTACCCCCCCAGTTTTACCTCCTTCTTCCATGACCGAGCCAATATCAGGGAAGAGGGCATTTAAGCCTTTTCCCAAAGTCGTCTTCTTATTCATGGGGATTTCTCCTTTTCTGGATAATCTCTCGAGCCAACTCTAAATAACATTGCGCCCCTCGAGAGTTTTTATCATAAAAGTATGCTGGCTTCCCAAAGCTGGGGGACTCGCTGAGGCGAACATTTCGGGGAATAATAACCGTGAACACCCGGTCATTAAAATGATTTCGGATATCTTGGACAATAAGATGGGAAAGCTTGTTTCTCACATCAAACATGGTAAGCAGTATCCCTTCCATAGCCAAGCCTGGGTTGAGCGCTTTTTTTACTCGCCGCAAGGTTTCGAAAAGGTGAGCGAGCCCCTCCAAAGAATAATATTCACACTGAACCGGAATGAGAACCGAATCCGCGGCAGTTAAAGCATTTAAGGTCAAAAACCCCAATGAGGGCGGACAGTCAATCAGGATATAGTCGAATTCTGAGCGAACCGGTTCAATAAGGTTGCGGAGCCTTCCTTCTCGATTAGGTAAATTTACGAGTTCTACTTCCGCGCCGAAAAGGTCAGGGTGAGAGGGGATAACTCGTAAGCAAGATACCTCGGTGGAGTAAATTACTTCTTCAACCTTAAGGCCATCAAGAATAGCGTGGTAAAGATTGTTTTTGATTTTGTCTTTACTTAAGCCAACGCCGCTCGAGGCATTCCCCTGAGGGTCAGCATCAAGTAAAAGGATACTTTTTTCACTCAACGCCAGAGAGGCTGCTAAGTTTATCGCGGTGGTTGTTTTACCAACCCCACCTTTTTGATTGGCAATACAGATTACTCTCGCCATTTTTCCTTATAATACCAAGTCGCCTTCATTTGTATATTTTTGTTGTCTCCTCGTCAGTTTCCGTAAATCGTAAAAAGTTAAACGTAAGGTGTTAAAACACTTCACACTTCACGTCTCACTTTTCACGTTTTGATCGTCGCCGCCTCGATCTACTTTTGAATGCAACTTGGTATAATTTAGTTGTTGTGGAGGCGAAGGACAAATGAGCAAA
>DATEXU010000251.1:0-14400 GCA_035256645.1 Thermodesulfobacteriota bacterium | reverse complement strand
AAGGAGGCTTTTTCTTTAAAAGCAGAAATAAATTTTCCCGGATTATAGTGGTAATATTCAATGGTACCGGAAATCGGAGCGCGATTTACATGAACACTAAAGATGTTCATAAAAATACTTACCCGGATACATTCTTGTTTTAAGAAAATATCTTCTTTCATTGTTTTAATAGCGATGATTTTCCCATCTGCCGGCGAAACAATAACGTTTGAGGCTTGGGGTATTTTCCTTTCCGGGTCACGAAAAAAATAGCACACCTCAAAAAAAAGAAGCGCTACAACAATAGCAAGCACCACCAAAGCTGGTCTCTTAAAAGCATACACGCTTATTGCAAGAAACAGAGTAAGCAAGCAGGCAATATACGGCAGCCCCTCGGAGCAAAAAAATAATATTTTTTTATGCATAAAAATGTTCCCTAAAGAAAATCCAACGCTTTTTCAATAGAATCAATACCAATACACTCGATGTTTAAATCGCTGGATAACTGACTGACATTGTTTTTCGGCATCAGACACCGGGAAAAACCCATTTTTGATGCTTCTCTAACCCGCCGTTCCGCCTGACTGATGGCCCTCACCTCACCCGTTAGCCCCACCTCGCCAAAAATTACCGTACGGGGATCAAGCGACCGGTTCCGAAAACTTGATGCCAAGGCCATAATAATGCCGAGATCAACCGCAGGTTCATCAACCCTGATCCCTCCCGCCACGTTGACAAATATATCCTGGTTGAGAAAACTTAAATCCGCTTTTTTCTCCAACACGGCCACGAGCAATGACACCCGGTTATAGTCAACCCCAAGAGAGGTCCTCCGAGGAACGCCAAAATTGGTATAACTCACTAAGGCTTGAAGCTCGATCAAAAGAGGTCTTGAACCTTCAATGCACGCAATCACCACCGATCCGGACACATTTAACGGCCGTTCGGCTAAAAAAAACTCAGAAGGGCTTAGAATTTCTTCCAAGCCGCTATCCCTCATCTCGAACACACCAATTTCATTGGTTGAGCCGAAACGGTTCTTGACCGAACGTAAAATCCGGTAGGGATGTCCGCGATCTCCTTCAAAATAGAGAACAGTGTCCACCATATGTTCCAAAACCCGCGGTCCGGCAATCGCCCCTTCCTTGGTAACGTGGCCAACAAGAAAAATCGGGATACCGGTTTTTTTAGCCAAAAAAATTAATTTGCCTGATGACTCTCGAACCTGACTTACCGTCCCGGGTGCCGATTGGAGGTCGTTCATAAAGAGGGTTTGAATGGAATCAATAACTACTGCCATAGGCTTCACGTCAATAATCCCTTTGATGATCACTTCCAAGGAATTTTCCGCATGCACCAATAAATTGGCACTCGAGACCCCAAGCCGTTCCGCCCGCATTTTGGTTTGTCGTACAGATTCTTCTCCCGAAACATAAAGAACCTTTTTCCCATCGGCTGAAAGTTTATTAAGTGCCTGGAGAAGTAAGGTTGATTTCCCAATTCCAGGATCTCCTCCAATAAGGATAACCGATCCTGGAACAATCCCTCCCCCCAATACCCGGTCAAGCTCCCCGATAGTGGTAAGAAGTCTCTCCTCGCTACCCAGCTCGATTTCGTTTAATGTCTGGGGTGATGATCTTTCATAAGGGAGATCAAGCGATGAATAAGGAGTATCCGGGGAAGAGATTACTTCCTCCACCAAAGTATTCCACCCTCCACACTCAGGACACCTCCCAAGCCATTTGGAGCTTTGGTAACCGCACGACTGGCAGGAAAAGATGGTTTTAACTTTAGCCATGAGCGCGATTTTTATTCCATCACAAGATTTTTAAGAGATTTTGCCTGTTGATAATCTATGATATCTATCATTGCCTTTGCACCCTTTGTTTCAATAAGGGCTACCGTAGGGACGCCGTCGCCTTTGGGCAAAGAGTGGGATCCGGGATTTAAAAACACTACCTGGTTTTTTTGTTCCAGACGTGTGACATGGGTATGTCCGGAAATTGAAACCCCATAATTCCAATGTGAAGTCAACCGCAATACCTCCTCATCACTCAGTAAGTGCCCATGGTGGAGCAAAATATTCAGCCCATTAAAGTGACACAACGCATAAGGTGATTGGATCGGAATATCCACCACCACTTGATCCACCTCAGAATCACAATTGCCTTTGCACGCGACCAGAGGTTTCTTAAGATCATTTATTGCCTGGGCTAAGTTAACAGTATCATAACCTTCCGGTTGAGGATTGCGGATACCATGATAAAAAATATCTCCGGCATGCAGGATAAGGTCAACATCGGAAAACACTCCGTTGATAATTTCTCTCCAGCTCTTAAGCCCCCCATGGGTATCACTCATTACGCCGATGCGCATTTCTTCTCCTTTCTTCGATTACAATAGACTTCCAAACCGAAAAATAACTCCACAAAAACAATCATAAACCTAAATTGAGCGATTCTTGTTTGCTAAGGCGCCCAAACCACGGTAGGACAGCCGTCCCGGCTGTCCGGTCATTTCACCCAGTAGGACAGGCGAGACGCCTGTCCTACTGGTTTTGTAATGAAAATCGCTCAATTTAGGATAAAATAAAGATCATTCATCATGATAAAAAGCAACTCATGAGGCCCCTCGGAAAACCGACCGGCAATAGGGTAAAAAGGAAAGTTAGAAAATTTTTTTTAAAAAGGTCAAAATAAAAAGAGGAAGAAATTTATTTAATCCAACCAATAATTGGGAGCCTCTTTGGTAATAATAACATTATGAACGTGGCTTTCCTGAAGGCCTGACGGGGTAATTTGAATAAATTTTCCCTTGGTCCTGAGTTCCTCAAGGTTTTTGCATCCCACATATCCCATGCCTGCTTTTAACCCTCCGATCAATTGATAAATACTCAAAGAGATGGGACCGCGGTAAGGTACCCTTCCCTCAATCCCTTCGGGAACCAGTTTGCTCAAAGTTTCCACCTCTTCTTGAAAATAGCGGTCTTTACTCCCCTTTTTCATGGCTTCAAGGGAGCCCATGCCTCGGTAGACTTTATAACTCCTCCCTTGAAAAAGAATCGTTTCCCCGGGGCTTTCATCAGTTCCCGCAAAAATAGAACCGATCATCACTGAATGTGCTCCTGCCGCTAAAGCTTTGGTTATATCTCCAGAGTACTTTATTCCTCCATCTGCGATAATAGGAATATCATATTTTTTCGCTTTGATAGCGCATTCCAAAATAGCGCTTATTTGGGGGACCCCTACTCCAGCAACTACCCGGGTAGTACAAATCGATCCCGGCCCCATACCGACTTTTATTGCATCTGCTCCCGCCTTTATCAGACACTCGGTTGCTTCGCTGGTAGCAACATTCCCGGCAATAAGGTTACATTCCGGAAAATTCTTTTTAGTACGCTTTACTGCCTCAATTACATCTTTGGAATGTCCATGAGCAGTATCAATCGCTAAAACATCCACCCCAGCCTTCAAAAGTGTCTCGGTCCTCAACTCCCGGTCCGCGCCAACCCCAATAGCAGCCCCTACCATTAAACGCCCTAAGTAATCTTTGGCAGCTAAAGGGTACCTTTTTATCTTTTCTATGTCCTTAACCGTGATAAGGCCTTTTAAGTTATTTTCTTTATCCACGACCAGAAGCTTTTCAATCCGATGTTTGTGGAGAATTTTTTTTGATTCTTCTAATGTGATTCCCTCAAGAGCGGTGACCAAATTCTTTGACGTCATTATTTGGGAGATTTTCTGCTTGAGATTAATCTCAAACCGAACATCGCGATGAGTCAATATTCCAACCAATTTTCCATTTTTCGTAATCGGCACACCCGAAATTTTATATTGTCCCATCACTTCTAAAGCTTCATAGAGTTTCTGGTCAGGATCCATGGTTATCGGGTCGATAATCATTCCGCTCTCGGATTTCTTGACTTTCTCTACCTCAATAGCTTGTTCTTCGATTGATAAATTTTTGTGAATAATGCCTACCCCTCCCTCTCTGGCCACAGCGATCGCAGTTGCTGACTCTGTTACCGTATCCATAGCGGCGCTAAGAAGGGGAATATTAATAGTAATTCTCTTTGTTAATCGAGTAGTTACATCAATATTCTTAGGTAATACTTCTGTTTTTCCGGGAAGGAGTAAAACATCGTCAAAGGTCATGGCAAAGGAAGTAATTTTAGATGTCATAGAACCAAGTTCCTCCGCTAAAGAGTTATACAATGATGATTATTAGAATTATATTAACCGTTCCTACCTGTCAAGGGGTAAAAATTCGAGAAGACTTTTTAGTTTCTTTTTGGGGGAAAAGGCGGAGGTTATGAAAATGATGTTGATGGTTGAGGTACAGAAGTTGGTGTGGCAGGAGATGGGAAAGATGGCGTAATGCTTTTCACAAAGTCATGCTCCGGAGAAAAATTTAAACATTTATCATAATCACGTAACGACACAGCATATAAAGATTTTATCATTTAAAATTTTATAGACCCGTGAATAAAGCTAATGCTCAAAATGAAGAATAATAGGCTCCTCTTTTATCAATTCATATTCTTGGATTTTTTTATAAAAGGATAACAAAACATCAATCGGCCCTTCTACCGAGCCATCTGCTTTAAGGTTATACTCATGAAGCGGGGCAAAAAATTCTATGCCCTTTGCATCAGGATGAATCTCTTCGTGAGGTTGGTAATCTGCAGAAATTTTTAACGGTTGAGGTAACTTTTTAAAAATATTTTTTATTTCTTCACCGTATTTCTTGGCGTAAACCTCATAGTGAAAATGAAAAGACGCCTTTTTTATTTTTCTCACTCCCTTAAGCTTTAACTTCAACACATTAAATGTATTTTCCAAACCGTTTTTAATCACGTTAAGAAGGTCTTCTTCAATAACCACATGGCACAGAGTCTCGTGAAGGTGCGTCAACTCCATAAAAAGTTCACCTAAGGTCTCGGTCTTTATGTTATTCTCTTGGCTCAAAATAACTGTTCCGGTTCTCTTGCTGCCTTCCAATAATCCGAAAATAAAGCCCTTAGTTACGGGTAAATGACCTTCGATAAGTAATTCATAGAAAATTTTTTCCATTTCACTCCTTTCCTCTTTCTAAAAAAACACAAAAGTTACAATAATAAAAAGCGGAATTAAAATCGGGATAGAGTATTTAAACATGTACCCAAAAAAGCTCGGCATCCCTACCCCTGCTTCTTCAGCTATTGATTTTACCATAAAATTAGGCGCATTCCCGATATAGGTGTTTGCCCCCATAAAAACTGAGCCCAGAGAAATTGCCTTTAAAAATGATATAAACTCTTGATAGACAAAACAATCACCCCCACCCCCAAGAAGAATTTGCCCAACCATTTGCTCAGGTATCTGCAATTTCCCCAGAGCAGAATTAAAAAAAGTTAAATACGTGGGTGCGTTATCTAAAAAAGAAGAAAGTCCACCGGTCATCCAATAATAATGATATGGCTCTTTAACCGCATTGACTAAAAAAGCAAATGCTCCTTCACTCCCGGCCTTAAGAATAGCGAGAGCGGGAATAATCGTCATAAAAACTCCCGCAAAAAGATAAGCCACTTCTTTTATCGGTTCCCAACTAAACTCATTTGCTTTGCGCAACTGTTTTTTGGTAAACCTTAAAGAAAGCATCCCCATACCGATCATCAAAAGATCGCGCAGGATATTTTGTTTTGGAATTGCGATTCCAAAAATAGTTATTTCTTCCCATTTTAAGAATCCGCTCAATAAAATTGCTCCTACTACCCCTGCTAAAAAGAAAAAATTATGCCATCCTTCCAAACGAACTGGTGATTTTTCTTTTTTAGTATCTATAGAAACGTTAAGTGGTTCTCGTCGGTAATAATAACGGTCGATAAAGAAGAAAAGAATGAGTAGAAGACTGCTCGCAAATAACATTTCCGGGAGAAGTTTCAATGTCCAGAAAAAAGGAACCCCGTGGAGAAAACCAAGAAAAAGGGGCGGGTCGCCCAAGGGAGTAAGAGAGCCGCCAATATTGGCTACTAAAAAGATGAAAAAACAGATTATGTGGGCTTTTTTTCTTCGGTGAGCATTAGCCCGCAAAACCGGCCGGATCATAATCATTGAAGCGCCAGTGGTTCCAACCCATGACGCAATTAACGTTCCGACCGCTAAAAGAACGGTGTTTGTCATTGGGTTTCCCCTTAAAGTTCCTTTAAGGACAATCCCTCCGGCGATCGTAAACAAGGCCCAGAGCATAATAATAAAGGGAATGTAGTCGACAATAAAGATGTCAAGAATTTTATGCATTGCGGCACTATGGTAAAAATAAAGAAAGGGGATCGCGAAAATCAGCGCCCAAAAAGCTGCAACCTTAGGGTAATGGTGATGCCAGAAATGCGGCGCAACTAAGGGGAAAATAGCTATTGACAATAATATGCCGACAAACGGCAGGATTGCCCACAGAGGAAGTTTTTTGCCTAATTCATCGCTGTGTTTGTCAAATTTTACCGGGCATTGATTAGCAGTGGCTGTTGCTTCATTTCCCGATGGTGAAGATGACGATCCTGCCCAAGAACCTCCGATGAATAAGCCAAGAGTAAAAATTAAAACAAAAAAAGAAACTGATATTTTTTTCATCAGGTGTACCTTCTTATTAAGTTTTTTTTCATATTACCATCAATTTTTAAGGCTGAATTATGATTGATCTGACATAGTAATTGCAATATAAAAACACTCAGTTAAAAAAAAGTTGCTCACGAGATAATCAATTGAAATAATTTTCCACTACAGATCCCGAAATACGAAAAAGATCCTTTACTGTGTTTTGAACAAGTCTTTCAATAAAGATAACAATATAAAAGCGTAGAATATTTCCCCCTTTTCGAATTAAACCCTTGGGAAACCAGGATGTTCATCATTCCCTTTAATTAACAATATAAATTAAATTAATTTTATTCTTGTTTTAGATGAATTAATGAATAGCATTGTAATAGTTAATAATTTAAGTTATACTTTATTTTAAATTCCTAATTAGTTTATTAAAATATTTTTTTAGCAAAAATGAATGATAAAACATTTGCCTATTTTCAGAATCGGGTCAAAGAAAAAATAGCTGATTTTGAAATTTATGGGTTTGGGAAAAAGGAAACTCAACAATTCTCGAAGGCAGAAGTTTTAAATTTTTTACAGGAGTTTCTTCGGGAAAGTGATACCAAAGAAGAATGCGACTATTTTTCAAAAGCCATTCTTTTAGAATGCTATAGGTATGACTCATGCATCTATTATTTAAAGGAAGAAAAAAATTCGGAAACAAAAAAAACAAACATTTTTTTCTGGGACCTTCATTATAAAAAAAGACTGCCTGAGGAAATAAAAAAAATAATTTTTCAGGAGCATACCTTCGTTCCATCCCAAGGAAAAACTGAAGCAGTTTTTCCCATTCGGGGAAAACATAATATTCAGGAGGAAATGAACTCCCCCTCCAACGAAAAAGTTATTATCGGCGCCCTTGAAGTTAAAAGCCATTACCCCCTCCATGACCATGATCTATTCTTTTTAGAAAAGTATTCCCGTCGCCTCGGGATGGGAATTCACTTTTTTGATTTCGTAGAATATAATAAAAGGCTAACCCAACACATAATTGATATGCTTACCGTTGCTTCCCATGATATTAGAGGGCCTTTAAATAGTATTGCTGTTGGACTAAAAGTATTGGAAAAAGAACTTTACGGAAAACTTGATCCTAAGGTAAAAGAAGTGGTAAACGGTCTCTACCGAAGATCCAACAGCCTTTCCCTTACCTTGAATACCTACCTGGGAGAAGCGAGTCTATTTTCCGGCCACATAGAAATAAAAAAAGAAAAGATAGACTACCGGATTGATATCATTAATCCTCTTTTAGAAGAATTCTCAGAAGCGTTTGCACAAAATAAAATCTTGATTGATGAATCCATGGGAGGTATTCCCGAGGGAAGGATTAGCATTACTGCTGATCGGATCTGGCTTCTCTCTGTTTATCGAAACCTCTTCAGCAATGTCATAAAATACGGGGGGGTGGGGTGCACCATAGCATTTGGTTTTGAGGACTGGGGAGACCATTATCGCTTAAATGTGTTTAACACTGGTCGTCCTCTCGATCCAACCGAACAGAAAAAGCTTTTTCAAAAATTTTCTCGGATTGAGGGCGAAGAAACAAAAAATGTTAAAGGCGCGGGCGTTGGCCTTTACTTTGTTAAAGAAATTATCGAAGGGCACGGTGGAAAAATCTGGTACGAACCCAAGCACGATGGGTCAAACTTTGTTTTTACCATCCCCAAAGATTAATCATCTCTCCTCCCTAATAAGCCGGAGCGGAGCAAAAAATAAAGTAATTGAAGAATGGCCGCTGCTGCTGCTGCCACATAAGTCATAGCGGCAGCAGTTAAAACTTTTCGTGAACCATCAATTTCCTCTTCACTTACGAGAGAGCTGGTTCTCAATGCGGCCAAGGCCCGTCTGCTGGCGTTAAATTCAACCGGCAGAGTAACAAGTTGAAATAGCACTACTCCGGAAAATAAAAGAATCCCCCACTTAACCATCATCATGGATTTTAGAAAAAGACCGATAAAAAGAAGCGGCCAAGCCAAATTTGAACCAATGCTGGCAACAGGCACCAAACGCGAACGGAAATGAAGGGGAAGATAACCTTGAGCGTGTTGAAGAGCATGCCCAGCTTCATGGGCAGCCACTCCTATGGCAGCCAAAGAATTGCTTCGATAAACATCAGGAGAAAGACGTAATGATTTTGTCCTCGGGTCATAATGATCCCCTAAAAATCCGGTGGTTTCCTCTATGGAAACATTGTCAATCCCGTTTCTTTTTAAAATGTTATACGCTGCTTTTGCCCCCGAATAACCGGATTGACTGGTTATTTTTGAGTATTTTGAAAATGACCCCTTTACCCATAGTTGTGCTAAAATGGAAATAAGGAAAGCGGGAGCCATAAAAAGAAGATACAAAGGATCAAAAAACATTGTCTGCCTCCTAAAATTGATTTTATCTATAGAATAATCATATTTGTTTTTATGTCAAGGCAATTGGGCCCGTCTTTATAAATGATTAGACAATTTTTTATAAGAATTGTTTTTAGAATTAATGATAAAAATTTATTGAGAAAAGGAAAAAAGTCGTTGCCTTTGTAGAGTGAATGTTTTATAAAAATTATTTACAAAGTGATTAAAATGATATTTTAATTACTAAATAAATTTAGAGAGGTCAAAAAGAATGTTTGATCTTGTTCCGAAAAAAATCTTTTTAACTAAAGGGGTGGGTTTTAGCAAAGAACGGCTCGCCAGCTTTGAACAAGCTTTACAAGACGCTGGAATATCTCATTTAAATTTAGTTGAGGTATCGAGTATCCTTCCTCCGGGATGCAAAGTTATTTCAAAACAAGAGGGCATCAAATTGTTTAGGCCCGGGGAGATCGTTTTTTGTGTTTTGAGCAAAAATCAATCCAATGAAAACCGCCGAATGATTGCCGCCTCAGTTGGTCTTGCCATACCATCAAATAAAAATGACTATGGCTATCTCTCCGAACATCATTCTTTCGGAGAAACCAATCAAGAAGCAGGAGATTATGCTGAAGACTTGGCAGCGTCCATGTTAGCAAAATCTTTAGGGGTAGAATTCGATATGGATGCTGCGTGGGATGAAAAAAAAGAAATTTACCGCATCAGTGGAAAAATCATCCAGACCAGAAACATCACCCAAACCGCGGTCTGTAAGAAAAATGGCTGGACTACGGTCTTATCTGCTGCCATCTTTTTTTTAGAATGACTCACTTAGTGTTTGGAGATACTCCCGAAAAATTCAGCGGGTATGCCCAAGCCCAAGCGGTCATCCTCCCAATACCGTACGAACAATCAACCAGCTTTTTAAAAGGAACTGCTCAAGGACCACAAGCCATCCTTAATGCTGCCAGCCAAATCGAACTTTTCGATGAAAAACTTAAACGGGAACCCTTTCGAATGGGAATTCATGTCTTGCCTTTTATGACAATCAGTCCGGATCCGGAAATTTTTTTAAGCCACGTAGAAACCGAAGTATTTTCTCATTTAAAACAAAACAAGCTTGTAGTTTTGTTAGGGGGGGAACACACCATTACTGTAGGGTCCGTAAAAGCAGCCAAGAAGCTTTTCCCTAACCTGGGCGTAGTCCAAATCGATGCCCATGCTGACCTTAGGGACTCGTACCAGAACAATCCTTTCAGTCATGCGTGTGCGATGCGCAGGGTTTTAGATTATGCCCCGTTGTTTCAAATCGGCATTCGCAGCCTTTCCAAAGAAGAATTCAGCCTTATTCAAGAAAAAAAAATTACTACCTTGTTTAGTCATGAACTTTCCGATCGAAACTTGGACTCTTTTTTTGCCAAACTCCCCGAAGACATTTATCTAACTATTGATTTGGATGGCTTTGACCCGGCGGTGGTTCCTGGTGTTGGTAATCCTGAACCTGGAGGCTTAAACTGGGAAATGGTCGATCATATCCTCGAACAAATAAGTGCCCGATCAAAAATCCGAGCCTTTGATATTGTTGAATTACGTCCTTTAGCTGAAGAGGCACGGTCAGAAATTACGGCTGCCCGTCTCCTCTATAGAATTTTAGGTTATAGTGACCGAGATCACGCTTTGCCGGATTTAGAGCCGTCGTAGCATTAGCCGATTCTTCTCTTAAGATAATGCAAAATGAAATACCCCGCCGCAAGCAGCGGGATATCAAAGAATTTAAATTCTGTCATTCCGCACTTGATGCGGAATCCAGAAACTAAGGTAAAGCGACTAAGCGCTTTTTTATTAGTCCCTGATACCCACCCTCTGGATTCCCGTTCTTGTGCCCTTCGGGGTATTCACGGGAATGACATCCACGGCTCTTTACCACCGCGTCTAACCCCGTCGCAAGCGGACGGGGTATTTAAAAAAAATTAATTAAGGAGTAGTCTTTTTTACCCCCGTCCGCCGCATTCCATCACTCCGGTATCCTATAATTCAGCCTTTGGCGAAAATGAAATATGAAACAGGTGATTAAAAAATATTATAAATTGGTTATTGGCTATATTTTTATCGTATTAGGGATACTGGGACTTTTTCTTCCTTTCCTCCAGGGCATCCTTTTTCTTGCCATTGGAGCAATGATCCTTTCCAAAGAAAGTCCAACATTTCATAAGCTAAAAGAAAAAATAAAAGCTAAATATCCAAAGCTCTATCATTCACTAAGATCACGCATAAAAAAAACGGAGAAACAAGAAAAGAGCTGATGATAGGTTATTGGGAGGTCTTTTCCATTCGGACTGTTTTGTCCCTTTTTGCTTTACCGTTTCGATCCACAGGAATTTTCCCGTTCCTATTGTAACGCAAAGGGTGAGGCGGCGGGCACTCACCCGAAAATTCGGCATGGCTATTCACGCTCGCCTCGACCCTGTTTATTCACCTCCTTTGGCAACATTTTATTTGAGGCAATTCGCTATAAAAAGAAAACCTTCTAATCTCCTCTTGATCAACCCTTGGATTTATGATTTTGCGGCGTATGATTTTTGGGCCAAACCACTCGGTTTTCTTTACGTGGCCGCCCTGTTAAGAAAAAATGGCTTCTTCATACATTATATTGATTGCCTTGGCCCTGTTTATCAATCTTTCCCCGCATTATCTCAGCGAAGGAAGGAAAGCGGGAAAGGAAAATTTTTAAAGACAAAAGTTGAAAAGCCGGAAGCACTAAAAACAATTCCTCAAAGGTATAATCAATATGGAATTTCTTCGGAGGTTTTTCATGATTTGCTTATAAGCTCGCCTCAGCCTGATGTCATTTTGATCACTTCTGCGATGACTTATTGGTATCCGGGAGTATTTGAAGTGATAAAGCATGCCCGAGAAATATTTCCAAAAACTCCGATCATATTAGGTGGAGTTTATGCCACGCTTTGCCCCGGGCATGCGAAAGCAAAGTCAGGAGCAGACATCGTGATTTCTGGCCCTGATGTCAGTGAGGCGCTTAAACTTGTTTCCTCACGTGCGGGTAAAGACCTTACTTTTACCCCGAACCCGAAATGTCTTGATTCCTTTCCCTATCCTGCGTTCGATCTGTATAATCATTTGCCGTACGTCTGCATTTTAACTTCCCGAGGGTGTCCTTATCGATGCCCTTACTGTGCTTCGGGTTTGTTAAATCACCCTTATATCTCGCGAGATCCAATTGCGGTTGCGGACGAAATTGAGTTTTGGTGGAAACACCATGGAGTAACTAACTTCGCTTTTTATGATGATGCGCTTCTTTTTGAACCCGAAAAACGATTAATACCGCTTATGAAAGAAATTATTCGCCGAAGCATTACCTGTAATTTTCACACCCCCAATGGTGTCCATATCCGAGGAATGACCGACGAAATAGCCCGGCTTATGTATTTATCCGGATTTAAAACTATCCGCTTTGGTCTGGAGACCGCAAATGAAAACCTTATGAAAAAAACCGGGGAGAAAACTACGCGTGCGGAATTTACTCAGACGGTAAATAGCCTCAAAAAAGCAGGCTTTTCCAAAGAAGAGATTGGGATTTATCTTTTAGCGGGCCTTCCCGGACAACGAGCGGAAGAAGTTGAGGAAAGTATCACATTCGTTAAGGACTGCGGGGCGCGACCTCATCTTGCCGAATACTCCCCTATCCCGGGAACAATCCTTTGGGAGGAAACGATCAAAGCCTCCCGGTTTGACCTGGTAAACGAACCCTTATTTCACAACAATTCTATTTTCCCCTGCGAATGGGAAGGTTTTACCCGCAAAGACTTGGAGAGACTAAAGCGGCTCATCCGGTGACGCAAAAACCATTGTGGAAAGATTCTTATTGCAATCATTGAAAAATTATAATATATTTTTTATTAATTACCGCTTTATAGCTCTTTTTTGAAACTCTTTCAAAATAAGGGGGACGGTATGGAAGAAAAAGAAATGGGAAGAGTTACGGATTATTTCGCTAAAATTAATGTGGCCGCACTCGAAATTACCGGTGAAGGTCTTCAGGTAGGAGATACCATTCACATCAAAGGACACACCACCGACCTTCAGCAGACGGTCGATTCCATGCAGATCGAGAAAAACTCGGTATCCCTTGCCAAAAAAGGTGATCGGGTCGGGATAAAAGTGAAAGACCGAGTCCGACCTCAAGATACGGTTTTCAAGGTTATTCTATAAACTTCATCCAAATCTTTCCTGTTACCAGAGTAGGACCCGCAGAACGTTCGCACCTTCTTAGGTCGAATGCTATCGAGCACTGCAACTCTGAAGATTTATTACCAGAGTAAAATTAAAAAAATTAGATTTCTATATTTTTCGATTAATACTTATGGGTATTTTTAGAATAATCAATTTTTTAAATTTTCTTATCAAGTTTTTAAATTCAATAATTAAATAAGTAATATATGGGATTATTGGAAAAAAGTATAATCTAATTTTTCCATATAACCCTTGTTTTTTAAATGAGGGGTCTTTTTTATAAATTTTAAAATATTTTTCGTATTGGATAATTATTTTTTTTATATATTCTTTCTTTGCTTCTTTATCTATTTTTTTTGTTCTCTTAAGGCTGTAATAACCTCTAATACTACTATTACATATATATTTATAAGCATACTCAATAAAGTTTTTATTAATTTTTTCTATGTCTTTTAATACATATAACGGTACTTCTAATCTGCTTTTAATAACATTTAAATTTACTTTATCTCTGCTAATACTTTCTGGATTGGAAACATAGTTATAAAAAGCTCCATCTATGACAATGAATCTTTTACATTCATTTAATAGAGATGGTAATAGAGCAAAGTCTTCAAATACATGTCCTTCTATAAATCTGATGTTTTCGAAAAGTTTACTTTTATATAATTTTGTCCATACCCCAGTATGAATATTTTTTTCTTCAAAGTGAGCATATAACATATCTTCTAAGTTAGTGTACGAGGCTTTTTTAAAGGTTATGGTGTCAACCAGGTTGCCATGTTTATCAATATGGCGAAAACCAGTTTGAACGATGTCGGCCTCATTATCTAACATAGCTTTAACCAAGGTTTCATACATGTATGTATCGATAAAGTCATCGCCATCGACAAATCCGACATAGTCGCCTTGCATTACAGCAAGTCCCGCATTGCGGGTGCTGGAAAGGCCATTGTTGGTTTTATGGATTACTTTAATGCGGTTGTCTTTCTCTTGATAGAGGTTGCATAGGTGGCCGCTGCTGTCCGTCGAACCATCATCGACTAATAGTATTTCGATATTTTTATAACTTTGTTCAATGATACTGTTGAGGCATCTTTCCAAATATTTCGAAATATTGTAAACCGAAACAATCAAGCTTATTAAGGGATTATTGGATTTTGACATAATATTTTCTCTTTCATTATAAACACGGCACAATAACGGCAAACGAT
>DATEXU010000250.1:0-3583 GCA_035256645.1 Thermodesulfobacteriota bacterium | reverse complement strand
GGATGATGATGGTAATATTAAACCTTTTCGGGGCGTAGCGCAGCCTGGTTAGCGCGCATGCCTTGGGCGCATGAGGTCGGAGGTTCAAATCCTCTCGCCCCGATTATTAGACCCCCTGATAAACCTTTTCAATCTCTTCTTTTCGTTTTTCTTCTAATTTCAGAATCTCAAACCCGAGATTTTCTTTGTCTGTGGTCAGAATTTTTGTTTCCGCAATTTTAGCTTCATATTTTCGCCTTATCTCGGCAATGCGCTCTTTCTGAGCTTGCGTAAGACCGGGCAATTCTGTTTCCACTCCTTTTAGTTTCTCCATAACAAGGTCTAAGGTGCTCTTCAGTTCACCAGTCATACTTTTTCTATTCCTCCTTATTGTTGTTTGGTTCTATATTAGCAGGTTGCTGCAAAACTCTCAAGATATGCAAGAGATCTGCTAAACTCTGAACGTGTCATTCTGAACTTGGTTCAGAATCTTCAGGACAGGTTTGTTTCAGCATCCTTGTCGGTTAAAAACATTATAAGACCCTGAAACGAGTTCAGGGTGACAAAGCAATATTTTTTCAACAGCCTGATAAATTGCAATCACTATAACGTGAAACGGTGGGCAATAGGATATCGTCTTCCCACGCCAAAGGCTTTGGTAGTTACTTTAAGCCCTGGGGGCGCTTGTTTACGCTTGTATTCATTGAGGTGGATTCGGCGGATTATATCCTGGACAATTTTTGGATCATGGCCTTTCTTTATTATTTCCGCGATGCTTCGATTCTTTTCCACATACTCGGTTAAAATATCATCCAAGACATCGTAGGGAGGCAGGGTATCCTGATCAGTTTGATCGGGTTTTAATTCTGCTGAAGGCGGTCGGGTAATAACCCTTGCGGGGATAATCTCCTCACGGCGGTTAAGGTAACGCGCGAGGTTATAAACCATGGTTTTAGGCACATCTGAAATAACTGCCAACGCTCCGCACATATCACCATACAGGGTGCAATATCCAACCGCCATCTCGGATTTATTCCCGGTCGTTAAGACTAACGCATTGAATTTGTTGGCCAGGGCCATGAGGAGGTTACCCCGGATGCGCGCTTGAAGATTTTCCTCGGTAGTGTCGCTTTCATACTGAGCAAAAGAAGGCTGCAACTCTTTTAGGTATATTTGAAAAATATCGGATATGGAGATGCTGCGAAAATTTATCCCCAGGCGCTGAGCAAGAAGCTGCGCATCCTCAAGACTTGCCGGAGAAGAGTAAAGGGAAGGCATAGCCACTCCCAGGACGTTTTCTTTTCCCAGAGCTTGAGCAGCAATGCAGGCAACGAGTGACGAGTCAATCCCCCCACTTAAGCCCAGGGCCACGTGGTTAAAACCACATTTAGAGACATAATCCCTTGTTCCCAGGCAGAGCGCTTTAAATATAAGTTCTTCATCAGTGCTCCTTGAAAGGTGAAGATCTCCCTGGTTAGTTTCCACATCAAAAGTAATCAGGTCTTCTTCAAATTCTTTGGCTGAAGCTCGTATTTCTCCCTGAGGGTCAATGACCATACTGCCGCCATCGAAAAGAAGACTGTCATTTCCGCCCACCAGATTTACATATACTACCGGAATGTGATATTTGCGGGCAAGATTCGTGAGGATATTTATCCGGAGGTCTCTTTTGCCCACATAAAAAGGTGATCCTGAAATATTAATCAGGAGATCTAAACCTTGTTTGACCAGCAGTTCCACGGGGTCGTCAGAATAAAGGTGTTCATGGAAAAAGGCTTTATCGTTCCAGATGTCCTCACAAATGGTGATCCCCAACCGCTTTCCTGACAACTGACTGACCTGGTTGGATTTGCCGGGCTGAAAATAACGATTTTCATCAAACACATCATAAGAAGGAAGAAGTGTCTTAAAGACACGGGAAATTATTTTTCCTTCATTGAGTAACGCAGCCCCATTATAAAACGGTTTGCCCTCCTGGTCGTGATTAATGTCTAAGTATCCCAGGATTATCCCGATACCTTGAGAGGCTTTGGCAATATGGTCCAATTTTTCCATGCTGGATTGGGCAAAGTCTGGTTTGTCAGTATAATCAGTAGGAGGGTAGCCGGGGATGGCAAGCTCAGGGAAAACAACAAGGTCGCATGCTTTTTGGCGGGCCGTGTCAATAAACTGGAAAATTTTTTCCGTATTCCCTTCGAAGTCGCCAATGGTTGTGTTGATTTGGGCTAAAGCGATTTTCATGGCAGTGTTTTTCCAGTTTTTGCTCAAGGTCTTTGAGACGTCATTCGCAGGCGTCCTTCTTGAGAACGGCGATGCATGAGGGCATCCTCTATCAGTTTAATTAAGCCCAGCGCGATGAGGAAAAAGCCCAAGACTTTTAAGGGCCAGATGCTTGATGAGGGAGTAAAAATGATTAATAGAAAACCTACCGCTGCTTTGAGCAACGCGGTCCAAATCCGTTTGTCTTTTCTCTCCTTCTCCAAGTATTCACATTTTTCGCACCTTTTATCCTGAACCTCAGCAAGGCGCCAATAAGGTTTAAATTCTTCTCCACACTTCTCACACGTTGTCATAAAACCTCCCTTGTTTTTAAACCTTATCTTAACGTACTTTGTCTTTATGTCAAAATTTAACCGTTCAAAGTTAAAACCCCCATTAAAAGGGGGTTTTGAAAATTGGCGGAAGTGCATGGGAATCGAACCCACCAGAGACGTTACTCACGCCTCTCACTGGATTTGAAGTCCAGGAGGCCCACCAGGACCTCACCACTTCCTTAAATTATTTTCAATAGTTTCCTGGGAATCATCAGGTTTTTTACTTTAACCTTTTTGGGGTGGTTTGTCAATAGCAACTCTTTTCCGTGTTAGGTAACCTTGTATATATTATTGCACTTGCTAATAAAATCAAAAATGGATTAAATTTAATATAATAAGAAAAAATCCAAGGCTCAGTACCAAGGAGGAAGGCAATGGATCAGAAAAGATTAAGGGTGGCTTTGTTTGGCCGTTTTTATTCCGAAGGCGGTGAATCCATTGAGTCACAAAAAGATAAGCTGAGGCAAGAAGCAAAAAAAAGAGATTATGAGGTTGTGGATGAATTCTGGGAAGACGACCTTTCTTTTGACCTCACCCTGGAAGAACGGCCGGAAATGAAACGGTTTATTACCTCGGTTTGGACAAATGCCCTAAAGATTGACGGCCTTTTTTTGCCTGACTATGAAAATTTATCGGTCATTTCAAGAAAGGAACACGTAACTTTAATGGTTCTGTTTGAACAAAATGATGTTGCCGTGATCACAATAGATGCAATCTATCGTCCGGATGATTGGATGGTGGGCCTCTCCTTTTAGTTCTTCGGGGGGGGCAGAAAACTAATGCGTACGAATTCTTAATCGAAATTTTTCTCAACCTCTGGATTTGGCTTCCCTTCCGCATCCCAATTACGCAACTGGTAATAAATGTCAAGGATAGTGTTAAATTCTTCCCTTTTTAATACCTTGCCTGCCAAAGGGCCAGTCTGGACCGGGTCTTTAAACCAGCGCAATGGAGGCTGATCATCCTTGCGCGAAATTCCCAGTTTAACATTAATTAACCGAGTCAGATCA
>DATEXU010000249.1:0-8127 GCA_035256645.1 Thermodesulfobacteriota bacterium | reverse complement strand
CACATCGACGGGGAGGTTTGGCACCTCGATGTCGGCTCATCGCATCCTGGGGCTGGAGAAGGTCCCAAGGGTTTGGCTGTTCGCCAATTAAAGCGGTACGTGAGCTGGGTTTAGAACGTCGTGAGACAGTTCGGTCCCTATCTGTGGTGGGCGCAGGATATTTGAGGGGTGCTGTCCCCAGTACGAGAGGACCGGGATGGACGAACCTCTAGTGTACCAGTTGTCGCGCCAGCGGCATAGCTGGGTAGCTACGTTCGGATTGGATAACTGCTGAAAGCATCTAAGCGGGAAGCCAACCCCAAGATAAGATATCCCTTCCCGACGAGAGTCGGGGACTAAAGGCCCCTGGTAGACTACCAGGTTGATAGGCCAGATGTGTAAGTTCGGTAACGAATTTAGCTTACTGGTACTAATTGGCCGTGAGGCTTGACCATAATTTTTAAATAACTTGGCCTGGGTAAGGATTTAGTTCTTACCCAGACCAGGTTTTAATAAAAAGAGCATTAATTGATATTGTAGTCTTTTTTATAGAAAAAGATTTTTCGGTGACTTTAGCGGAAAGGCAACACCCGTTCCCATCTCGAACACGGAAGTTAAGCTTTCCAGCGCCGATGGTACTGCTCTGGTGACGGAGTGGGAGAGTAGGACGTTGCCGAATTTTAAATTAAGCCCTTTCTTCGGAAAGGGCTTTTTTATTTTACTCCTTGTCACGGTGATTCTCAAACAGGTAATTCGCTCCCTGATAATAGCTGATCGCTTCGTTAATCAAATTTTCATCAGGTGCGCGTTCCCTCATTTCCCCTGTCGTGCGGTCGAATTGATACAGCGCCTTCCTTTTCTTAACATCCAACACTGCCAGGAGATTTGATTTCATATAACCCAGCTTTTGATAGGTACCGATAAATGCTCTTTCCTGATCAGGCTGCATTTTAAAAATATCTTTTCCAAAAAAATTCGTGGTGTAATTAAAGTTTAAAAGCCCCAGAACCGTGGGGGCGATATCTATCTGACTCGCCAGTTTGTCGATTTTTTGCGGAGGAAAATGATCCGGTGCATAAACAAGAAAAGGGATCACATATTTTTTGACCGGAAGCGAGATTCTTCCTGCCGCGTAGGCGCAATGGTCAGCCACAATTATGAAAACCGTGTCTTTAAACCACGGTTCCTCTTGTACATCACGGATAAATTTCCCGATCGCATAATCGGTATATTTCACTGCCCCTTTTCTTCCGGAACCCGACGGGATAGTGATTCTTCCCTCGGGGTAAGTATAAGGCCGATGATTCGAGGTGGTCATGATAACCGCCAAAAAAGGTTTGTGAGCCTGATAAGACTGGGTAAATTCCGCTCTCGCCTTAGCGAATAAATCTTCATCACATACTCCCCAGGCGTTTTCAAAATTTATCTCCTGGTTGGTTAAATTGGCCCGGTCAACGACAGCAAAGCCATTATGGCTGAAGAAATAATTCATGTTATCAAAATATCCGTAACCGCCATAAATAAATTTCAGATCATAACCCCTGCTCTTCATGATTGTCCCCCAGGTGAACATATTCTCATTGTGAGGCCGTTTGATGATCGACCTTCCCGGGATAGGGGGCACTGACAGGGTAACTGCCTCCAGCCCGCGATCGGTTCTCGTGCCGGTAGCGTGCAGGTTCGTAAAGAGGATGCTTTCCTTTGCCAGAAGGTCGAGGTTGGGAGTAAGATTTTGAGAGCTCCCGAAGGCGCCCAAAAAATGCGCGCTGAGGCTTTCTACCATTACGACTACGACATTGAGCCTCTTTTCCTTTCCTTTATTTTTAATCGTTCGGGTAATATCAAAAACATCATCAGTAACAAAAGAACTGTTTTTTTCTTTAAGCAAAGCTCTTAAGTGACGGAACACTTCTCGGTTGTCCCGGGTGGCATAAAAGGTTTCATAGCGGATCTGATTGTTTCTGAACGCGGCAAAAAGATTGTAAATGCCGTTGGAGGAAAGTTCATTCGCGTAATTGTTGGACGATATCTCGGAAAACGATATGTCAACAAACAGATAAAAAAGAAGAGGAAACAAAAGAAAAACCACGCTGGTCTTCGCCCGGTTTTTCAAAGTGCTTTTAACGTGTATCGAGCACTCAAGAAGTCTTCGGAGAAAAAGAAAAAGGAGGATTGACACAACCGCAATCGCGCTCATGATAATAAAAATCGGATACGACTCGATAATATTGTTTACCACCTCATGGGAATAAATAAGGTAATCCACCGCAATGAAATTAAACCGGGTGCTGAATTCGTCGAAAAAATAGTATTCAGCCACCCCGCTAAACAGCAGGAGAAAAATATTCACAAAAGAAACAAGGTATAGAAGGAGCCGGTGAGCCTTGCTCTGATAGATTTTATCCGGAACGAACACGAGATAAAGAATAAAGGGAATCGCCCAATAGGTCATGGCCACGACATCAAAAAAAAGGCCGACGCTGTATATTTTGAGCAGAAGGAACAAGGTTAAGGAAAGCTCAGGCAGCGATTCAATAAGAAAAATTGTTCTGGTGATAAAGGAGAGGACGAGAAAGACAGCAAAAAACAAATAAAGAATCCCAAAACGGTTTTTGATTAAGGAATTAAAAACTTTCATCCAATTCTCATACCAAGTCGCCTTCATTTGTATATCTTTGTTGGCTCCTCGTCAGTTTCCGTAAATCGTAAAAAGTTAAACGTAAGATGTTAAAACACTTCACACTTCACGTCTCACTTTTCACGTTTTGATCGTCGCCGCCTCGATCTACTTTTGAATGCAACTTGGTATCAAAAGGGCGATTCAAGACAGGGAATCATCCGCTCAGGATTCATACAGAGTTCAAGAAAAAAAGAAAAAACCAAATAGAGATTCTATCGTTAGACATATCTTGTTTATTTTAGTTCAGTGGCAATTGGAGCATTTCAGATTTTTGTGTGATATGAATAATTGCCACAAGATTAGTCAAACTGCGCTTCATCGAATACCATTGCCAATCAAGAATTGCAAGTTGTTCCCTCAGTGTGAGGAAGGGTAATGATTAAGTGAGCTTGCGGACGCGCCGTGAAAGGGAACCTCCTGGAGAAATTCTGTCACAAAGAAAGTACACCCGCGAAAAAAGATTGTGATATCCGTGGGCCGACACAGAGGAGGTGTTTTTAGGCGTATCTCCTCTGTTTTCTTCTTGCGGGATAAATGAATAAATAGTTAAAGAAAGGAGAGAGGCGAAGAAAAAGGAGACGACGGATGGGATGTTGCTAAAACCAACACCTCAGGACATTTGCTTCTCTCCTCAGGGTTTATAAAAAAAACTGGTCAATCCTGGAACAAATTATTTTAACGGAGGAAGGGAAAAATCACAAAAAGAAAACCGGGCCGGCTCCAGAAAAAAACAACAATTACAACTAATAACACCCACCTGATTTTTTTCCTCTTTCTCCTTGACAATTTCTGTATGGTGTAGTAAAAAAATTAGTTGTCTATCTATCGTATTTCATTCAAGAAATTCTATATTTTCCAACCAAAAAGGATGATCCACATGAATGCATCGGATTCCGATTCCCTGGTGCCCAATCTGACCAGGAATGCGATCACTGTTCTGGAAAGGCGTTACCTGAAACGAGACACGGAGGGTAAGGTTCTGGAGACACCCACTGACCTGTTTCTTCGGGTGGCGGATACCATTAGCGCTGCGGATCGGATTTTTGATCCCCAGGCTGACGAAACCAAACTGGCGGCTACGTTTTACCGTATGATGGCGGATCTGGAATTTATGCCCAATTCTCCGACCCTGATGAACGCGGGAAGAGAACTCGGGCAATTGTCCGCTTGTTTTGTGCTGCCAATAGGAGACTCCATGGAAGAAATTTTTGATGCCGTGAAATATACCGCCCTGATTCACAAATCCGGCGGAGGAACAGGTTTCTCTTTTTCCCGCCTCCGCCCGGCCAATGATGTGGTGCTCAGCACGACCGGTATTTCCAGCGGCCCCATTTCTTTTATGCGTGTTTTCGATATCGCTACCGAGACCATCAAACAAGGCGGCACGCGGCGGGGAGCCAATATGGGCATTTTGCGGGTTGATCATCCGGATATCATGGATTTTATCATGTGCAAGGCGGATAACCATCATCTTAATAATTTCAACATTTCCGTTGGGCTGACCGAAAAGTTTATGCGCGCTGTGGAAAATGATGAAAACTACGACCTGATCAACCCCCGCAACGGAGAGGTTACCGGTACTCTGAACGCCCGGAAGGTTTTTAACAGAATTGTTGTGCAGGCCTGGGAAAACGGAGAGCCCGGCATTGTTTTTTTAGACCGTTTAAACCGCGATAATCCCACGCCCCATATCGGGGAGGTAGAGTCCACGAATCCCTGCGGCGAGCAGCCGCTTCTGCCCTATGAGTCATGTAATTTGGGGTCGATCAATCTGGCAAAAATGGTGGATGACGGACAGGTTGCCTGGGAACGGCTCAAAGAAATTGTTCACCTGGCAGTTCACTTTCTGGATAACGTGGTGGAGGTAAATAAGTACCCGCTTCCCCAGATTGCGGAGATGACGTTCGGGAATCGAAAAATCGGCCTGGGGGTGATGGGATGGGCAGACATGCTGATCCTTCTCGGTATTCCCTATGATTCCGAAGAAGCTCTTGATCTGGCAAAAAGAATTATGCGGTTTATCAATGAACAAGGGCACCAGGCCTCTCGTGATCTGGCCAAATCGCGGGGCCCCTTTACTCATTTTCCTGGGTCGGTGTATGAGCAGCGACATGAACCTCCGATCCGCAACGCCACGGTGACCACGATCGCCCCTACGGGCACCATTTCCATCATTGCCAACACCTCGTCGGGGGTGGAACCGATCTTTGCGGTTTCGTATGTCCGCCAGGTCATGGATGATGATATTCTGGTGGAAGTGCATCCCCGCTTCGAACAGATTGCCCGCGAGCGAGAGTTTTATTCCCCTGATTTGATGAAGCGTATTGCCGAACATGGATCTATCCAGGACCTGGAAGAGATTCCGGCCGATGTCCGGCGGTTGTTTGTCACGGCTCATGACATTCCTCCGGAAATCCACATCCAGATGCAGGCTGCCTTTCAGCGCTTTACGGATAATGCGGTGAGCAAGACCGTCAACTTTCCCAAAAGCGCTACCATTGAGGATGTGGCCAAAGTTTTCGAGCTGGCCTACCACCTGGAGGACTGCAAGGGGGTGACCATTTACCGGGACGGATCCCGGGAAAACCAAGTGCTTTCCACCGGAAAGACCCAGGAAAAAACAGGCCGCACCAGCGGCGAAGAAACAAAAAGCGTAGTCAAGCGGGAACGACCCAAAGTTCTTAAGGGGTGGACTTACCAGATGCAGACGGGGTGCGGACCTCTTTATGTGACGGTTAACCAGGACAGCACCGGACTGTTTGAGTTGTTTACCACCATGGGTAAGGCCGGCGGGTGCGCGGCTTCGCAGAGCGAAGCTATCGGACGCATGGTTTCTCTGGCCTGGCGGAGCGGGGTGCGGACGCGGCAGGTGATCAAACAACTTCAAGGTATCTCGTGCCATTCGCCTTCCGGATTCGGGGAAAACAAAATTTTATCCTGCGCGGACGCGGTTGCCAAGGCAATCCAGTCTCACCTTTCGGCAAACGGGTATGGAACCATTGCGGAAGAAATTTCTTTATTGAAAGGAGCCTGCCCTGACTGCGGCGGGATCGTCGTACATGAGGGGGGCTGTATGGTCTGCCGCATGTGCGGGTACAGCGAATGCGCCTGAGTTGACCACTGACCCGGCAATGGCGCAGTCGCAAGCAGACTGAGATTGTCACATTGGCCCCGTGCCTTTCGTTTTTTCTTGACTTTTATCTCCCTCAGAATTAATAAGATAAAAATTTTCACTCATCACCGACAGGAGGCAATGAATGAAAGTCCTGACTTTAGGCTGCGCAGGTTTTATCGGCTCTCACCTCACAGGCAAACTGCTATCAGAAGGGCATACGGTTACAGGAGTTGATCTCTATCAGGATAAGATCAGGGAATTTCTGGGACATAAAGGTTTCCGATTCATCCGGCAGGATATCAGAAAACCGGGCCTGAATCTCGGGGAACTGACAGAAGATGCGGATCTGGTCATCGATCTTATTGCTTATGCAAATCCCGGCTTGTATATCAAAATACCGCTGGAAGTATTCAGGCTGAATTTTGTTGAGAACCTTAAAATCGCGGAGGCATGTGTGCGGCATAAAAAGCGTCTCATACAATTTTCTACCTGTGAGGTATATGGAAAGACTGTGGTGAGCGTAATGAAGGAGGACCTGGCCGATCCTGAAGATCCCCGGTACGCGACTTTTTCTGAAGACAGCAGTGATTTTATCCTCGGACATCTTGGCAAACACCGGTGGATTTATGCATCCGCGAAACAGCTTCTTGAGAGGGTCATTCACGCATATGGACTCGAATATAATTTCAACTATACGATTATCCGGCCTTTTAACTTTATCGGGCCAAAGATTGATTACCTTCCGGAGGATACCGACGGAATTCCAAGGGTATTCTCCTTTTTCATGGATGCCCTGATCAGCGGCAGACCGATGAAACTGGTGAATGGTGGCCTTCACCGACGCTGTTATACCTATATCAATGATGCGATCGAGTGTATCGGGAGAATTATTGAAAACCCTGAAGGTGTTTGCGACAAAAAGATTTTTAATATAGGAAGTCCGGATAACGAGGTGTCTATCCGAGGGCTGGCAGAGCTGATGCGTGAAATATACGCGGAGAAATTTCTGAAACCCGGTCAACGCCTGCCCGACATAGTCGAAGTATCGGCAGATGATTTCTACGGTGAGGGGTATGAAGATTCAGACCGGAGGATTCCGGATATTTCGAAGGCCCGTAAACTCCTGGGTTGGGAGCCTGAATGGAAACTGAAGGAGCTCCTTGAAGAAACAATGCGATACTATCTCACGGAATATATGGATTGTCATCGTAGTCAGGGCAGATCAGACATAGGTATCCATGATATTTTTCACAAAGCACTGGAAGTGATACCATAACTCAAGAGTGCCTTTCCTTTGGTTCAAAAATTACAATGTTTGGGATTTTTCAGATGGTAGCTAATGTCTTCATTATTATGCCCGCTTATAATGCGGGGAAAACTATCGAAAGGGTTTTTTCCGGAATACCGGACCAGGTGAAGTCGAGGATTAAACGTTATGTCGTTGTGAACGACGGCAGTAACGATGATACTGAAGAAGCGCTATCGCGGTTGCAGTCAGAACACCCTGATCTTATTACCTTGCGGCATGAAACAAATCGGGGGTATGGCGCCGCTGAAAAAACTCTCCTGAATTATGCGCTGAAAGAAGGGGCAGACGTTGCGATCCTGCTGCATTCTGACGGACAATACTCACCCGAAAAAATTCCTGATCTGCTGAAACCTATCGATGATAATGAAGCAGACCTTGTCCAGGGGTCCCGAATGTTAGGAAAGGGGGCTTTAAAGGGAGGGATGCCATTATATAAATTCATAGCTAATAAATGCCTGACCGTCCTTGAGAATATAGGGTTCGGCATGAAGCTGGCAGAGTATCACAGCGGCTATATGCTCTACTCCAGAAAAACTTTACTCGAAATCCCTTTCAATAAACTCAGCGATTCATTTGACTTTGATCTGGAAATGCTCGTTATGGCTAAGATAAGAAAGTTGAGGATTGTTGAGGTGCCAATACCAACGATTTATGCCGATGAAGTTTCATATCTGAATCCTGTCAAATACGGTTTCGATGTGCTGTCGGTTGTACGCAGTTATCTGATAGGAAGGTACCATTCTTTATATGACAACCGCTAAGGCACATTCTGAGCAAAAAGGGGGCATACTTGTCTCCGGCGGGACCGGCGTTATGGGTTCGCGGGTGGTTCATGCTCTTGTGAAATCAGGCTGGAAGGTTCGTGTTTTGACATTGCCGAATGACCCGTTTGTTTCACGATTGGAAGGGGTGGATTGTGATATTTTTTATGCTGATATTCAGGATGCCCATTTTTTAAAGGGCGCTTTCAATGGAATAGATACGGTTTACCACCTCGCCGCGATTATCATTGCGCAAGACCCTGCATTATTCAAGAAGATAAAT
>DATEXU010000248.1:0-5781 GCA_035256645.1 Thermodesulfobacteriota bacterium | reverse complement strand
CCGGAAAAGGCGGTGAAATCGATACCGGTTTTAGAGATGCTTACCGCGACACAAGAGGAATTAAAGAAAAAGGCGAAGACTCTTTATCGGCAGATAACACGAAAAGCAAAAGAAGCTTATGAGATGAGCGTTGAAAAAGATTTCTCTCAGGCTGGGGGAGGCTCTTTACCCCTTCAGACTCTCCCTACGTGGGTTGTAACCCTCATCCCCAGGTCTTTTTCCGTGGCCGAACTGGATAAGCGGCTGAGGAAACACCATCCTCCCATTGTCGCTCGCATTAATCAGGAGAGACTCCTGATAGATGTTCGCACTGTGTTTGCACATGAAATGCCGATAATCAGTGAAGCCTTAGAGAGGGTAGCATGATAGATGCCAATGTTTTAGTTCTCAATCGTTCTTTTTTCCCTTTACATATTACCTCAGTCCGCCGAGCGTTCTGTCTCCTTTATCTGGGGATTGCCCAGGTGGTGGATGAACAATTTAAAACCTTCGACTTTGAAAGCTGGAGCAAACTGGCAATAGAAGAGCGTGAAGAGGCGATCGGCTTAGTTGACCGGATGATAAGAATTCCGAGAGTCATCCTCTTGCTCACGTATGACCGCATGCCCATCGGCCAGGTACGCTTTACGCGGCTTAATATCTACACCCGGGACAAAAGCATCTGCCAGTACTGCGGGAAAAAATTTTCTAAGAGTGATCTGAGCTTGGATCATGTCGTTCCTCGTTCCAACGGCGGAAGGAGCACGTGGGAAAACATTGTCTGTTGCTGCGCGGCCTGTAACCGCAAAAAAGGAGGGCGGACACCCCACGAAGCCGGGATGAACCTTTTGAAGAGACCGAAAAAGCCAAACTGGACTCCGTTCTATAAAATTTCTCTGCTGGATTTGAAGCGGAAAGAATGGCTTCCTTTTCTCAACATGGTCGACATCTCGTACTGGCACACCGAGCTCCTTGAATAAAAACTCGACTCATTGGCAGTGATTTTTCTGGTCTTATGGAATCAACCTCGAAAACCCATATTGCTTCCCCGGAAGACCGGGGAATTCGCCTGGACATCTATCTTACCACTCACAATCCCAGCTTAACCCGCTCCCACCTCAAAAGACTTATCGAAAGTGAAAATGTTAAACTCAACGGCACCATTCCTAAAGCCGGTGAAAAGCTTAAACCGGGGGACCTGATCGAGCTTACTATTCCTCCTCCGGAACCCTTGCGGGCTTTTCCCGAACCCATTCCTCTGAATATTTTGCATGAAGACTCAGATGTCATTGTGATCAACAAACCCGCGGGACTTGTTATTCATCCTGCGGCCGGACATTATTCCGGCACCTTAGTCAATGGTCTCCTTTATCATTGTAAGGCGCTCTCTTCTTTTGGGGAACCATTTCGGCCCGGGATTGTTCACCGTCTCGACAAAAATACTTCCGGGGTCATGGTGGTTGCAAAAACCGATTACTCCCATCAACACCTTGCCGCACAATTTAAGGCGCATTCGGTAACAAAGGAGTATCGAGGATTTGTCGTCGGTGTTATGGAGGAAGATAAGGGCACGGTCTCTTCTCTCATTGGGAGGAATCCGAAAAATCCGAAAAGAATGTCGGTGCGACAGCATCAAGGCAAGATGGCGATTACTCATTGGGAAGTTTTTAAAAGGTATCCTCCTTTTACTTTTCTTACCATCAGGCTGGAAACCGGCCGGACACACCAGATTCGCGTTCACTTAGCAAGTATCCATCATCCGGTTTTGTGTGATCCGGAGTATGGCGGCAGAAAAACCATTGCTTCTTTGCTCGATCCGGACGTGCGTCAGCTTCTTGCTTCAGTTAAACGCCAACTCCTCCATGCCAGCATCCTCGGATTTATCCATCCGACCAGAGAAGAGCAGATGGAATTTTTTGCCCCTCTCCCGGAAGACTTTCACCTGCTTCTCCAAAAACTTGAGGGATAAAGATGATAAAAAGTTGACAAAAGACCAAATTCGAGTAATAAACTCAAAGAAACTATAATGAACGACATAAATAAAGAGGCATTCTTTTTTTGTCATGCCGTGGCCCCGCTTTTGTCATTCCGCACTTGATGCGGAATCCAAGGGCAGGTAACAAGTAGCTCAGTTTTATCGCTTCATGAGCCACCCTTCTGGATTCCCGCACCTGTGCCCTCCAGGGTATTCGCGGGAATGACGCGTTAGGGAAACTGCGCAGAAAGAGAACACATCTTCTATGTCAACTTATTTATGTCGCCCACTATAAGATTGGGAGCCACATGAAAGAAATCATCTCGATATTTAAAAAAAGCGCGGAGATAAAGCTTAAGTTTGCTGAAGAAAATGTTCCCAAAATTGAGCGCGTGGTAGGGGCCATTGTTAACGCCCTTCACGAAGGAGGAAAAATCTTGCTCTTTGGTAACGGCGGAAGCGCGGCTGATGCTCAGCATATCGCAGCGGAATTTGTAAACCGTTATCTTTTGGATCGGGAACCCTTTGCCGCGTTAGCGCTCACGACGGATACCTCTATCCTCACCAGCATCAGTAATGACCTAAGCTTTGAGGAGATTTTTTCCCGGCAGATTGCTGCTCTGGGGAAAAAAAATGATATCGCCTGGGGAATTACTACCTCGGGAAAGTCGCAAAACATTATCCGGGCTTTTGAGGTTTCGCGGGAGTTAGGACTCACGACCATCGGGTTTACGGGAAAAGACGGCGGTACAGTCGCTTCCCTGGTAGATTATAATTTTAATGTTGATGCCGACTCAACGCCCCGGATTCAAGAAACACACATTACCCTCGCTCATGTTATCTGTGAGCTCGTGGAAAAAAGGATGAAGACGTGATGGAAAAAATAAAACCTTTGTCATTGGAAGGAATCAAGACAGTCTCTTTAAAGGACAGAAACAGCAAAGTAAGCGTAAATCTGTTCGGGAGAAAGTATACTCGGGGAGCGACGGTTTCCGAATTTTTGGACGGGCTGCCCCAAATTCTTGGCGCGCAAGACCTTCGGGATGTCATTGAGAGGATTACTCACGCTAAGGAGGAGGGCAAGACCATTCTTGTAGGAATGGGCGCTCATGTGATCAAAGTCGGTCTTGCGCCTTTTATCATTCAGCTTATGGAAGAAGGGGTTATCAGTGGGATCGCCTTAAATGGCGCCGGCGCGATTCATGATGTGGAAGTTGCTCTCGAGGGAAAGACCTCTGAAGAGGTAGGATCGCAATTAGATGAGGGGAACTTCGGGATGGCTGAAGAGACAGCAACGTTTATTAATAACGGAGTTGTGGAGGGCACAAATAATGGATTGGGAGTGGGAGAATGTTTAGGGAAAAAAATCTTGCGGGATAAACTCCCGAACCGGCAGATGAGCATATTAGCGCAAGGCGCAAAGCTCCAGATTCCGATAAGCGTGCATGTTGCCATCGGAACGGATATTGTGCATCTCCATCCGAGTTTTAATCCTTCTGCCTGGGGAGAGGCAACCCATCTTGACTTCCGTCTATTTTGCGCGTTGGTTGCAATCCTGGAAGGAGGCGTATACCTTAATATAGGCTCCGCGGTTATTTTGCCGGAGATTTTTTTGAAAGCGCTTACCCTGGTTCGAAACAAAGGATATGTCATTGATCACGTTACAACCGTTAATATGGATTTTATTCGCCATTATCGTCCCCTTACCAATGTGGTAGACCGCCCTACCCGGAAAGGCGGCAAAGGGTTTAATTTAGTCGGACACCATGAAATAATGATCCCGCTTCTTACCGCGGGAATTCTGGAGAAGCTTCGGAATTCACAAGAAGGAAACAAACCCGAGTAACAGGCGTTTACGGGTTTGCTTTCTCCTCATTGATAGCGTTTTGACTTCTATGTAAGCGATAGTATGAAAAGGATAAAAATAACTGCCGGTAATATCACTCTTGAAGCGACATTGGCAGAGACTGCCTGCGCGGAGGCGCTTTGGAACATTCTTCCTCTTTCTACAAAAATTAATACGTGGGGCGATGAGATCTACTTTTCCATCCCCGTTTATCATGAATTAGATGCAACTGCCCGAGAAGTTGTTGAGGTGGGAGACTTGGGTTACTGGCCGGCCGGACCGGCCTTTTGTATTTTTTATGGCCCCACCCCAATCAGTAACGATAAAGAAATCCGCCCAGCGAGCGCAGTCAATATCATTGGCACGGTAATCGGGGACCCAACTTCTTTGCGCACGGTTCTTCCTGGATCAAAAATCACTATTGAGCAAAGCAGGGAAGATGCTTAAGTGGAATCGCACTTTTTTTCTTTTATTCGGTACCGGGTTTGGGAGCGGCTATTTTTCTCTGGCTCCTGGAACTGCCGGAACAGTCGTGGGAATCTGCTTTTTCTGGTGTTTTTCTAAATTTTCTCCTCTGCTTTACCTCATCACGCTTTCTTCGTTTATTTTTCTTGCGGCCTGGATAGCCGATGGAGTAGAAAAAATCTTTCAGCAAAAGGATGCCCCGACTATTGTGATCGATGAGATCGCCGGGTTTTTGGTAACCATGCTGTGGGTTCCTTTTACTTTAATCAATGTGGGAATAGGATTTTTCCTCTTTCGGTTATTGGATATCCTGAAACCATATCCTGCTGCTTGGATTGACCGTAACCTTTCCGGCGGATGGGGGGTCGTTCTTGATGATGTGGCAGCAGGGGTTTATGCAAACCTCATTCTTCAAGGGATACGTCATTGGATGTAAAGGCAGAGATCATTACCATCGGAAATGAATTAATCACCGGGGCACAGGTGGACACGAATGGCCCCTATCTGGCTCAGCGTCTTTTAAGTCAGGGAATCCTGGTTCAACGGATCATAAGCGTGGGCGATGAGGCGCAGGAGATTGCCCATGCCCTAAAGGAGAGCATAGAGAGGTCAGATCTGGTAATTATAACCGGGGGGCTTGGCCCTACCTGTGACGATATTACCACAGAAGCAGTAACAAAGATTCTGAAAAAAAGGCTTGTTCTTTATCCTGAGGCGCTGGATCACATAAACAAAATACTTGGTTCTTATAATGTCCCAACGACCGAGGGGCAGAAGAAACAGGCATACTTTCCGGAGGGTGCTGAGATTATTCCCAATCCAAAAGGAACCGCGCCAGGCTTTCTGATTAAAGAAGGGAAGACTCTCCTGGCATTTTTCCCCGGAGTTCCCCGCGAACTGGAGACAATGGTCGAAGAAACCATTTTGCCGCGATTAGAAAACGAGTGGAAGAGAGAGACATATTTCCAGAGCCGGACATTGCGGCTGTTTGGAATATCAGAATCAAAAGTCGATGACCTTTTAAAGGATATTTTCGAGAACCAAAGAGAGGTCACGCTTGCTTTTCTTCCCCTTTTTCCGGAAATCAATGTTCGGATAACCATCCAAAAAAAGAATAACGAGGAAGCGTGCGCGAGACTGGCGTACTGGGAAAAAGCAATAAGAGAAAGGCTTGAGCCTTACGTATTCGGTACAGATGATGATACCATGGAAGAAGTAGTGAGTAATCTACTTCGCACGGCAAAGGCTAAGATTGCTGTTGCCGAATCCTGTACCGGGGGGCTTATCGGTCATCGTCTCACCAACATCCCCGGAAGCTCTGATTATGTGGAACGAGTAGTCGTGGTGTATAGCAACCAAGCTAAGATTGATTTGTTTAAAGTGCCTGCAGAGGTGATTCGGAATTACGGAGCAGTAAGCGAACCTACCGCCAAACTCATGGCCGAAGGGATAAGAAAAGTATCAGGAACAACCTTAGGTCTTTCCACAACGGGCATTGCCGGCCCTGCCGGAGGAA
>DATEXU010000247.1:0-15986 GCA_035256645.1 Thermodesulfobacteriota bacterium | reverse complement strand
TAAGTTGCAACGGAACGCGACATCATCCGCGCCTAACGGAATTTTCATACTCGCGGCTTCCAAAGGCGCGCGCCCAGGATAAAAGATAGTAGGGTCATATCCCATGACCGAAAGATTCGCAACATCGCTTCCTGGTGTTAGGCCTTTGGGAACAGTTTGAATCCTCCCCAAGGTTCCCTTTCGGGCCAGAAAATCCATAAAGGGAGTTCTGGCTACCATGAGCGGAGTTTTTCCTCCTAACTCGGGTAAAGGGTAGTCAGCCATCCCATCACCGAGGAGTACGATGTACTTCATGAAAATAAGTCCTCAATTTTTTTATTCACTGCCACTAATCAATCAGATTATCTTCGATCCGAATAAGCATGGTTTTATCAAGGGCAACGGGTAGCGCGTCAATTTCCTGAAGCGCTTTAGCAACGTATTCTTCACGTGCGTTATGGATCAACATAAAAATTGGAACCGCCCCATCTTCTTGCTGGCCTCTTTGAATCACCGAAGCGATACTGATATTAAATTTACCGAGTATTCCTGAAATCTGTGAAAGCACCCCCGGACGGTCTTGGGCGGAAAAACGGAGATAATATCTGCTGAAAAATTGATTTTTTGCTTTCACAATGATGGTGTTTTTATTCTCAGTAAAAAAAGGAACCAAGGTTCCGCAGTTACCTTTTAAAATATTCCGACTGATTTCAATCAGATCGCTTACGACCGCGCTGCCCGTGGGCATCATTCCGGCGCCTTGTCCGTAAAACAATGTTGAGCCCACAGCATCCCCACAAATAAAAACCGCGTTGTTAACCCCTTTGACATGGGATAAAAGACTATCCGCAGGAATAAGCGTCGGGTGGACTCGTGCTTCAATCTCTCCGTTTTCATCCTTAAAAATGGCGAGGAGCTTGATTCGATAACCCAATTGCATGGCAAACTCAATATCAAGCGGATGAATCCGGGTTATCCCTTCCGTATAGATATCCTCCGGGCTGATTTTTTTGCCGTAAACCAGAGAAAGAAGAATCGAAAGTTTATGCGTGGTGTCGGTACCTTGTACATCCAGGGATGGATCGGTTTCAGCGTATCCCAGCTTTTTTGCCTCTTCCAATACCTCCTGAAACCCTTTCCCTTCCTCAGTCATTCGGGAAAGAATATAATTTGCGGTTCCATTTAAAATACCAAAGATGGTAGTGATTTTATTGGCGGCCAACCCTTCTTTAATAGCGCGAATGAGAGGAATCCCGCCGCAGACACTTCCTTCAAAACCAATATCTACCTGATGTTCAAACACGGCTTTAAAAATTTCTTCACCCCGGGTGGAGAGGAGAGCTTTATTGGCAGTTACCACGTGTTTCCCGTTTTGAATCGCTTTTAGCAAAAAGGAAGCAGCCGGCTCTTCCCCACCAATAAGTTCCACCACGATGGAAATTTGGGGATCATTGATTACTTCCAGCGCATCCTGAGTAAGAGAAAGACGTTTGAGAGAAATGCCTCGGTCAGAGGTTAAATCCAAATCCGCAACTTTAGCGATCTCAATAATCGCGCCAAGGCGATTCTGAATAAGGCTTTGGTTTTGCTGCAGGATTTTAACCACACCGGTACCAACAGTTCCCAAACCAATAATGCCAATCTTTATCTTTTTCATAGGACTTATTGTGACCACTTTATGACAATAAAATGAAACTTTGTTGCGTAACGTACGAGCGCTTTACTCTGGTACTCACGACAACAATGGTTTTATACACAATGACATAAGTTTTATGCAGATTGTCATTCCGGGCCTGACCCGGAATCCAGTATTTTTCTGGATTCCCGCTTTCGAGACTGTGTCACAATGAGCATATCAAGGCAAAATGTCATGCTGAACTTGTTTCAGCATCTAATAAAATCAATAAATTATGCGACCCTGAAACGAGTTCAGGGTGACAAAAAATGAATTATGACCCAGTCTCTTCGCGGGAATGCCGCGTTATGTTGTGGTTTATAACGTTGTGTACAGATTAACTTCTCAGCACATTCCGGATGCCACGAACCGCTTGGTTTATTCGGTGTTCATTTTCGACCAACGCAAATCTTACATATTCATCTCCATATTCTCCAAATCCGATTCCCGGAGCCACTGCTACCTTAGCTTTATCTAAAAGAAGCTTGGAAAACTCTAAAGAACCCATTTTACGAAACTGTTCAGGAATCTGCGCCCAAACAAACATGGTCGCCTTCGGTTTTTCCAATTCCCAACCTGCCCGGTTTAAACCATTGACGAGCTGATCTCTTCTTTTTTGATACGTAGATACAATCTCCTTTACATGTCTTGGACTGCCATTGAGAGCAATAATAGAAGCGATTTGAATCGGTTGAAAAATTCCATAATCAAAATAGCTTTTCAATCTTGCCAAAGCGCTAATGATCTTTTCATTGCCGACCACGAATCCTACTCTCCATCCCGGCATATTGTAACTTTTTGAAAGGGTAAAAAGTTCAACCCCAACCTCACGGGCGCCTTTTACTTGTAAAAAGCTGGGAGCTTCGTAGCCGTCAAAAACCAAATCCGCATACGCGAAGTCATGGATAACGATCAGGTTGTTTTCCTGTGAAAAATTCACCACCTTTTTAAAAAACTCCCTATCAACCACCATCGTCGTTGGATTGTGGGGAAAAGAAAGGATAAGGATTTTAGGCTTAGGCCAAGACCTTTTCGTGGCCTCAACCAATTCATCGAAAAATCCCTCCGGACTTCTCATGGGAAGGTTAATTATATCGCCCCCCGCAATAATAACCGAATAAGCATGAATAGGGTAGGTGGGATTCGGAACCAGCACCGTGGTTCCTGGAGTCACCATGGACAATATAAGATGGGATAAGCCCTCCTTACTCCCAATGGTTACCACGGATTCTCTATCAGGGTCCAACTCAACATTAAATCTTCGTTTATACCAATCACAGATAGCAAGCCTGAGCTTAAAAATACCCCGCGATAATGAATAACGATGGTTACGCGGATTGGCAGCTGCTTTATTCATTTTTTCGACAATGTGAGGTGGGGTGGGAAGATCAGGATTACCCATCCCCAAATCAATGATATCATCACCACGTTTGCGAGCCTGATGTTTTAATTCATTGACCACTCCCAAAACATAAGGAGGCAAGCGTTTGATTCGGGGGAACTCTTCCATGAAAAGATCCTTATAAAAAAATGTTAAATTAATTTTTGATAAGTTCGTAAAAAGTCAAAATTCGCTGGTTTTGTCATGCTGACCCTTCGACAGGCTCAGGGTGACATCTCCGACTTTTTACGGCTTCATCAAATTTATGTTTCTGGATAAAAAGAAAAACATTATGAAAAACATCGCCAAAATTCCTGCTGAACTTTTTTTACCCGGTTGATAACCGAATCGATTTCTCCAGAGCTTTTTGAAGGAACTATCTTTGATTGAGTTTTGCCGGAAAGTTCTAAAAGCACCGCTCGGACGGAATCACTAAGCCCCTTTAAGCCATATCCTCCTTCTAAAACCATGGCCAGTTTATTATTGCAGGTTTGTTGAGCGCAATCCATTAACAATCGAGTCATAGAGGCAAAGCCTTCTGGGGTTACTCGCATTCCTCCCAAGGGGTCATCAAAATGAATGTCAAACCCCGCTGATACCAGGATAAAATCCGGAGAAAACTCACGCGCAATAGGTATCAGGATTTCTCTAAAAATCGTACTATATTCTTCGTCTCCTGCTCCGGGTTGGAGAGGCACATTAATGGTAAAGCCTTTGCCTTTTTTTTCACCTACGTCATCGAAATTGCCTGTTCCCGGATAAAAGGGGTACTGATGAGCCGAGAAATAAAGCACCTGGGAATTTTCATAAAAAGAATGTTGAGTGCCATTGCCATGGTGCAGGTCCCAATCCACAATTAAGACCTTATTTAAGTTGAATCTCTTGATTAAATATCGTGCGCCAATAGCAACATTGTTAAAAATACAAAATCCCATCGCCCGGTTCGCTTCAGCATGGTGGCCCGGAGGACGAACCAGGGCAAAACCATTTCCAAGCAATCCATCCTGAATGATCTCCAATAAAGATAAAAAACCACCCGCAGCTAATTTTGCCGCCCGGAAAGAATCAGGACCAGCGGAAGTATCAGCATCCAAAGGGGTTATAGCGCTCCGAAGAGCAGTTTCTGACACGGTTCGGTAGTAAGAGGAAGTGTGGACCGCAGTAATTTCCTCTTCGGTAGCCTCCCGAGGGAAAATTTTTTTAAAAAAGCCATTCATTTCCGGCTGATCTAACATTTCATAGATTACTTCAAGTCGTTCCGGACATTCAGGATGCGAATATCCGTATACGGGAAGAATATTTATATGTTTTTTGTAAAAATCATCTCTCACGATACCCGTTTTTGACATGGCTACTCCTGATTCGTTGAGGATTTTATTTCCTCTTGACAAAATATGGGAAAAATTAGTAGTTAATTTACAATTAGATATTATTTTCGTCAAGAGAATATCCACGTTGACTCTTGATGATGGTTGCTTATATAATGTTAATCGTTTCTGGGGAATCGTCCAGCGGCAGGACATCAGACTCTGGATCTGATTACCCAGGTTCGAATCCTGGTTCCCCAGTTTTTTAATGGTGGCAAATTACTTCTCCGCAACATTCCCCGCTTGTTCAACCGCATAAGGCCTGTCGAGAAGAATTTTTCATTTTTTTTCAATGCGCAAAAAGAAATTTTTTTCTGAACAGCAGCAGGGAAGATGTTTTTAAGAAAAAAAATTGAATAATAAAAAAAACAAGCTATAATAAAAATTTAACCAAAATAAAAACCAGTTTAAGAAGGCGGTGTAGCTCAGTTGGTTAGAGCATGCGGCTCATATCCGCAGTGTCCGGGGTTCAAATCCCTGCACCGCCACTTAATAATCGAAATGTGTTATTTGATAAAACCCTTTCTACCTATTGGAAAGGGTTTATTTGTGTGTGAAGAAGATGAAATTTTTAAAGCGGATCCAAAAAACCATTGAACGTTACAAAATGCTTGCGATCGGAGACACGGTGATCGTGGGGGTTTCCGGTGGACCTGATTCAATGGCGCTGTTGTTTGCCTTGCATCAACTACAAGATGACTATCAGCTTTCTCTTTGGGCTTCTCATTATAATCACAAGCTCAGAGGGAAAGAATCGGATCAGGAGGCTGAGTTTGTTAAATGGCAGGCAGAACGAATAGGGGTTCCTTTATTAGTGGAAAATGACGATGGTTCGCTTTTGAAAACTAAAGGCAATTTAGAGGAAATAGCCCGAAAAAAACGGTATGACTTTTTTCAGAGGAAAGCTTCAAAGTTAAATGCTCAGAAAATCGCTCTCGGCCATACTGCCACTGATCAGGCAGAGACCTTCTTCCTTTGGCTTTTCCGGGGGACGGGTACTAAAGGGCTGGGTGGCATACCTCCGGTACGGGATAATTTGATCATTCGGCCGCTCATTGAAACTGAGCGGGAGGAAATTATGGGTTTTCTAAAAGAAAAGTGTATTCCCTGGAAAGAAGACTCAACAAATAAATCAGGCAACTTTCTCAGAAATCGGGTTCGACGGATTTTAATCCCTAAACTTCTGAAGGAGTTTGATCCCCATCTTGTTAAAAAACTAATCAAAACTACCGAGATTTTTAGAGATGATGATATTTTATTGGAAAGATTAACAATAGATAAGTTAAATGAAATCAGTATTAAAAACAATAAAAATGAAGTATTACTTGATGTTAATAAACTAAAAGAACTACGGGTTTCTTTAAAGCGCCGCATAATCAGATACGCTCATAAAACAATCCAGGGATCACTTCGGAGGGTAAACTTTGACCATGTTGAAAGGATATTAAAGCTCATGGAGAGCCCCCTACCGCATTCACAAATTTCTCTTCCTTATGGAATTGAGGTTTATAAGGAGTATGATTGTTTGAGGTTTGCGCGGGCTTTAAAGGAAACGACATCTTTTTATTATGAGGCTAATACATTGCCCGAGATAATCACCATCCCAGAAATTGAGCGGAAGATCACAATCACTGTGGTAGACTGGGACCAGAGCAATTCATTGTTGACGGAGAAAAATATTGCTCTTATTGATTTTGAAAAAATAAAATTCCCCCTTATCGTCAGAAATTGGAGAAGAGGTGACCGCTTTCAGCCCTTGGGGACACAAGGCTCTAAAAAAATAAAGGATTTTTTTATTGATCTCAAAATCCCCCGAATAGAACGGAAGCAAGTTCCCCTTGTGATTTTCGGAGATCAAATCGCTTGGATAGCCGGACTCAGGATTGATGAAAAGGTTAAGATTACTCAATCAACCAAAAAAGTAGTTAAAATGGTTATTATTTAAAAGATATTTTATTTGTTCGGTAACGTTGTTTGTGGTAAATAATTATAGGAATTTATATATTATAGGAATTTATATGTCCTTATTTGTTTATTCTAAAAGGCTTTAATCAGGAGGATGAGCATTGAGATCGATTTATAAAAATTTAATTTTGTGGCTAACGTTTAGTTTAATCCTGATTGTTATCTACCATATTTATAATCAGCCCCAAAAGACAATTCAGAAAATTAACTATTCTCAATTTATAACATTTGTAGAGCAGGGGAAAGTAACTGAAATTACGATAAAAGGGAAGAACATTCAGGGATCGTGCACGAATGGAGAAAATTTTAAAACCTATACTCCTGATGATCCTGACCTTATAAAAACAATGCGTGAAAAGGGTGTTAAAATAAACGCTGAACCAGAAGATGCTACCCCGTGGACAAATATTTTTTTCTCTCTCTTGCTCCCCACAATCCTTTTTATTGCTTTATGGATCTTTTTTATTCGCCAGGTTCAGTCGGGCGGGAAGGCAATGTCTTTTGGAAAAAGCAAGGCCCGGTTGCTTTCTGATTCTCAAGAACCAAAGGTAACGTTCAAAGATGTTGCCGGGATTGAGGAAGCTAAACAAGAACTTGAAGAAATAATTGAGTTTTTAAAAAATCCAAAGAAATTTACGACCTTAGGAGGAAGAATTCCAAAAGGTGTCCTTCTTATCGGCGCTCCGGGAACCGGGAAAACACTTCTCGCCCGGGCAATCGCCGGGGAAGCTGATGTTCCTTTTTTCAGCATTAGTGGTTCTGATTTTGTGGAAATGTTTGTCGGCGTTGGTGCTTCGAGGGTCCGCGACTTATTTCTCCAGGGTAAAAAACATGCTCCCTGTCTTATTTTTATTGATGAAATAGACGCAGTGGGACGTCATCGAGGCGCTGGTTTGGGGGGCGGGCATGACGAAAGGGAGCAGACTTTAAATCAACTCTTAGTAGAAATGGATGGTTTTGAATCAAGCGAAGGAGTTATCATAATTTCAGCAACTAACCGACCGGATGTTTTAGACCCCGCTTTAGTAAGACCGGGACGTTTTGACCGTCAAGTGGTAGTACCCATACCGGATATCAAGGGCCGAGAAAAAATACTCGAGGTTCATACTAAAAAGACTCCGCTTGCTGATGATGTTAATTTGGGAATCGTTGCGCGAGGAACTCCGGGACTATGTGGCGCTGATTTGGCTAATTTAGTGAATGAGGCTGCACTGTTAGCTGCCCGAAAAGGAAGAACAAGTGTTGTTAAAGAAGATTTTGAACATGCCAAAGACAAGGTTTTGATGGGGGTTGAACGAAGAAGTATGGTCATTTCTCCTGAAGAAAAAAAGATTACTGCTTATCATGAAGCAGGACATACTTTAGTGGCTAAACTTATTCCTGGTACGGATCCTATCCATAAAGTTACCATTATTCCTCGCGGACACGCTTTGGGTTTAACCCAGCAACTTCCGATTGATGAACGGCATACCTATCCTAAACAATACCTTATAGACAGCATTACCGTTCTTTTAGGCGGGAGGGGCGCTGAGGAATTAGTGCTTAAGGATTTAACCACGGGCGCCGGAAATGATTTAGAGCGAGCAACCGAAATAGCGCGAAAAATGGTTTGTGAATGGGGCATGAGTGATGATTTAGGGCCTTTAACTTTTGGAAAAAAGGAAGAACAAATTTTTTTGGGTCGAGAAATCGCCCAACACCGGGATTATAGTGAGGACACGGCTTTAAAGATAGATCATGCGATAAGAAAAATTGTTGAAGGGAGTCATATGAGGGCTCAGGAGCTGCTAAGAAAGAATCTTGAGCTGCTCCATATATTGGCAAAAACTCTTTTGGAGAAAGAATCATTGGATGGAGAGGAAGTTGACCGAATTTTAACTCCAGAAAATCATACTATTTTAAATCCTTCCCAGGAGGAGTCACCCGCTTCTCCGAACTAAGGGTTTTACCCCGTTAGAAAAGTCCCGTGCAGAAGCACAGGTCAAAACCAGGCGTCGGGTGATGGTCGCAAAACTATAACCTCAATTGAGCGATTTTTTTAACAAAACCAGTAGGACAGGCGTCTCGCCTGTCCTGAGGGGTGAAATGCTGGACAGCCGGGACGGCTGTCCTACCGTGGTTTGGGCATCTTAGGGAGCAAGAATCGTTCAATTTATAATTTACTATGGAAGGCGTAAAGAGGAATCAAAGATTAAGAATGGACTGGGAGGGGAGATCTATTGATTTTTCATTCAAAACTTTTATAATGGGCATCCTCAATGTGACTCCGGATTCTTTTTCTGACGGAGGAAAATTTTACGATACGGAAAGAGCGGTTGAACAAGCATTGATAATGCAGGAGGAAGGTGCGGATATAATCGATATCGGAGGTGAATCCAGTCGGCCGGGAGCAAAGCCGGTTCCTTTTGACGTGGAATTAAGCAGGGTTATGCCGGTGTTAAAAGCTATCGTTAAAAAGATAAAAGTTATCGTATCAATTGACACCATAAAGGCCGCCGTGGCAGAGGCGGCATTGTCCGAGGGCGCTGAAATGGTAAACGACGTAAGCGCCCTGCGGGGTGATCCTAAAATGGCTCCCTTGTTGGCAATGCAAAAAGTCCCGGTTGTGCTGATGCATATGCGAGGAACAACGCCTCAGAGCATGCAGGCCAATATCCACTATCGCAATCTTATTTCTGAGATAATTGAATTTTTAACGGAAAGGATTTCTTTTGCCCAAGCATCGGGGATTGGTCATTCACGAATCATCATTGATCCGGGTATTGGGTTTGGAAAATCAATCGAGAAGGATAATTTCACTATTTTAAAACACCTTGAAAAATTTAAAGCTCTGGGAAAGCCAATTCTTGTTGGCCCTTCTCGAAAAGCTTTTCTGGGACATTTATTGGATTTGCCGGTAAATGACCTGGAAGAGGCTACTGCTGCGGCAGTGGCAGTGGCAGTAATGAATGGAGCCAACATTGTGCGAGTCCATGATATAAAAAAAATAAAACGAGTTGTACGAGTTGCGGACGCCATTAAAGCCGCCGAATAATTTTTAAACAAAGATTACCTATGGATGAAGAAAGAAAAAAACTGTTTGGAACCGACGGAATTCGCGGGGTAGCTAATAGTGATCCGATGACCGCAGAAATGGCTCTGCGCGTGGGAAAAGGCATTGCTTCAATCGTTAAAACTGAAAACCGTCACAACCGGATTCTTATCGGAAAAGATACCCGACTCTCTGGTTATATGCTGGAAAATGCTCTCACCGCCGGAATATGTTCGATGGGCATAAATATTTTATTGGTCGGCCCGTTACCGACGCCTGCCATTGCTTTTCTTACTGTCAGCATGCGATCTGACGCCGGTGTCGTTATTTCTGCTTCTCACAATTCTTTTCAGGACAATGGGATTAAAATCTTCAACTGGGATGGGTTTAAGCTGCCCGATGAACTGGAGAACAAAATTGAGGACCTTGTTTTTTCTTCCTCGTTCGGTTTGTTTTCTCCTAAGGCCGGCGAGATCGGAAAAGCTTTTCGCGTTGATGATGCCGCAGGTCGCTATATAATGTTCTTGAAATATACCTTTCCCAAATATCTTACTCTTGAGGGACTGCGGATTGTATTAGATTGCGCAAATGGTGCGGCGTACAAAGTTGGCCCCGCAGTATTTGAGGAACTCGGTGCCAAAGTTATTCCTTTAGGAGTCCATCCGGATGGTGAAAATATCAACTTAAATTGCGGCTCGCTTTACCCGAAAAAGATCAGTGATGCGGTTAAACAAAACCAGGCCCATATTGGAATTGCTCTGGACGGAGATGGTGATCGAGTGATTTTTGTTGATGAATATGGGAAGGAGGTTGATGGAGATCAGATTCTGGCGATTTGCGCCAAGGAGATGATTAAGAATAATACCTTAAACAAAAACACCCTGGTTGCTACCATCATGAGCAATATCGGTCTTGAAAAAGCGGTCGAATCTTTTGGAGGAAGGTTAATAAAAACTCAGGTTGGTGACCGTTACGTTGTTGAGGAATTGCGCCGGGGGGGATACAATCTTGGGGGAGAGAAATCAGGACATCTGGTTTTCTTGGACTACAACACGACCTGTGATGGAATCTTAACTGCTCTTCAGATATTGACCATAATGCTTAAGAATAAGAAACCACTTTCTGAACTATCCCAGGTTATGCAAATTTTTCCACAAATTTTAATCAGTGTTGATGTTAATAAACGAAAAGACATTTCACAGATCCCTGCTATTTTAAATCAGATTCAGAAAGCGGAAAATAAATTAAAAGGAAAGGGCCGAGTAGTCGTTAGGCCTTCGGGTACGGAATCAAAAATTCGCGTGATGGTTGAGGGAGAAGACGAAGGAGAAATAAAATTAATCGCTGATGAGTTAGCCGGGGTTATTAAACATAACCTTGATTGACAGCAAAAGGAGAATGCAATGGCAAGACTTTCTGTTAATATTGATCACATTGCAACTATTCGCGAAGCGCGTAAAGGAAATGAACCAGATCCGGTGACGGCTGCTTCTTTAGCTGAACTCGCGGGATGTGATGGGATTATCGTCCACCTTCGTGAGGATCGCCGTCACATTCAAGACCGAGATGTCGAGATCTTACGGAAGACCATAAAAACAAAACTTAACTTGGAAATGGCTGCCACTGCGGAGATGGTCAAAATTGCCGTGAAAATAAGACCGGATATGTGTACGTTGGTTCCTGAAAAAAGACAGGAGCTGACGACTGAAGGGGGTTTAGATTTGTTGGGAAATTTTACCCACCTAAAAACAACAGTCAGTAAGCTTCAAAAAGGCAAAATTCTGGTTAGTCTTTTCATAGATCCTGATCCCGAGCAAATAAATGCGGCCAAAGAAATGAAGGCTGACTATGTTGAAATCCATACGGGAATTTACAGTAATGCCAAGAGCACAAAAGAAATCGATCGTGAGCTGAAAAAAATTATTGAAAGTGTTAGCTTGGCGTCCCAGCTTGGACTTGGAATAAATGCGGGACATGGGCTTAATTATCACAATATTCAACCTTTGCTCAACCTTTCAGAGATCGACGAATTCAGCATCGGCCACAGCATTATTGCCCGGGCAGTTTTAGTTGGATTTAAACGGGCAGTTAAAGACATGATCGACTTAATTAAAACGCCATAAAATTTTAAGGCGGTCTTTCACTTTTAGGAAAATTTATGAAAGTTGTTTCAGCTTTCCAGATGAAAAATTTAGATCGACGTGCTATTGAGGAATTTGGCATTCCGGGCATTGTATTGATGGAAAATGCGGGACGGGCGACGATCGAGGTTATTGATAAGTATTTCCCTGCAATGCGCATGAGGAAAATCATTATCATCGCCGGCTCAGGAAACAATGGAGGAGATGGGTTTGTGATTGCCCGCCATTTATTGAACCGTGGCGTTGAAGTAGAGGCGTTTTTATTGGGGAACAAAGCGAAAGTGACCGGTGACGCTAAGGTCAACCTGGAGTTGTATCAAAAATTGAGGCCGGTGCAGGAACTTCATCGTCAGGAAGATTTAATGAAATTTCAAACCCAAATAGACCATGTTGATCTCATCATTGATGCTATCCTTGGAACCGGCGTAAACACTGACGTTCGAGGAGTGTATCGAGCTATTATTGACTATATAAATTCCTTATCCACTCCGGTTGTATCCGTTGATATTCCTTCGGGCATTGATGCCGGCACCGGCAAAATACTGGGCACGGCACTATACGCTGACCTTACGGTAACCTTTGGACTTCCTAAGATTGGACTTCTTATCCACCCCGGGCTTGAGCGGGTCGGTATTTTAGAGGTTGCGGATATTTCAATCCCTCCCTATTTGGTTCAAGAGGAAAACATCCAGGTTGAGTTGCTCGAAGCACATGAGCTGTTCTTTTTATTACGACAACGCGATCGTAATTCCCACAAAGGAAATTACGGTCATGTGCTCATGATTGCCGGTTCAGTGGGGAAAACCGGGGCGGCGGCGCTGTCTTCTGAGGCTGCGTTAAGAATTGGAGCCGGATTGGTAACCCTGGGTATTCCTGCCAGCCTAAACCCGGTTATGGAAGTTAAATTGACCGAAGTGATGACGGAACCCTTGGCTGAGACCGACTCCCAAACGTTAAGCACAAAATCTTTACCCCGGATCCAGGAGCTGATTGAAGGTAAGAAAGTGCTTGCCCTGGGGCCCGGTATTTCAACCCATCCTGAGACCATGGCGGTAGTACAGTATATTATCCGGAATAGCAGGACTCCTCTTATTGTTGACGCTGACGGGATTAATGCTTTAGGGGAAAAGCCTTCTGTGCTTCACGAAGCACAATGTCCGATCGTACTTACGCCCCATCCCGGAGAAATGGCGCGGCTAACCGGCACTTCAATCAAAGAAGTTCAGGATGACAGGATTGGGGTTGCAAAAAAATTTGCGCAAGAATATGGTGTGGTTCTTGTTCTCAAGGGAGCCAGGACCATTATTGCGGAGCCGAATGGAAATATTTACATTAATTCCACGGGGAATCCGGGTATGGCATCCGGCGGCACAGGAGATGTGCTTACCGGGATGATTGCAGGTTTAGTCGCCCAGGGCTATACGATAAGCGAAGCGAGCCGCTTAGGGGTATTCCTTCATGGTTATATCGCTGATGAAATAACCGAACAAAGGGGAGAAGTGGGGTTAACCGCTACTGATATTATCAACCGAATTCCCTTGACGCTCAAAGAGGCAATGTCGGAAAATGGAGCTTTTGGCTGAGAATTCGGATTTTATCATCGTAAAAACAGATAACCCGGAGGAAACCGAAGAAGTTGGAAAGGTTTTGGGAGCGCACCTTGGACCAGGCGATATTGTTTCCTTAATCGGAGAACTGGGATCCGGCAAGACCTGTTTTACTCGTGGTATCGCTTGTGGTCTCGGAATTGAGAAAACCGTTCCTATAGTAAGTCCTACTTTTACCTTAATTAATGAATACCCGGGAAAGACACCTTTATTTCATTTTGATCTTTACCGGCTTGAGGATAGTGAAAGAGTTTTCGACTTAGGATATCATGAATACTTTTATGGCAAAGGAGTTGCGGTTATCGAGTGGGGAGAAAAAGTTACTCATCTTTTGCCGGATGAATATTTCCTGGTTTTGTTTTCCTCAGCGTTGGATGAAAGAAGGGAAATAAAAATTAAAGGGCAAGGAAAACGTTTTATTGATATAATAAAATTCTTGAGCAAATTTTTAAAAAATTAATTTCCACTTTTTTTGATGGAAAGGGCGTATGGGAATTATAGTTCATAAATACGGAGGAACTTCAGTAGGCAATATTGAGAAGATAAAAAATGTCGCTCGCCGTTTGTTAGATACGCAAAAAGAAGGACACGCCGTGGTTTGTGTGGTTTCGGCAATGTCAGGAGAGACTGATAGATTGATTAAATTAGCCAATGACGTTACTGATTCTCCTGACGCTAGAGAATATGATGTTTTGGTTGCTACCGGCGAACAGGTCTCTATTGCTCTTCTGGCGATGGCGATAATATCTCTCGGAGGAAAAGCGCGGTCTTTTACGGGCAATCAGGTAAAAATCCTTACGGATGAATCTTTTAGTAAAGCCAGGATCATGAGCATTGATACCGAAAGATTATTAAAAGAAGTAAAAGATGGATATATAGCTATCGTAGCCGGTTTTCAAGGGGTAGATGAAGGCGGAAATGTCACCACTCTGGGGCGAGGCGGGTCCGATACTTCCGCGGTGGCGTTGGCGGCAGCTTTGAATGCTGATCAATGCGAAATTTATACTGATGTGAATGGGGTATATACGGCTGATCCCAATATTTGTCCCAACGCTAAAAAGTTAAAAAAGATTTCCTACGAGGAAATGCTGGAAATGGCAAGTCTTGGGGCTAAAGTTCTTCAAACCCGTTCCGTAGAAATAGCAAAAAAATATAATGTCCCCGTCCATGTTAGATCATCTTTTTCCGAGGAGGAAGGCACTATGGTAACTATGGAAGATGAAGAAATGGAAAAGTATGTGGTTTCCGGTGTCACCTATAACCGGAATGAGTCAAAACTTACTATTTCCGGTATTCCGGATATACCGGGTGTAGCGGCAAAAATTTTTAAACCCATTGCGGATGCGAATATTGTCGTCGATATGATAATCCAGAATGCAAGCAGTGCCGGGCACGCTGATCTTACTTTTACCGTTTCCAAAACCGATACCAAAAAGGCTTTAGAAATTTTACAAACCATAGGAAAAGAATTGGGCGCTGCCCAAGTAAGCTCTGATGAAAATATTGCGAAAATATCGATTATTGGTGTCGGCATGAAAAGCCATGCTGGTGTGGCATCCCAGTTTTTTTCGGTGCTGGCTCATGAAGGAATTAACATTATGATGATCAGCACCTCGGAGATAAAAATATCCTGTGTGGTTGAGGAAAAGTATACGGAACTGGCGGTCCGGATTCTCCACGATACATTCCACTTATCTCCCGAAGAAAAATAGATGGTTTTATTTTACTGAGAGGTCGTGATGAACTCCTTAAAACTTTATGATACTACCCTGCGTGATGGCACCCAAGCGGAAGATATCTCGTTTACCGTTGAAGATAAAATTCGCATTGCCAAAAAACTCGATGAGCTTGGCGTCCATTATATTGAGGGCGGATGGCCAGGGTCCAATCCGCGTGATCTCCAATTTTTTAATGAAATAAAAAATTATAATTTATCCCAGGCCAAAATAGCAGCTTTTTCCAGCACCGCCCATCCCCATACTCCCCCGGATAAGGATAAAAACATCAAGGAAGTGCTTCGTGCTCAAACTCCGGTTGTAACAATCGTTGGTAAAAGCTGGGATATTCATGTCCGAGAAGCTTTAGGGGTCACCCTCGAGGAAAATCTCAAAATTATATTTGATACTATATCCTTTTTAAAAAAACATGTCTCGGAAGTTATGTTTGATGCGGAACATTTTTTTGATGGATTTAAAAAAAATCCTGATTATGCTCTCAAGGTAATAAAGACAGCTGCTTCTGCTCACGCTGATTGGATAATTTTGTGTGATACTAACGGCGGTAGCATGCCCCATGAGGTTCAGGAAATAATTCGAATTGTAAAAAAAGAAAAACTCCCGGTTCCTCTGGGAATCCATTGTCATAATGATTCGGAAATGGCAGTAGCCAATTCTATTTTAGCGGTTAAAGAGGGGGTAACGCAGGTACAAGGGACAATCAATGGCTTTGGAGAACGATGCGGCAATGCAAACCTTTGTTCGGTTATTCCTAATTTGAGGTTGAAATTAGGTATACCGTGTATATCGGATGAACAACTGACGAAGCTCAGAGAAACTGCCCGGTTTGTTTATGAACTGGCCAACTTTCAACCCCCAAATCATCAGCCTTTTGTTGGGAATAGCGCATTTGCTCACAAAGGTGGGATCCATGTCCATGCAATTCAAAAAAAATCTGAGACCTATGAACACATTCGACCCGAACTGGTAGGAAACCATCAAAGGGTTTTACTTTCCGATTTATCGGGAAAAAGTAATATAATTTATAAAGCTAAAGAGCTGGGCATCAAGGTAGGAAGCAAAGACCCGGTCGTCGTTGCTACTTTAGAAAAACTTAAAAACTTG
>DATEXU010000246.1:0-14622 GCA_035256645.1 Thermodesulfobacteriota bacterium | reverse complement strand
ATTGATTTCAAAGGCATCAAGAATCAACCGGTCGTAGTGATTGGGTCCGTAGGTAATAGACGTGACGGAGGCAGAGTGCTTGATGGCTCCGGCATTGGATTGTTTGTCCAAGAGATTACCCCAAAGGATGGATTTGCCGGAGATTGGGACGCATGGGGCATCGTAGCTGGGGACAAGGGGTATTTTTGTGCTCAGCGTATCACGGACACCATGAAATAAGGGCATATAACCATCGGATGCAGCCGACCGCATACAGCGGCAGCTGATCCTATCGTTATGTCGAAAACTAAAAAGGACTAAAACGAGGAGTTTGACACGAAATATAAAACCATGACCCGAGAGGAAGTAGCACAGTTGGCGATCCGGAAATACGAGGGGACGATTTGCCTGGTCGCGTCGGTTCAGGACTTGAAGCGGGCGATTCATGTGATCCGCAGGGAACAGGTGGTGGGACTGGACACGGAAACGAAGCCCACGTTCCACAAAGGTCAATTTCACCTGCCTTGCCTGGTACAGATAGCCACCGGGTCCGTGGTGTATCTATTTCAGTTGAAACGGATGGAATTTTCCGGCACGTTGGTGGAAGTGCTGGAAAATCCGGCGCTCATCAAGGCAGGCATCGGGCTGGCTGACGATTTCAAGGCTCTCAAGAAGGTTTTTCCGTTTGAACCTCAAAACACAATTGACCTGAGCCTCGTGGCGCAACAACAAGGCATCAAACAATCAAGCGTCCGCAATCTGGCCGGGCAACTGCTCGGATTTCGCATCACCAAGGGCTCCTCCACTTCCAACTGGGCCAGTTCCCGGCTGACATTGAAGCAAATCACTTACGCCGCAACCGATGCGTGGGTTTGCCGGGAACTCTTCCTGCGTTTTCAGCAACTCGGGTTTCTCGATCTGGAAGGCCGCCCGCTCTCGAAAATGATTGGCGAGCGAAAAGGGTACATTGGATTATAAGTTGCCGTCAAGAATGAAATACGATGCGTAACATTTATGCTAAGGAAAGCTCATAACTACCGGGCACCCCATGAAGTGTTCTGGAATGCAGCTCATGGTGCACTTGCAATGTGAATTCACCTCCTCCGTCCCTATAAATGACCCACCTTATTTTCAATAAATTTTTTGATCTTCTCTTTAAATAAGGGCCTGCGGAAATTCAGGGCGTGCCGGCGAATCATCATGGGGTCAAATTTATCCTCTATTTTTTGAAAGCGATAAACCGCCTCTATTAAACTCTGGGGGGTTTGCTCCTGAAAAAATATTCCGGTTGCGTTCCTCGCCTCTTGTGACTGATCCATAGAGACAACCGTCTCTGATGCTCCGCCCTTTGCATAGGCAATAACTGGTCTGCCTGAGGCCATCGCTTCCAAAGGAACAATGCCAAAATCTTCAATACCGGGAAAGATAAGCGCCTTACATCGCGAATAATAGTGTCCGAGCACTTCTTTATCCTGCCAGCCCAGAAATTCAATATTGGGTTGAGCGATCTTTTTTAACGTCTTCTCCTCGTGACCGGCTCCGATAACCTTCAGAGGAAAGCCCAAGGCATTAAAAGCCCTTACGGCGATATCGATTCGTTTATACGGAACCAGCGCGCTGACAACCAGATAATAATTATCCCGTTTCTCTGCAATATTAAATTTTTCAGTATCAACCGGCGGATAAATAACGTCAGCATCACGGTTGTAATATTTTTGAATTCTATTTTTAACGGTCTGTGAATTAGCGAGAAAATAATCGACGTTCTGCGAAGAATGTACATCCCAGTTTTGTAAATATTTAACTAAGGCTGATAAGGGCGCTTTGGTAACGACGTTGGTTTGATAGTGTCCAAAGTATTCATCGGAGAATTCCCAGACATATCGCATCGGGGTGTGGCAGTAGCAGATCCGCATCGTACCTTTTTGGACCGTAACCCCTTTGGCGACACAGTGGCTGGAAGAAATAATTAAATCATAGTTGTGAAGATTAAAACGGCTGATCGCGTGAGGCATCAAAGGCAAATAATAACGGTATCTCTTACGCGCAAAGGGCAAGTTTTGAATAAAGGAGGTAATAATCTTATGTCTTTCTATCGTACCAGACACTGAACCGCGGATATGAAGAAGGGTATAAATATCCGCCTCAGGAAAGAGTTCACAGAATACCTCCAGGCAGTTTTCGCCGCCCCTCATGCCGGTTAACCAATCGTGTATAAGCGCTGTTTTCATATTATGAAAAGTAATGTCTGGCCGAATGGACTATCCGTTTCCTTCCTGATCGTAATGCTTCTCTGGTGCGGGTAAATAGATTTATCCTGCCTTCCAGAGCGAATGTCTTGCGAAAAGGATGAAAAGCCCTTTTACCTGATGGATCCGCAAGTTCCTTTTTTATGGTGGTTAAATTTATTTCAGGAAAAATCCGGCAATGAAAAGTCTTACCATCGCTTTTTTCAAACCACCCGGTAGTAAACCTGGTATCCCGCATGGTAAAGCCCAGGGCCTGGCTAAAAAGAGGAAGCCGGGCTTCGTCATTGCAAAGCTCGGGAACCTCGATCGTGCTATAAGCCTCGAGAAATTTTCTGGGAAGACATATCCCGGGTCCTTGAGTTACGAAGGGTTCTTGAATAATATTGAATTTTTCTTTTACCCAATTTAAAAGCTCATTCCATTCTTTTTTATATGGGTCTTTGCTGGTCCAGATCCATTTTCCTTCTACGTTTGCCGCGGGAGTTAATCCAGTTAGACCCACAGCGTCGTGGGGTATGTCGCGATAAATTTTATCCAGGGGATCAAGTAACAGTAAGTCCCATTCTATCAGGTGGAGCATATCAAACGAAAGATGGCGACCAATGCCATCAAACCACAAACGCACTGCCAAATCACCGTTCCGCCACTTCCATTCTTTTGTTTTATTCTTCAGGCAATAGACATTTTCAAGATAACCCGATAGTTTTTTTTGGAACCTGCGAAAATCTTTTTCCAATCCTCCAAAAAGTCCGTAAATCTGAATAGAGGGATTATAGCGTTTTAGTAATCTCAACCTGTTTTCGCAAATCGATCCATAGGCATGGAACCTGAATAAAATTACCCGTTGCATAGTTAAGTAAGACTCTAAAAAAAAGATGATTTCACATACGCCGGCCACGAAAGATTGATGCTCGGCCATAAAAAGCAGGCGTTGCTGCAACCGCACGCTTTTGTCTGTTTTCGCATCTCATTGGCGATATCCGAAAGCCATACTTTTTTAAAATCGTATCCGCAATTGCGCGCATTCCCGACAGATTCTGTTAATTCACATAATTTAACCTCACCATTGGGTTCTAACACACCAATGGTATTTCCGGCCTGACATTTAAAAGGTAACCCACGGCCTGCAAGCACGTCGGAATAAATGTTGTATAAATAACGAGTCCTTTTGGTACCGATAAGGGAATTTATCCACATTTTTTTCGCCTTTTGATTCCAATACTGATGATACGGAATTAACTTTTCCGCTAATTCTTTCCATTCTTTGCTTGAAGGAGGTGACAGAGCCTTATCGCGCGGAATACCCCGCAATGGTGCCGGCCCATGGCCGTCCACCGGCAGGGTATTTTTGACAAACTCAGCAAGCTCCACTGTTTCATGCAGATTTTGATTATTAACGGTGGTGATAATATAAAGAGCGAGGTTATCGAATTCATTTTTAAGATGAGCTAAGGCCGTAACGGTCTCGATAACGTTATCAAAACTTCCGTCCGTCGCTTTTATCCGGTCGTGGGTTTCACGAAATCCATCTAAAGGAAGACTGAGGGTAAGTTTAATTCCCGGACAGGTGCGTAATATTTGATGCGTCTGCTCTAATATTTTTTTTGTGAATGATCCATTGGTAGGGAGGTGGATGCTTTTGATTTTATTGTTCGAATAAAATTTCCAGCAGATATCCCCCAGGTCATCACGCAGGAATGGCTCACCACCGGAAATAAAAAGGTTATCTAATGGTCCGATAGAAAGTGAAATCTGGTGAATTTCCTCCAGAGTTAACTCAGGAAGAGAAGGATCTGAACCTTTTTCCATACTGCCCGCATAAAAACAACTTCCGCATCTTAGATTGCATTGGTAGGTGACGAAAAATATTAAGTCGTTTAAAACAAATTTTCCGAACATCGAGCCGTATTCTGCCCTTAGTTTTTTAGATATTTTCTTGTATAGTTTATTTATCATTGAGTATCTTTTAAATAATCCTATCAAAGCAATCGAGGTACTTTTGTGTAATAGTATGAATATTAAAATTATTGATAACATATTCGCGGGCCGCTTCACCGATTTGTCTTCTCAGTTCACCATTGAGGATGAGCGTCCTCAGATAATGGTACCAATCCTCTTCAGTATAGGCAAAAAAGCCGGTCCGGCCATGCTCGATTACTAATTTATCGGCTGCCGAGGGAGTACACACAACCGGCAAACCAGCTGCCATGTAGCTTACGATTTTGGTTGAAGGCTTTCTCTGTAATAACGGATCGTCTAAAACCTTGTTCTCCACCGCGATGTCGCTTTCAATAAGCGTCCTTTCCCAATTGCGGACCGACCAGGTCTTAAACTCTACAAAGTCATTTTTTTTCGGCAAAAGATTCGTAAGGTAAATGATGTGGATTTCTTTTTTTAATTCTTGAATCAATTTTTTTATTATTGGGTGTATATTTTTCATATACTTTAGGTTTTCCGCGAACCCCTGCCATATCAACCGGATCCGGCGATTGTTTGGTTTTGTATAATCTTTTCTCAGACGATTCAGGAGGGGATGCTCAATAAAAAAAATATTTTTGATAACTCCATGCAATTCATCAACCTGGAGGGGATTAGAAGCAATCAGGGCATCCATATAACGCAAAAAAACATATAGCGTATCGCAATCCGTGGCATACCCTTTTAAATAGGGCCGGTCCACAATATCATAAATTATTTTTTTATGATTTTTTTTCAGATTATCAATTAAGGAAAATTTAATTTCATCTATTTCTCTCACCATCACCACGATATCAAACTTCGTCATGTCCGCAACAGTAAGAAAAATCCCCGCGCGGTATTTTTCGCTTATCTCATTGATCCGGTTAACAATAGGGTCTATCCTCCATTTCCTAACATGAAGATCGTCTTCTCCGCTTATGACCGGACCAAACCCCACCTTTATTTTTGAAGTTATTTTTAATCCCTGTTCTAAACCTCGGTACCAGGTGCGGTTAACCCGGCTCGCCCTGCGTAAAGACCTGAACGGCAGGCGGCGCTGTATAACGCAGAACCATGTTTTTCGTATAATTTCGTTTAAAATTGTTATTATTTCTTTAAACATTTTCTTAATGATTAACGATTTTTTTATACACCGAGAGAATTTTTTCGCCGATTGAATCCCAGCTATATCCTCTTTTTTCGATAAATCTCTTGCCCCGTTCACCCATTTCTTTACACGCACGGGGATTATCCAATAATTCAACCAAAGTTTTTGATATCGTCATTGCGTCTATATCAACAATCCTGCCCGCGTTAATTTTTTCCACCTCCTTAAAACCGCACTGACGGCTGATAACCACCGGCAAACCGGAAAGCATTGCTTCTAATACCGCCACACCGAAACCCTCGGAATGCGACGGGAGCACGAACACATTCGCGCAGCCTAACGCTGAACGTTTTTGATCTCCGGTTAACATACCCGTAAAAATAACCTTGTCCATGATACCTTCTCGTTTGAGCAGCTTTTCTAACGTGGCTTTATAACCCCATTTGTCAGGGCCTACGATCAATAAGCAAACATCGCTTCTTTTTCTGGTCATTATGGAAAATGCCTGGGAAAGCGTTTCAAGTCCTTTCTCCTCAGCGACCCGGCCCAAAAATAAAATTATTTTTTTATCTTTTATCTGAGGGTAAACATTTTTAATCCATTGAGAATCAAACCCACCCCTGAATTCTTCGATCGTTATACCGTTGGGAATAATCACGGCGTCAGGATTACGCACGAAGCGTGAAATGTCCCGCGCTTCCATTGGCGACAAAGCGTGTATCGCGTGGGCTTCTTTCAGTATTTTTTTTTGAATCAAAGCAGAATATATCCGCTTCTTAAATGCACGGCGCTGCAAAGCCTGCTTCGCAAGCTCTCCATGAACCGTGACCAGGTAGGGTATTCGGTTAAGTGTTGCGGCCCGGTAGGCAGCATACAAAGGATAATACCATAAGCCATGCAAATGGATTAAATCAAAATGAGCCGCTTCATTTCTCAGCGCCCGGCCCAAAGAAGGAGCATAGCCTCCCCAGTGTTTGGAAAAAAATCCTTTTTTGAAAAGCCTAACCTCTACATTTTTGATAGTGATCGCATCTCCTTCGTGATCATCGTGAGAGGGAGCAAAGATGGTTATGCCGATTCCTTTTTTCGCCAAAGCCCGGGTCAGCTCTGTCACTACCTGGACAGCGCCTCCGTCTGCTTTATCCATGCTGGCTATCACCTGCATTACCTTCATGGTTTTATTCCCCAACCGATTATTCTGGGCGGCGAAAGAACAACGCGAATCTCAACCTTTTTCATTTCTTCAAAAAAAACTTCTTGAAATGCCTGAGGACTAAATCGGTAGTAATCACCGGGATAATAATGCATGCAGAGGGTTATAGTAGAGTTGCCCGGAAAGAAGCGGGATAAAAACGGAATCTTTTTAAAGAAGCCGTGAAAATACCTTTCAGTCTTTGACACCCGATAACCCGGAGCGCCTAAAACGATCAGTCCGCCTGATTTGGCAACCCTTTTTATTTCATCAAGAGTCTTCCAAAAGTATTTATCATGCTCAAAAACTGAGTTGCATAAAACCGCGTCAAATCTTCCCTCTTCAAAATTACTCATTGCGTTGGCATTGCCTTTGATGATAATAAAATCTTTATAGGTATACGGACCATCGAGATTGATGCCGATCTTTTCTGCCGCATTTTGGAGAGACTTCATATTCAACAAACTTGAATCATCCGGTGTGGCGCCCACCTCAAGCACGCTTCCGCGTATCTCTCTGGCTGAACAAATTTTTTCGAATTCTTGAAAAACTCTTTTTTCCATTTTATTCTTTTTTGAAAACTACCCCGTCGTTGAACGTTTTTTTAGAAAATTTTGCGGAGCTTCCAAAAACCATTGACTGCCAAACGTCTAACCAGGCCTCTTTTTCCCTCCTCCGGTTTATAACCATACTGTTCCATAATCTTTTGAGTCTCCTCACCGCAAGAAATCCGGGGCAAATTTCGCATCCGGTAAAGCGTCTGTCTGCTGGCTGTTTTTATAATCTTCATATCCAATTCTATTTTTAAAAATTCGAATATCCTCGCTAATTCATTTTTAGTATTCCGGCAAAAGTCTTCATAGCGAACATCCAAAACATTTACGCCTTTCCTTTGTTTTAAGTTCATCACTCCTTTTTCATGAAAAGTCCAGCGCTCTACGGCTTGTTCTAATGTAAGATTTTGCCAGAAGTCTCCGTGCGGGGTTTGGTTAAACCGCTCGGCGCTGTCCGCCACAAAAAAAGGGTGACGCACCAAATGAATAAAATATGTATCCGGAAACATAGTAAGGATAAAGCTTACTAACTGGGGGTCAGAGTATTGAAAAGGTTTTTTATCCCCGATCCAGACAAGATGATTTTTTTTCATAGCCGGCAACCAGGGGCTCCCGTTTTCCATGATGGCGCGTTGGACAGCGAAATAATTTTCTGCGGGACTTTTCTTTTTATCTAACATATGACCGCATTGTTTCAGGGTCAATTCCATCCCCCGGGGAGAGTCACCAGGATAGGGTACAATCGGTTTATTATTATGAAATTGATAAAGGATCCAGATAATATCGGATTCATGCGATATAAAAAGAAAGGGATGCAAATTTAATATTCGCACCAGCTGTGATGTGCCTGACCGTTTGTTACCCGTGATAAATAATACTTTTTCCAAACCTGCCTCGAATTGTTTTAATCAAGCATGTTATCCAGCACCCGGCAGACACTTTCCGAATCGATGGATGATAAGTCTTTTCCATCCCCCGGATACAGGAGTCTGACCAGGTCTCCGTGAGAAGCCCATTGGTGCCTGTTGTTTATGCCGCTAAAGAGAATTATCGACGGAACACCACACGCGGCCGCGATATGCGCGGGTCCCGAATCTATGCCCACAAAAAGGGAGGCTTTCTTTATAACACCGGCTAAGGTCTCCAAGTCCGTTTTGCCACACAGGTTAACTGCCTGGATGTCAGCCTCAGCGATAACATCATCAACAATCTTTTTATCTCGATCAGTGCCGATCAGCGCTACGGCTAAACCTTTTTTAACGGCAATATACCTGACCAGATGTGCAAACTTATCATTCTGCCAGTTTTTTTGATTATCACCGGATACCACATGCATTGCCGCGAATTGTTCCGGAATATTATTTTCCTTCAGTATTTTTGCGGCATTTTTTTCCGCAGCAACACTTACGAATAAATCTATTTTTGCTTTCTCGGAGGCTACTCCTAATACCTTTGCCAGGTCAAAATTGTGCTCTGTCTCATGACATCCGCGGCGATACTCAGCATGATGCGATAAAAGAAATCCTCCGCCGGTAATGCCGTAGCTGATTCTATATTTTACGCCTGCCAAAAATAACGCGATGATCTGCCTGAGGTCTCCTTTTAAATCTATGGCCGTGTCGTAGTCGCCTTTTTTTATAATTTTGATCAAAGCCCGCAAATCTTTTATCTGCGCACCAAGGCTCGGACGACATTCCCGGTCAAACCACGCGGGTTTAAACGGTATCACCGTGTCAAGGTAGGGGCTATTCTTAACCACATCATACGCCCACTCAGCCACCAGAAAGTCAATCCGTGCCTGAGGAAATGCTTCCCGTAATGGCCTGAAAACAACGGTTGACATTATGACATCTCCCACGTGGTCAAGACGGATTAACAGGATGCGGGAAATGGTTTCCGGTTTTTTTTTATGATTTAAAAATTTTAACAGCCAGGCGAACAGGGATCCAATAAAGTCGAAAACAATAATCAAAAAAATAAGACGCTTTTTTTTAAAAACGTACTTTTTCATGAAGAGCACAATTTCAAAACCTCAATCACTTTTTCATACACTTCATCCGCGCTCACCTCATTCATGCATGCCACGGTTTTACAATCGGGAAATTTTCCGTGCTTATAGCAGGGAGCGCACGGCAGTTTATCCCCGCGCCAGAAAAAATAACTGCCCGCGGTTAATGGTTTTGTCTTTTCCGGCTCGGTTGGCCCAAAGATTGCGATTATCGGTATTCCGGCAGCGCTCGCGATATGCATCGGACCGCTGTCATGGGTTACCATCACAAGACATTTTTTTAAGAAAGCGCAGGTTTCGCCGAGAGAGTACCTTCCGGATAAATCGAATAATCGCTTTTCGTGCCCAATGCTGAAAGCATCAGTTAAAGGTGTGGTAAAAACATAATCACCTTTCCCGCCGATGAGAAAAATTAAAAATCCGTGTTTCAGAAGACGGCGTATCAATTCGCGGTAATGTTCCAAAGGCCAGCGTTTTAGCGGAACCTGTTCTCGCGTATTCGCCGCCCCTCCGGGTGCAATGGCGATAATATCTCCGGATGGGAATGCGCTTATCATGCGGTTTATGCGTTCCTCTTCCTCCTGCGTGGGAAAGATATCCAGGTGAAGACCTTCTTTCTTCGAAGGCACGGGCATACCCAAAACTTTAAAAAAAGAATGTATCTGGTGCTCTTTGCTCGTGGTATCTATTGCGTGGGTTAAAAACAAACCCCGTAAATCCCGACTAAAACCGTGTCGTTCTTTAACCCCGGCTAAAAAAACCAGCAGATTCCAGCGCCAGTCTCGGTGAAACACAAAAATCTTACGAGCGCCTGATTCCTTGATAATTGAAATCAGTTTCTTAGCCTCTCTAAACTTTTCTGAAATACTGCCGGAAAAAAAAGCGAAGTCATCAAGCGGGATGAGTCGATCAATATAAGGGTTGTTTTTTAAAATTCCCTGATTGGACTCCCCGGTGACAAAAAAAATCTCCTCCTCCGGGAAGGCGGTCTTATAGGCCCTGATGGCGGGGGTCAGCATCAAAAGGTCACCGATGCCTGCTAATTTTATGAAAACCGAATGTGTCATGGATGACTTCACTGGTTTGACAATTCCGTTTTCATGCTCCTGACCGGAAATTTTCCCGGAGAACAATGAAACACGGCCTGAGGGTGAATTTATCCCGTTAGAAAGTCCTCGCTTGCCCGGTTAGATATCAAATACCTGATCGGGTGAAGAAGCAGGGGGGTAAAATCAAAAATTTTTACACTTTTTCACAAGGGATAAATGCCCGGTGTGAAAACCTTCTAACGGGGTTTACTTGTGAAAAATTAATATGTTTGATTATAGTTTTAACGTACCTATAGTCAACTTGTTTTTATTATATTATTTTTTAAAATTTCCTCAGGTTAAGATTGACTTTGACCTGAGTCTTTGTTAAAAAAGGGTCACTTTTATCCAAACATCAGGCAATGGAAACCCTCTTATTTCCCTTTGTTGGCACAAAGCCCGGGGATGAAAGAAGGGTTTTATAGATTGAGAAAAATTCTATGGATTATGCTAATATTATTCAGAGTATTGCCATTTGGGCCTTGCCCCTCGTTTTCGCGGTATGCTTTCATGAAGCCGCGCATGGTTTTGTTGCCAATCGGCTCGGGGACCCAACCGCGCGCATGCTTGGCCGTCTTACCCTCAACCCGATCCGGCATATTGACCTCTGGGGGACCATCATTATTCCCTTGATTTTGCTTATTTCTCGATCCGGGATACTTTTCGGTTACGCCAAACCAGTGCCGATTAACCCGCGTTATTTTAAAGATCCAAAACGGGGTATGGCCATGGTCGCTTTTTCCGGTCCCTGCAGCAACTTTTCCTTGGCATTAGTGAGCGGAATTATTTTTCGCATCATCTTATGGCTCCATCCCGATCTTTATCCCTTTATTCTGAGGGAGGGGAAGACATTCGCCGGCGCCGGAATCGCGGCCTGGCTTTTAGTCCCCCTGCTTCTCATGCTTATTAAAAGCGTGCAGATAAACGTGATTCTCGCTGTTTTTAACCTTCTTCCGATTCCGCCGTTGGACGGGGGACGGGTTATGATGGGCATTCTTCCGAATCAGCAGGCGGAAAAGTTGGGGAGAATAGAGCCATGGGGATTTTTTATTGTGGTCTTTTTGATCATGATCGATCCTTTTAAAGTGATGAGCCATTTTCTCTTTGGGATGATGGATTTTTTATCAATGTTATTTTTATTTGGCTAATAATTGGAAACGGGAAAAAGATAATGAGCAGCAAACAAAGAGTGGTCAGCGGAATGCGGCCGACCGGTAAACTTCATTTGGGGCATTATTATGGAGCGCTAAAAAACTGGGTCTCCCTCCAGGATACCTATGAATGTTTTTATTTTGTGGCTGACTGGCATGCCTTAACCACCGAGTACGCTCACCCCCAAATCATTAAAGAAAGTATTCATGATATGGTCATTGACTGGCTCGCGTTGGGCATCCACGTACCGAAGAGCACCATTTTTGTACAGTCCAGCCTGCCCGAACACGCGGAACTGCACCTCATGTTATCCATGATCACGCCGCTTTCCTGGCTGGAAAGAAACCCCACCTATAAGGAACAGGAGCAGGAGCTGAAAGATAAAGACATTCACACCCACGGGTTCCTGGGGTATCCGGTTCTCCAGGCCGCGGATATTTTGATTTATAAAGCTCACAAAGTTCCGGTGGGGATTGATCAGGTCCCTCACTTGGAGCTTACCCGGGAAATTGGCCGGCGCTTTAATTTTCTCTATCAAGAGATTTTTCCGCTCCCTGATGCCTTATTAACCGAGACACCCAAGATTCTCGGTATCGACGGCCGGAAAATGAGCAAATCATATAACAACGCTCTTTTCCTTTCCGACCCACCGGAAATCATCAAAGAGAAAGTCTCTCAGATGTTTACTGATCCCGATCGGAAACGTAAAACCGACCCGGGAAATCCCGATATCTGCAATGTGTTTACTCTCCATAAGCTTTACAGTCATCCCGATGATGTGGCTATGATTAACCGTGACTGCCGCGTTGCTAAAATCGGCTGCGTGGAATGCAAAAAAAAACTCGCGCCCCATCTTGTGGAATTTCTCGCCCCGATTCAAGAACGGCGGGAATACTATGCCGAGCACCGGGAAGCGATAGACGAAATCCTGGTTGCCGGAAATAAACAAGCCCAAGGCATTGCCCGGCAGAATCTAAAGGAAGCCCGAGAGGCAATGGGAATCTGATTGTATGGAAGAAACTTCTCAAGGTTTTTTATTTCATCTCCCCGCGTTTGACGGTCCGCTCGATCTTCTCCTTCATCTTATCAAGGTCAATGAAGTAGATATTTACGATATCCCCATCGCGCTTATTACCGCGCAGTACCTTGAATATCTGGATTTGATGCAAGAGATGAACCTCGATATCGCGAGCGAGTATCTGGTTATGGCAGCCACCCTGGCCTATATAAAGTCACGCATGCTTCTTCCTTCGCAAACGGATTTATCTGAGGAAGAAACCGGCGAAGACCCGCGGGATGAATTGGTCCAGCGGCTACTGGAATACCAGAAATTTAAACAAGCCGCTGAACAGCTCGGCAGCAAAGAAATCCTGGGGAGAGATGTTTTCGCGCGCTCAGCGCACGAAGAAATTGAGGAAGGGGAAGGGGGTGAAGAAATCGAGGCGAGTCTCTATGACCTTATGGAGGCCCTGAGAGAAATTTTGAAGAAAGTAGAAACTCAGGAGAAGCTTCTTGACTTCACCCGGGAAAAAATTTCTCTCAAAGATAAGATGATTGAGATTTTGGAAAAACTAAGAGATGTGGAATATGTCCTTTTTGAGGACTTATTTTCCGGTTCCATCACCCGCTTTGAAATCATTGTTACCTTTGTCGCGCTTCTCGAATTAATCAAAAATCAAAAAATCCGCGCTCTCCAAATTCAAGCCTTCGGCAGTATCAGAATTTATCAGAGAGAGGAAAATTAAAAAAGCAAAGATCCAACGGAGTAAAACTGATAAAATTGAAGGGAAAAGCGCTGACTACTTATTGTGCCCCTTGCCTTTACCTTTTCCGTATCCTTTTCCTCCCGGCTCACCAGCGAACACGAAGTCGCCGCTCTTGAGAGCGTGGAATTCAGGTGAGCCTGGCTTTATGCCGAGTTCTTTGGCGATGACCCCCCATCCTTTTCCCCGGTTGTTGTTGTAGGCAGGATAAACGGTCTCGAATGGCCTCCCGGTCATGCGGCCGAGTTGAAGGCACATAAAAGCGTCAGCCGGGGAGTCGACTGTCCTGACGATGACCTGGACCCGCGCCAATGGGATGCCAAATTGATTGCTTAACCTGGCGTTGTAGCGGGGCATGTCGTCCGCGGCCTGATCGTTGAGACGGGCGAGGAAAATGTCCAGTTCAGCATGAGCAAAAGTAGCAAAGCCGGTGATGAGAATAAAAAGAGATATGGCAATAACAATTTTTTTCATGTATAGACCTCCTGATGAAGAAAAAAGCAAGTTATTTGTTATTTGTTAGTTGTTCAACGTTAATCGTTGCCTCGCCCAAAGGCTTATGTGCTGCCTCCCGGACAATGGTTCCGGTAAAATTCGAAAATTTGGGGGACTGCATAATTTTTATAACAATACGCCTTTTCCTCATTAGACGCAACAATCATGTAAAAGGTTGACGATTTAAGTGAATATAATCAATCTGCCTGCTCCCATCGGAGCTTCATTTTTCAAATAAAAGAACAATGTGAAAAAGAGCGGGACAAACTTACCGGATAAGCGGCTTTCTCTTGACTTGAATTGAGCCTAAAAAAAATGAAAATAGAAAATTCTAAAGGACAGGTCGTTTCGACAAGCTCAACGCCCGGAGAAAAGGACGCTGAACTTCTCGAAACGGGTGAGAAAAAAGCGGACACTGAGCCTGTCGAAGTGGCCGCTGGTGGAGAGGTGAAGGAATGGGTGTAGTTCGACAAGCTCACCAACCGTGGAAGGAATGCAAGCTTTGACCTTAACCCCTCCCGTTTAAAAAAACCAACGCCTTGTCTTGACTTTTTTCCAAATTTATTTAATAAATCAGGGAAAAACCCAAACGGGGGTAGAGGTTTAAAAGATGGTTTCGAGGAAACAATATTTAGTGCTCGCATGACACGCTCCGCTTTACGAAGAAGTAACTTTTACCCAGTTCCGTACCCCAACAAATTAACTTCCCTCCACGTCTTTATCTCGTCTTACCCTGAATGAGAGGTCATACCGCCGATGATTTTTTTGAGGTGCTTAGCCTTATTAAATTCATATCTTAAAAACAAACCGAGCATTTGACAAAAAAATAGTATGAAGTTTTAATGTATCCTTAACCGCTCCCGTTCCGGTAAGATTTTTAGTTTTCATAGCTTACTATTAACCTTAAAGCGGATAAACTTCATACGGCGATTAATCGTTATGGGCAAAAAAGCTAAAAGAAAAAAAAGACATGCGAAGAAATCAGGGTGGAAGCTGTTTCGTATCGTGATAACAGGTGGCCTTGTTTTTGCCGCAGGGCTGGTTCTTTACTGCTGGAGTCTTTCCTCCCAGATTG
>DATEXU010000245.1:0-8490 GCA_035256645.1 Thermodesulfobacteriota bacterium | reverse complement strand
TGATTGTTATCAGTCTTTTTTTAATCGTTATTTATTCTGGGATAAAAATTGCCTTGCGGAGTCGGGACCAGTTTGGGACGTATTTAGCAGTCGGGATTATTTCTCTCATGGGATTACAGGCGATCGTCAATATGGGAGTTGTCATGGGGCTGCTTCCTACCAAGGGGACCACCCTTCCTTTTATCAGTTATGGAGGAACCTCGCTGATGGTAAGCCTGGTGGGAGTTGGGATTCTTTTAAACATATCGTCACAATCGCGCGCTTATGAAAGGTGACGGCTTCGTAAAAAGTCCATCTGCTTTGTTGCGCTGCATCTTCAGTCATTGCGGCGTACCGGTAAGTACGCCTCATTCGTTCGGATTTGCGCGCCTTGCATCTGGAGCTTTTTACTGTGCCGCCTCATTTTTGACTTCTTACGAGTTCATCAAAGGCGATATATGCTCACGATAATTGCGGGTGGAGGAACGGGTGGACATCTTTTCCCGGGGATCGCACTGGCGGAGGAATTGAAAAGCCGGAGTCTTAATAATGTGGTCATGTTTGTGGGTACGAAAAAAGGCATTGAACAGAGGATAATTCCACCGATGGGATATGAGCTTAAAACCATCTCTGGGGCAGGGATAATAGGCGGAAGTCCTCTTCAGAGAGTAATGGGGTTTTTTCAATTTTTGATCGGTTTTTTTCAGGCGCTATGGCTAATCCGTTCACTCCGGCCGGATCTTGTGTTGGGGACCGGAGGATACGCATCGGTTTCGGTAATTTTAGCCGCGTACCTTTTGAGGGTGGAGACTGCAATCTGCGAACAAAATAGTATCCCTGGCTTAACCAATCGTGTTCTAGGGCGGTTTGTTAAAAAGGTTTTTATTGCTTTTGAAGAAAGCGATACTTTTTTTCCTCGAAAAAAAGTATTTTTTACCGGCAATCCGGTTCGAAAAGAGTTTCTTTATCAATCTCCCTTTTCTAAAAAAAAAGGAGATAGGTTTACCCTCCTCATCCTGGGGGGGAGCCAAGGCGCACGCAGTATTAATCAAGGTATGATCGAGTGTTTGGATGATATGGCTCCGCTCTGGGATACGGTGGAAATAATTCATCAGACCGGTTTTCAAGATTTTTCCTGGGTTAAAGAGGCATATGAAAAAAAAGGAGTTAAGGCTGAGATTGCCCCCTTTATTACAGAAATGGCTTCGGTTTACGTGCGGGCTGATTTAGTCGTGAGTCGGGCAGGAGCGATCAGCATAACGGAGATTTTGGTGAGCGGCAAACCCTCAGTATTAATTCCTTATCCGCACGCAGCGTATAATCATCAAGAAGTGAATGCTAAAATTTTGACAGATAAAGGTGCCGCACGGATGATCCTCGATAAAGACCTCAGGAATAATTTGGGAGAGATGATTCTTCACCTTATTAACCACCCTGAAGAACTTAAGGCGATGTCAGATAACGCAAAGGTTCTGGCACGGCCCGAAGCAGCGCGGACTATTATTGACCACTATTTCCCAGAGGGTGAGGGTGATCTCCGGCCTCGGGAAACCAAAGGAGGAAATTGCCATTTATAATCGACCGCAACGTATTTTTATGATCGGTATCGGCGGCGCAGGAATGAGCGGGATCGCTGAAGTGCTGCTTAACCTTGGCCACCAGGTGGTCGGCTCGGATCTTAAAGAAACCCTGGTTACTAAACGCTTAGAATCATTGGGGGCCGCCATCTACTATGGACACGACCGAAAACATGTCCAGGATGTCGATGTGGTTGTGTATTCCTCCGCGGTGACGTTTGATAACCCGGAGATTACGACCGCGCGGGAAAAAATGATTCCCATTATTCCCCGGGCCGAGATGCTGGCAGAATTGATGAGAATGAAATACGGGATTGCTGTTGCCGGTACCCATGGTAAAACCACAACGACCTCATTGCTGGCTTCAGTGCTTGCGGAAGGAAAGATTGACCCGACGGTCATTATCGGGGGGAAGCTTAATGTTTTTGGGAGCAACGCCAAACTCGGACAGGGAGATTTTCTGGTGGCAGAGGCTGATGAGAGTGACGGCTCTTTTTTAAAACTTTCTCCAACCATCACGGTGGTGACCAATATTGATACCGACCATCTGGATTTTTATCAGGACATGGAGTCCCTCCAGAGAGCCTTTGAGGATTTTAATAACAAAATTCCTTTTTATGGGGCTAACATCCTTTGCCTGGATGACGGAAACATCCAAAACCTTATTCCCCAGTTAAAAAAGCGGCACATCACGTACGGGTTAAATCCTCAAGCGGATTATCAAGCCCGGGAAATAGTTTTCGAGGGGTTAACGTCAACGTTTCAGGTTTTTTATCTTGGTGAGTATTTGGGTGAGTTCGTTCTCCGGACTCCGGGTGTGCACAACATTCAGAATTCATTAGCGGCAATAGCCGTGGGCCGGGAGTTGGGGGTAGATGTAATGAGCATACAAAAGGGAATTGAAGAATTTCGCGGAGTAGAACGGCGCTTTCAGATTCAGGGTGAAACGGAGGGAATCATTGTTGTTGACGATTACGGCCACCATCCCACGGAAATCAAAGTCACTCTCAACGCCATGAAACAAGTTTGGGCTGATCGAAGGTTGGTAGTAGTCTTTCAACCCCATCGGTTCAGCCGCACTCAGATTTTGTTTAAAGACTTTCTCACGGCTTTTTATCAGGTGGACCACCTGGTGCTTACCGATATCTATCCTGCGGGGGAGAAGTCCCTTGAGGGGGTCAACGCGAAAGCGCTTTTCCAGGGGATTAAGGATCACGGCCATAAATCAGTAGTATTTTGTTCGAATGCTGAGAAGATTATTGTCCATCTTCTGAAAGAATTAAAGCCTTCGGATGTGGTTCTCACCTTAGGGGCAGGTGATGTCTGGAGAGTAGGCAGTGAACTGCTCCACAGGCTGCAAAAAAGGTAAGTGGTGGAGGATTACCAAAAAAACCAGCTTCGGAAAATTTTCCGGGGGAATTTACTTTTTAACATCTTAGTCAAGGACTTTATCTCTTTTCGGGTGGGAGGACCAGCGGAGGTTATCGCTTTTCCACAAGACCAGGAGGACCTTATACGGCTCATGCTTTTTCTTCGGGAAGAAAAAATTTCGTTTTTGGTTTTGGGAGAAGGCACGAACCTTGTGGTCCGCGATAAAGGGGTAAAGGGAGTCGTGATAAAGCTTTCTCCCGGCTTCCTTGGAATTGAGATAACCAAAGGGAAAGAAAAAGAATTTTATGTGAGTTCGAAGGCCGGTGAACGATTATGGCACCTCATTGAGATTGCCCTTCAGCATTGCCTGACGGGATTGGAATTTGCCAGTGGCATCCCCGGTTCTGTAGGAGGAGCAGTGGTTATGAATGCAGGAGCATATGGGGGAGAAATGAAAGATATCGTTCATTCCCTTACCATTCTTGCTTCGGACGGCTCAGTAAGGCATGTGAAGAAAGACGCTCTCCGGTTTTCCTACCGGAGGCTTGAGTTGCCGGCTGACGCGATTGTGCTTACGGTTGATGTGGCGTTACGGCCCGGCAATAAGGAAACGATTGCGCAAGACATTAAAGCCACCTTAGCGAAGCGAAAAAAAAGACAGCCCTTGGAACTTCCCAGCGCGGGTTCGGTTTTTAAAAATCCTCCTGGTTTTTATGCCGCCCAGTTGATTGAGGAATCAGGACTCAAAGGATATCAGGTTGGGGGAGCACAGATCTCGGAACGGCACGCTAACTTTATCGTCAACCGTGGGAAGGCAACCGCGCATGATATTTTAGATCTGATCGCTTTGGTGCAGGAAAAGGTCTGGCAGGAGAAAAGCATAAAGCTCGAACCCGAAATCCGAGTGGTGGGAGAAGGGTAAAAGGGAGAAGAAGACAGAAGTCAGATGTAGGGGCGCAGAGCACTGCGCCCAGGAGTCGGGAGTCAGGGAAAGGTATAATTAATGAGAAGGATGAAAGAAAAGGAAAAGATGGAAGCGTGCATGACCAGGGAAAAGTTAAAAAAGAAAAAGATTGGAGTTCTCATGGGTGGGCTTTCGCCGGAGCGGGAGATTTCCCTTAAAACCGGGCAGGCGATTCTGAAGGGGCTTTTGGAAAAAGATTTTCAGGCAATAGGGATTGATGTGGACCGGGAAATTCCTGCCCGTCTGGTGGAGGAAAAAATCGAGGTGGCGTTTATTGCGCTCCATGGTCCTTGGGGTGAGGATGGCACCATTCAAGGACTCTTGGAGGTGATGGGTATCCCTTACACCGGATCAGGAGTACTGGCCAGTGCTCTGGCCATGAACAAAGCGATGGCCAAGAAGATATTCTTATATCATCAGCTTCCTACCCCTGAGTTTCAGGTGGTGGTATCCGGTACCCGCTCAACGGTCTCGATTGCTCCTCCTCTGGTGGTAAAGCCGGTCTGTGGTGGTTCTACGATTGGGACCTCAATTGTAATGTCCGAAAAGGTCATTGATGAGGCACTGCAAAGAGCAGCTTACTATGGTGAGGAAATACTGGTGGAACAGTATGTTGAGGGCGTGGACATCACGGTGGGGGTTCTGAACGGGGAACCGCTTCCGGTGATCCAAATCGTGCCGAAGAGCGGATTTTATGATTATGCATCAAAATATACTCCAGGAAAAACCGAGTATCTTATTCCTGCCCCGCTTCCGGAGACAATAACGAAAAGCGCCCAGGAGCTGGGAGTGGCTGCGTACCTGGCGTTGGAATGCACGGGCGCCGCGCGGGTGGATTTTCGCTTAGGTGAACATGGTGAGCTTACGATTTTAGAAGTAAACACGATCCCCGGTTTTACGGAGACAAGTTTATTACCCATGGCCGCAGCTCGGGTGGGGATTGATTTTCCGAGCCTGGCCGAACGAATCTTGCTTTCAGCGCGATTGTACATTGATGCGAAGATGAGGCGTGATGATTGATTTAGATTATTATTACTCCCGAAAAATAACGAATCAAAAATCTTTCCTGTGGAAAAGAAGACTTTTAAAGCACGGAGAGATAAAAAAAATTTGTTTTCTTTTTCTCCGGCGTATGCTTTTCCCGGCGCTTATTATTCTGACGGCAGCCTCTTTATATTATGGCGGGAGCTTTATTGCACGCTCTCCCTATTTTGCCTTACACGACATCCGCTTTGAGGGGTGTAAAAACGTCAAGCCCCAGGAGTTGATGAGCCTTGCGAACGTACGACAGGGATATAATATCCTTGCGCTTAATTTGCGGGAGATTTCGCAAAAGATCATTGCCAACCCTTGGGTGAAAGACGTGCGAATTGAACGGAACTTTCCCCACCAGCTTATTATAGAAATTACTGAACGGGTTCCGGTGGCTCTGGCAAGTCAGGAAGATCTTTTTCTGGTCGACCGAGAGGGAGATTTATTTAAAAAAGTTGAACGGCAGGATAACATTGATATGCCCGTGATAACGGGTCTTTCGCTTTCCGAACCGAGCACTCAGCGTGTCAAGGAGATTCTTGATTTCTTAGAGACTGCTGAGCACATGGGGGTTTTTCCCGTACGTACGGTTTCGGAGGTTCATGTGGATGGTGATTATGGAATCACCTTTTATATGCTCACGGAGAATATTTCCATTCAGATGGATCTTAAGAATTACTCAGAAAAACTTGCGTTGCTGAGAAGCCTCAAAGAAGACTTGGCAAAACGGAAGATCGAACCTCAGGCGATAGAAATAATTTCTTTAGATGAAGCCCGCGTTAAGATAGCTTCTTCCTCGAAAAGTTGAGAAAGGAGGAACGGTATACATGGGAAGCAGCAGAAATGTGATTGTTGGACTTGATATCGGAACGACGAAGATCTGTACTATTGTAGGGGAAAAAACACCCGAGGGCATCGAAATTGTGGGCATTGGAACCTCCCCTTCCAAAGGACTGAAAAAGGGGATGATTGTTGATATCGAGGCTACCATTGATTCCATCCGTCATGCCAAAAAAGGGGCGGAAAAAATGGCGAATTATAAAATCGAGACGGTTTATACGGGAATCTCCGGAGGTCATGTGAAAAGCTTTAACAGCCACGGCGTTACCGCGGTCAAGAACCGGGAGGTCAAACGGGCGGATATCAAGCGGTCACTTGATGCGGCACGGGCGATCGTGATCCCGACCGATCGAGAAATCATCCATGTGTTGCCCCAGGAATTTATCGTTGATGACCAAGGCGGCATCCGGGATCCTTTAGGAATGTCCGGGAAGCTTCTTGAGGCAAAGGTGCATGTGGTAACCGGTGCGGTAACCTCAGCCCAGAATATTGTTAAGTGTGCTAATCAAACCGGTGTCGACGTGAAGGATATCATTCTCCAGCAACTCGCTTCGAGCGAAGCCGTGCTTACCCCTGAAGAAAGAGCGCTGGGTGTTGCGCTTGTTGACATAGGGGGAGGCACAACCGATATTGCCATTTTTTTCAACGGGAGCATAACGTATACATCAGTGATACCCATTGGCGGCAACCAGTTTGCCTCAGACATTGCCTTGGTGCTGAGAACCCCGATTAAAGAAGCGGAGCGGATAAAAAAAGAATACGGAAACGCTTTTGCCAACTCGGTCAGCCGCGATGAAATGATCGATGTTTTAACCGCCGATGGAAGTGAAACCCGATCCATAGCCCGGCGGACCCTGTGCGAGATTATTGAACCCCGGGCCGAGGAGACGCTCGCACTGGTTTGTCGAGAGATCATAAAATCTGAGCTGGTGGAATTTATCGGGGCGGGAGTGGTTTTGACGGGTGGCGCTTCCCTTCTGCCGGGGATAAAGGAGATGGCGGAAAAGATTTTTAAGTTTCCGGTGCGGCTTGGGTATCCCCAGGGAGTGAAAGGATTAAAAGACGTGGCAGACAATCCCATGTATGCCACCGGAATCGGATTAATTCTCTATGGGAATAATCATCAGGCTCACCATAACTTTAATGGCAATGGGAATTCCTCTCATACCTTTGTCAAGAGGATGAAAAAATGGTTTTTGGAGGTTTTTTGATAAAAAAGGAAAAAGACCCGGTCGCAAGGGCATGGTCTTATAATTGAGCAACATTACTCCACAATAAAGGAGGAAAAACAGATGATAGAATTAGCGGATATAACTACTATGGATGCAAAAATAAAAGTTGTCGGGGTAGGGGGAGCAGGGTGCAATGCGCTGAACACCATGATTGATTCTCGCCTGGAAGGAGTGGAGTTTATTGGGGCGAATACGGATCTGCAGTCCTTGGGGGCCTGTCGTTCTACGGTTAAAGTTCAGTTAGGACATAAGCTGACGAATGGGTTGGGCTCAGGGGGTGTGCCCGAAGTAGGTCGCGATGCGATGATGGAAGATGCGGAGAGAATGAAAAGCTTATTGGCCGGCTCGGACATGGTTTTTATTGCCGCAGGAATGGGAGGAGGTACCGGCACCGGAGGCGCCCCGGTCTTGGCGAAGATTGCTAAAGACGTGGGAGCGCTCACGGTTGCGGTGGTCACCAAACCTTTTGTGTTCGAGGGGAAAAAACGGCAGCAGTCTGCGGAGCGGGGTATTCAAGAATTAAAAAATATGGTTGACACGCTCATCGCCATTCCCAACCAAAGGCTTTTGTTAAATTCAGGAAAAAAGACGACGTTGCTTGATGCTTTTAAAAAGGCAGATGAAGTTCTTCTTCATGCGGTCAAAGGGATTTCCGACCTGATTACCATCCCCGGGCTGGTGAACCTCGATTTTAATGATGTCCGCACGGTGATGTCCGAAATGGGTATGGCGTTTATGGGAATCGGACGGTCAAGCGGCGAGAATCGGGCAGTGGAAGCAGCGCAAAAAGCGATCTCCAGTCCGCTCCTGGAAGATATCAGCATTGATGGCGCCAAAGGCATACTGATTAATATTACCGCCGGGCCGGAGTTAACGCTTTTTGAAGTCAATGAAGCTTCTACCTTAATCCAGGAAGATGCCCATGAAGAAGCGAACATCATTTTTGGAGCAGTGATTGATGAGGATGCGGGAGATGAAGTGAGAGTGACGGTTATTGCCACTGGTTTTGGGAAAGCCGAGGAGGAAAAAGCGAAACAGTCCAAGAGCAATGTCTCTTTTCTCAACAAGTATATCCAGGATGACGACAGCCCCGCGGTGTGGCGAAAAAAGCTTCAGGAGCTTCGCCAGGTGACGCCTGATGTGGTCAAGGTAGGCACGATCGTTGACGGTTATTTCAGTGACGGCTATGATTATGATACGCCGACGTTTCTCCGGCGTCATGCAGAATAACGTAAAAGATGGTATAATAAAAGCAACACGGTAAGTCGGGGCAACAGAAAACAACCCCGGTTTACCTTATTGGGCGGCCATGAGAGACTATGTCGTGGAAGTTAAAGGAGAAGGCCAGGGCCCTCCTGGCACAGGAACAAGGAACGATTGTTAAGCCCTCGGGGGGGAAGCTCTCCCTTGCTCTGGTTTTTCCCAACTATTACCATGTGGGAATGGCCAACCTGGGTTTTCAATCCGTTTATCGGATTATCAATGAGCTTCCTCA
>DATEXU010000244.1:0-10442 GCA_035256645.1 Thermodesulfobacteriota bacterium | reverse complement strand
CATTACAACTACCATGCTTTGCAACTGGGTTATCAAGCTGATACCGCCCTGGGTGAAGGAAACTACCGAATCTACGGATTTATAACCAGTGCTGGATTTCAAGACTGGAATGAAAGCGAATATGAACGGCGTAAGGGTTGGGGAATTTCTATGGATCAAAAACTGGGTGAAATAATTGGAGCTTTTGCGAGGTTGGGATGGCAGGATGATGAAGCGGCCATAGATCATGATGGGGTTTGCTCTTTAGGCTTAAATCTTAATGGAAAACTGTGGGGGAGAGAAAAAGATGAAATCGGTGTGGGTTATGCGTACCTGGAGGGCGCAGATAAAGCGGAGATAAATCATACCAATGCCGCTGAAGCCTACATAAAATTTCAGCTTTGTGATTTTAGCGACTTGACCTTTGATATTCAATATATGCAAGATAAAATTAAGAAGGACAAAGATCCGGAAGGTTTTATTTATGGGGTCAGATTAAACACTTATTTTTAGAAGGAAGAAGATGATAATACAATAAAACTCGAATAATTGGTTTACGGTAACGTCAAACAAGTGGCCGTAGTCGAAAGTAGATAGGGTATGAGTTGAACTTTTAAGTGGGGCTCAAAGAGACCCCAAGAAGGAGGAAAGGCTATGCACATACCGGATGGATATTTAGGACCAGCAACCTGTGGTTTCTTTTATGTAGCAATGCTGCCAATATGGACAGCCGCCTCAAGAATTGCGAAGAAGACCCTCAAAGCGAAGCAGGTACCCTTGTTGGCGATAGGCGCTGCGTTTAGCTTTGTGATTATGATGTTTAATGTGCCTATCCCCGGAGGCTCAACCGGGCATGCGGTCGGCGGTGTCCTGGTTGCTATACTCCTGGGACCCTGGGCAGCATGCATTGCCATAACGGTTGCTCTCGTTATTCAGGCATTGTTATTCGGGGATGGTGGCATTACTGCGATAGGCGCTAATTGTTTCAACATGGCTTTTGTACTTCCTTTTGTAGGATATTATTTGTATAAGTCCATAAGCTATAACGCGCCAATGGATTCGAATCGAAGAATGATTGCAGCAGGCATAGCAGGGTATATCGGCATTAATGTAGCCGCTTTTTTAGCAGGGGCTGAATTCGGATTACAGCCGCTGCTGCACCACACCACAAATGGCCAGGCTCTTTACTGTCCTTACGGATTCAAGGTTGCCGTACTCGCAATGGTAGGTGAGCATCTTTTGGTATTCGGCTGGGTTGAGGCAGTGGTGACCGCTTTGGTGGTTAAGTATTTGCAAAAGCAGGTTCCCGACATTCTGCAAGAAGGAGGGGTGCACCTATGAAAATCACTACAAAATTTTGGATAGGACTTATTATATTAATTGCTCTATCTCCTTTAGGGTTGATAATACCGGATCACTTTAAAGCCGGAAGCGCCTGGGGCGAATGGGGCGCCGAAGAAATGCAGGAACTTGTGGGATATATCCCCAAGGGATTAGAAAAACTCTCAAGCTTATGGAACGCTCCTTTGCCTGATTATGCCTTTAAGGGCTGGGAGGAAAAAGGTTTGACGAATCTAAGTTTTGCCTATATTATTTCGGCAATTCTTGGCATAGCTATAATAGTAATAGTAATTTTTGTAATCGGTAAGGTTCTGGTAAAGCGACGTGAGTAAATTTTTTAAACGAAGCAATCATAATTTTATAGAGCGCTCTCTTATGGGCGCTTTATCATTTTTTAAAGAATCAGTTTTTGCCGATGAATATGCGTTACAAAAAGGGCTGCTGCAATCGATCGATCCCCGAATAAAGACGATAACGTTTCTTCTTTTTTTGGTTTCTGTTCTTCTGACCAAAAATATCTTTGTTTTGCTAGCGCTTTACGCGCTTTGCTTACTCTTGACCTATTGTTCCAACATTTGCCCCAGGTTCTTTCTAAAAAGAACCTGGATATTTATCCCGTTGTTTTCTCTTTTTATCGCTGTGCCGGCATTGTTTAGTGTTTTTACACCCGGAGATGCGTTGTTGAGCGTAAAAATAGGAGGGATTAGTATCGTCATTACCAAACAGGGTTTGTTGGGAGCGCTATTATTTGTAGTACGGGTCACCACCGCAGTATCTTTTGTTGTTCTTTTGAGTATCACGACAAAACATTTTGAATTACTCAGAGTTCTCCGTGTTTTTAGAATACCTCAAATATTTGTTATGACCCTTGGAATGTGTTACCGCTATCTCTATCTTGTTGTAGAACTGGTGGAAAATACGTATCGAGCTATTAAAAGCCGTGTCGGCACAGGCATTCATTATAAAAAAGGACAAACCATAGTAGCCTGGAACATTGCTTTGCTCTGGCAGCGTTCGTACCGTTTAAATGAACAGGTATATAATGCGATGCTTTCACGAGGTTATACCGGGGAAGTGCGCTTATTACATGACGGTAATATTAAACGCAGAGATTGGCTATGGCTGTCGTGTGTCGCAACACTATTTATCGTAATGCTCTATCTCACCGTAAGCGGGAAGATGTAAGGGTGCTATGGAAGATTTAATTTATGAACTAAACGATGTCCATTATTCTTACCTGGGAAAATTTCCGGCCCTTTGCGGGATCACCATCAAAATCCGCGCGGGTGAAAAAATAGCCATTATTGGCGCAAATGGTTCCGGTAAATCAACGTTATTGAATATGTTGGACGGACTTATCTTTCCCAGCAAAGGGGTGATCAAGGCCTTTGGGAAGGAAATAAATGAGGAAGGTTTTCGGGATGAGCACTTCTCCAGATATTTTCGTCGTAAGGTGGGGTTGGTTTTTCAAAATGCGGATGTGCAGTTATTTTGCCCTACCGTAAAAGAGGATATCATTTTCGGGCCATTGCATCTCGGGGTTGAGGAGAAAAAAATTAATGAACGCCTTAATGAACTTGTGGAAATGTTGGGGATAAAGCATTTATTAGACCGATCGCCGCATCAATTAAGTGTTGGCGAAAAACGCAAAGTGGCAATAGCATCCACCCTGGCAATTGACCCCGAAGTGCTTTTGCTGGATGAACCGACAGCAGGGTTGGACCCCTTAACGATCAGGCATATTATGGATTTTTTTATGCAGGCAACCGTTGCGCATAAAACAATTATTATCGCTACTCACGATCTCCATTTTATTGAAGAAATATCCGACATAATTTATGTGTTCAGTCCGGAAAAAAATATTGTCAGACGCGGGGAGGCTCTTGAAATTTTACACGACACCGCCTTACTTGAAAAAAATAATCTTATTCATGTCCATGCGCACCGGCACAAAGATACGGTTCACATTCATCCCCACCAGCATCTACACCACAATCATGAAAAATAAAGTCTCGATTTTCATTGCCAGTCATAAAGCCTGAGAACAAAAAACGGCAATCATTGGCGGGACACAGGTGGTGTACGATCCTCCTTGCTATCTTCTTTACCGAAATCTTCTCCTGCCATCTTGTTCTCTATCATACACTGAAGCATACTCAGTTCATCCTTATCAAACCACATCGCTCCACAGATACACCGATCTATTTCAATAAGGTAGGCATAGCTGTAAAATGTTCGCCACATGATAGCTTTGCATTTAGGACATCTCAAAGAAACAATTTTGTTTTTACCTTGTTTGGCACTGTGAATGATATAGCTTTGCTGATTCTCCTTGAGCGTCGCCCGTGCTTGGGCCTTAATTTTTTCGGACCATGCGTTCTCATGTCGAATAATGATCCGGGGAAGTTTATCTCCGTCGACCAGCGTGCCGCCGCAATAGTTACACTGATATATCCGGGTCTGTTCGTAATGTTGTTTGATAAGCTGCTGCTGACATACGGGGCAGAGATAATCCGTTGTTCTTCCTTCCGTTTGTTTAATCCTGGTTTTAAATAGCGCGCTGCACGCCGGTATCTCGGATGCCTTGGTTATCGTTTCACTGCCGTCGCTCACCCAGGTCAGGGTTGAAAACCATGGCAACGCGGCAAGCTCAGCTACAGCAAAGGGGCCTTGCCAGACATATTGAGCGTCTAACGCGTAGTACTTTTTTTCTGTTTCTTTGGGCAAAGGTTTCTCCTCGTTCTGTCTCCTTTTTGCCTCAAGCTCAGCCACGCTCGCATGCGCCATCGCCAGAAGTATTTCTATTCGCTTGCGAATGGGCGGATGGCTGGAAAAAAGGTCGGCAAAAAAGCCTTCCGACTCGTCCAGGTAATCGAGCCGGGGATTAACGATGCATAACCCTTCAAGGTCGCTGCCGATCAAGCCGGTGCCTCTCCAGTTTTTGGAAAGCAGATGGAGGGTCTCGGCGAGCGCAAGAGGATTACGGGTCATTCGCACCGCGCCGGCGTCAGCCCGATATTCACGCTCCCGTGAAATTAACATGTTTAAAAGATTACCAAGCTTAAAAAGAATAAAAGAGAATATATAAGCACGCCCCCCGTAAATCATTATTTTTTCAATGAAAGGCATGGAAAAACCAAAGAGGCTTACCACGAGTGTGCTTTCACGGCAATCACCAGAAAGAATGTGGTACGCTTCGTGCGCGATAACTGCCTCAGTCTGGTCCCGCGAAAGTCTCGATATTAATCCTTCAGTGATAAGGATGAGCGCGTTCCCTTTGAAGTCATCAACGGCAAGCGCGTTCATCGCCTGACCCGGAATAACGGTGCAAGCCATTTTTCGCTTCTTGCCGGTGGCCACATGGATTTCCGCCATAATGTTATGTAGTCGTTTGTGCAGTTCGTCCTCAGGATCAGGGTCAGCCGCGCCCAGCTTTTCTTTTATGGTCTGCGCGACGCCATAAGACAATAAATAGAAATGAACAAACGCGAGCACTGCGGCAATAATAAAAATGTAAAAAGAAGCAAAAACCCCTCTGAGAAAATCTTTTGCAAAAATGTCGCCAAAAGCAACCAGCATGATTACCATGGCGCTGGAAAAGTACATGAGCAGGAGGATGATAAAAAACAGTCCGATCCTCCAACTCTTTTGTCGTTCTATATCAATAAAAGTTAATGGCATGGATCAACGTTTTTCGATAGAATTGCCGATTAATTTTTGCTGGTTCTTCAATGTGAACTGTCGCGCCGAATGCTGATGTCTGCCTGCGGAGCTTTCTTTGCCTCTTCCTCAGCCTCGAAATATACCTCTTTTTTAAAGCCGCCGAAAAACGCAACAAAAATGTTATTCGGAAAAACTTCCTGCTTTATCCGGTACTGAGCTACCAGATCATTATATAACTGTCGGGCAAAACCAATGCGGTTTTCGGTTGAGGTAAGTTCCTCTTGCAACTGCATAATATTGTCATTTGACCTGAGCTGAGGATAATTTTCCATGACCGCAAAAAGTTTTCCCAAAGCCTGAGTAAGCATATTTTCTGCGGTTACCTTTTCTTGCACGCTGCCCGCTGAAACTGCCTTTGCCCGTGCGTTTATAACCTTTTCGAGGGTGTCTTGCTCAAACTCCATGGTGCCCTTGACCACAGAAACCAAATTGGGAATAAGGTCATGCCTTCTCTTTAACTGAACATCAATTTGTTTCCAAGAATTTTGCACCTCGTTCCGAAGGGATACGAGCCGGTTAAAGGTGACTATTCCCCACGCTATAATCACGCCAATACATCCAAGCACAATTAATCCGACCATAGCTCCTCCTTTTTTTTCTAAAAAAGTTTAACGGTTATATACTATTCACGCGCGCCATGAGCGCTCCCCATGACAGCAACTAACTTTTTCAGTTCTTCTATTTTCGGACGGAAGTAAAACATCGCCGCAGACGAAACAGCAACAAAGGGTAGACTGATTGGCCTATGCGCTCCTTGGCAATGGAGCGCATAGATATTCCGGCAATTCCCTGAACGAATATGCAATGATACGTTGCATTGAGAATGGCATTTTTTTTATTTCGTATTTTGTTAAATCAAATTTCATGGTATTATATTTACTTGGGAAAATTAAAAGATTTTATATCAAACAATCTATAAAAGTTATGTTAATGTCAAGAGAATTTTAATTGTAGTGTAACTCTATGCCGGAGGTAAGCGTATGCTAAAAGTCCTTTTTGTTTCTTCAGAAGCGGTCCCTTTTGCTAAAACGGGAGGGTTAGCAGATGTAAGCGGCGCTTTGCCAAAAGCTCTCAAGGGGATGGGGGTTGATGTGCGGCTTGTTTTACCTTTTTACCGGATGGCGAGGGAACAAAAATTTAAATACCAACTCCTCAGTGAAGACTTAGAAGTAACACTGGGGAATCAATCATTGAAAGGAGATGTTAAAGGTTTATTAGACTGGGAAAACGATTTTCCGGTCTATTTGATTGCAAAGGAAGAGTTTTATGACCGGAGCAATTTATACGGCACGCCAAAGGGAGATTACTTTGACAATGCCGCAAGGTTCATCTTTTTTTCCAAGATGGTTTTTGCGTTATGCGAAAAGCTTAAGTTTTTCCCTGATATCATCCACTGTAATGACTGGCAAAGTGGTTTAATCCCTTGCTACCTGAAAACCGTGTTCAAGAAAGATCCTCGGTTTGCGAAAACCGCCTCGATTTTTTCTATTCATAATGTGGCCTATCAAGGACTCTTCACCAAGGATGCTTTTGACTTGAGCGGCCTTCCGCAAGAACTTTTTTCCATTGCCGGAGTGGAGTATTGGGGAAAGATTAGTTTTATGAAAGCAGGAATAGTATTTGCGGACATTATTAATACGGTAAGCGAAACCTACAGCCAAGAAATCCAGACCGAAGAATTCGGCTATGGGGTAGAAGGGATGCTGAGAGCGCGCAAAAAAGACCTTTATGGAGTGTTGAATGGTGCTGATTATGAAGAATGGAACCCAGCAACCGATAAGTTTATCGCTTCCACTTATTCCTCTGAGGATCTGGCGGGTAAACTGAAATGCAAGCAGGATTTATTAAAGGCCTTCAATTTGCCCGAAGAGCTCATCTCCTTTCCTTTACTCGGGGTTATCTCCCGCCTGGCCGATCAGAAAGGCTTCGATCTTTTGGCGCAGATTATGGATGAACTGGTGAAGATGGACATCGGTTTTGTGCTTCTAGGAACTGGTGATGAAAAATATCATGAACTTTTTACCCTGATCGGGGAAAAATATCCTAAAAAGACCGGAATAAAAATCGCTTACGATAATATCTTGGCCCATAAGATCGAAGCGGGGTGCGATCTGTTCTTAATGCCTTCACGCTATGAACCCTGCGGCCTTAACCAGATTTATAGTTTGAAATATGGCACAATACCCATTGTAAGGGCTACTGGTGGGCTCGATGATACCATCCAGGAATTTAATCCGGCATCGGGAAAAGGAACCGGATTTAAATTTAAACACTATGATGCCGGCAAGCTGCTAAAGACAATCAAGAACGCTTTAACTCTTTATCATGACAAGGGGACGTGGGAAAAACTCACCCGGAACGCCATGGAGGCTGATTTTTCCTGGAAAATATCTGCGAAAAAATATGTGGAACTTTACCAAAAAGCATTGACAAAAACAGAAACACCACGCGAGTAGTTTTTTATTCTTTTGTAAGTTTTTTGAGAATCTCCCAGGTTTTCAATAATTTTTCGTTAGTTTTTTGAATCACATCGCTTGCTTCCTTAAGGGCGTTGGATACTTCGGCGAACCCTTCTGCTTTTGCCTGGAGGGCCCATTTGTCATATTCAGCCGCATGTTCTCGATTATGGTCCAACCAGTGGGTTAGAAGTACATTGAGCTTTTTTATGGTCTCATTCTCCATGGTGTTCCTTCCTTTTATTTAACAACTTTATTGTTTCATCATATCAGCAGTTTTTTCAGAAATGAAAACTCGTTACTTATCTTTTCCTTGGAAATTTCAGAAAAATAAAAATATCTTAAAAAAGAGAACTATCTTCCCCAAAAAAGTCAGCGGTTAATGCCGGATAGATCCTTTTCTGTGAAAGAGAAGCCTGTTATGAGGTTTGTTTTTTTGAAATCGAGTCTTTTATGGCGGTCCGGTGCACGGTGATAAAATCCGGAAACGGAGTCTTTTCGTCCTTCCTTTTCAGTTTGGCCGCACCGGTCGGACAGTGCAGAAGGCAGACACCGCACCCGATGCACACTGTCTCATCCACTGCCGGCTTATCGTCCACCATGGTGATGATTTCCATGGGGCAGTCCTCAGCACAGCGTCCGCACCCGATGCACTCTTCTTCGTCCGTAGTCCTCAAGTAGTACGTAGCCATGATATAGTCCCGGGGGACCAGGTGTTTCTTGATCGGGCTGACGTTCCAACAGCAGCAGGAGCAACAGTTGCAGTTATGTTGGATTTCCTCTTGGCAATTATCCACAAAATGGATCAAACCTTCTTCCTCGGATTTGCGGATGATCTCCAGTGCTTCGGCTTGGGAGATTTCCCGGCCCAGCCCTTTTTCCAAAACAAAGTCAGCCATCTTGTTAAACTTGATACATGCCTCGAGAGTGTGCGTGCACTTGCTGTCTCCCAGGAAGCGTGCCCGGACTCGGCAGGGGCAGTGCACGACCGCGATTCGCTTCGCCTTCTTCACCACCTCGGTTATCATGTCGTACGGCAGCACCGCCTGGAGAGCATGGTCAACCGCTTTATTGACCGGCACATAGCGATAGAGCCGGGTATGCTCCGTTCCGCTCACGCTGTCTCTGCCTTTCGCCAGGTACTTGAGTAAGGGACGGGAGATTTCCCTGACCTCATCAGTGATTTCTCCCTTCCAGAAAAACACCTGGGGAATTCCAAAACCAATCTGGATGAAGGAGTAGCCGGGTGTGCCGGAAGCGGTGATGTCCTTGTAAAGGAATCCTTTCTGCGCAAGCTTTTCCAGGATCGGGGCCACGTGCTCCGCCGACTTGTGGGCCCGCCGAGCGATCGCATCCACCTCTTCGACTTCCATGGGGGGCAGCCGAGTGGGCAGGCCGAGGGCGACCTCGGCTTCTTCCGGGGTGATTGTTTTTCTGAGCACTTCCAGGAATTCATCAATCTGAGGATAGCCAATTCCCACCTCTCCCAAGTGCTTCATCAGGATGCGGTAAATATCTTCTCCCATGCATTATCCTCCGGCGGCAAACTTAATCATTGAGGTAACCAGAACCCGGTCTCCGTGCTGAAGGGGTATTTCCAAACTATGCTCTTCTTTAATTGGCCGGTTATTCAGCCAGACCATATACTCTTGTTTCACTGATCCGTCTTCCTGAACTAAAACATTAAAAAGAGAGTTTCCACCCGGATTGGTAAGTTGTTTGAGAAATTGGGCCAAGGTTTCTCCGGTAAAGAGCAGCGTTTTTTGGCTCCATCCCAAAATTTCTCGGGCGGCCATCATAGCAGTAACATTGATTTCTTTCGCCTCACCCGTTGAGATTTTCTGTCCATCAACGAGGAAGGCAACATCCCTTTTAGTGTTCATAAAGGGTTTCGCCTTTACCTTTTGAAACCTTTATTGGTGAATGTTTTCTCCCAAATTAATTAATTTAATTAATTTGTTTTAACTTATTATACTGATTTTTTGACCAAAAGGTCAAAAACTAAAAACGTTCTTTCACCTTACTTTTCACCCAATGCTTGTTTAATTTTTTCGAGCAACTCTTCAGTTTTAAATGGTTTTTCAATATAACCTTCCGGGGCGGAAATATTTCTCTCATAGATGAATTTTTTAAAATCTGCAAACTGGTGAGCTTCCGAAGCGATACCAGTTACCATTATGACCGGGATTCTCTTTAAGTCTTCATCTTTTTTAAGCTCCCGGTACAATTTTATCCCTGTCCTTTCTGGCATTAAAAGGTCAAGAGTGATTAAATCAGGTTTCTCTGCCTTGGCTTTTGCCATACCGTCAATCCCATCTTTAGCAGTAGCATAAAGATACCCGTTATTTTTAAGGATACTGGTAATGTAGGTCAGTACGTCAGGCTCATCATCGATTACTAAAACCTTTTTCTGTGCCATTGTTGTCCTCCTTGAAAAAATTTAAAATCGGTTATTTTTTCCTTTTCACCTAAACCCCTACCAAAAAAACCGCCTTGATGTCAATGGTGGAAAAGCGGTCCACGAAATTGGTAGAAACGTATTGGTCTCATACTATGTCTAAAGTGTTGCATTTTGTTGGAAGATAAAGAGAAAGTGTTGCATATTTTAAATGATTTAACCTTTGGTTATTAGTTGCTCAATTAAAAAATACCTGAAATATTAAGGTATTAAAATCAAAAATCAGAATAAGGCGCACGTTGCATGATGCTTCCTCAATGCAACAGTCAGATTATCTTGCAACATTTTTTTGGTAAAAAAATATTCTTTTTTCGATTAAAAACATAATTATTTAAGATAATTAAGAACAAAATGATTAACTGGTGATAGAATTTTTAAAGTAATACCCGCCCCTGATGCGGGTTTGTTTTTTTAGAGACAACATATTGAAAGTTAATCATTAATCAAGAGCGAACAAAAAGAAAACGTGTTCAGTGTCATGGCAT
>DATEXU010000243.1:0-2768 GCA_035256645.1 Thermodesulfobacteriota bacterium | reverse complement strand
ATCTAAAATACCATAATGGTATCCGACTCGAGAGCTGAAATTGAGATATTTATCGGAGATAATTGCATAGGTCCGTTCACCAAACCTTTCGGCAGCTTGGGGATTAGTAAACATCTGCTCGCTCATGACCGAAAAGAAGCCCTTTAATTCAATCGGCCGCGGTCCTTGAAAACGCAGATCTTCATGCAGCATGCCTTTCAGGAGCGCCCGCAAAGGAACTGAAACAATCTTATCGACGGAAACTTTTTTGCTCTTTTCGGTTACTCCAGCCAGCCCTTCGCCCAAATCAATGATATAGAGGTCAAGAGGAAGCGGAGCGTCTAATTTTAGAGCTCCCCCTTTCACATCCGAAACCAGGTCACTGATTTGAAACATCTCAAGATAAGAAAATTCATGAACGAGTCTCATGATGTCCTGAAGCGATTTACAATGCGCGGGGGAAAACTCCGGGGATTTGGGATCAAAAAGACGCAAGGGCACAATAAAATCACCTACTCGTTTCAAAGACTGATAGACCGGCGCATTCTTGAAAGAAGGCTCTTTGTTTATCTGCATGTTTAAAAGCTCGGGAACTTTTCCCTGATAGACCCGTCCTGAATAAGCATCCACGGTTATTTCTAATCCGGGGGTAATGACAGTAGTGGCATTTTTGGCATTTAATATAGTCGGTATTCCAAATTCCCGGACCAGGGAGGCCATATGTCCGGTTACGCTCCCAATATCGGTGATAATCGCTTGTGCCTTCGACATCACGATTACTAAATTGGGTGAGGAATGTTTGGTCACTAAAATAGCGCCTTCAGGAAAATTCATCAGGTCTTCATCTGCGTGGACCAGAAAGGCTTTTCCAAATCCCACTCCGGGAAACGCGACTGCCCCGTTTTCCACTAAAAGCGGGTATTCTGTTAACCGGGGAATGTTTGTTATCATTCCGTGCTGATCACCGGATGACAGGCGGAGCGGCCGGGCCTGGAGTAAAACAATATTCTCTTCATGATCGAGCGCCCACTCGATATCTTGAGGAGCGCCATAATGCTCCTCTATCCTGTCTGCATATTCAGCCAAAATCTTGATTTGTTCGGGCGATAAACAGGGATGGCTTTGTTTTTCATTGGGGACCACAACTTCTTTGAGACCACCATCAGGATTGCTGATCAACTGGCTGGGCTTGATTGCAACCGTGGTTTGAAGGATGGTGTGGGTTTTCTCTTTAGCTACGGTGTAAGTGTCAGGGGTGATAACGCCCTCCACCGCGTAAGTGCCTAATCCCCATACAGCGGAAATAATGATATGATTTTCTAAGAGGTTAAAGGGATGTCGGGAATAGACAACCCCGCTTGTCATCGCCTCGATCATCTGAAGGCAGACAACGCCCATAGCAATATCTTCATCGCGAATCCCTTTGGCGAAACGATACGAAATCGCCCGGGGGGTGAAAAGGCTGGCCACGATATGTTTATAGGTATCAATAAGCTTATCTCGGGAAACATTAAGAACGGACAGGTATTGACCGGCAAAGGAAAGTTCGCTGTCTTCTCCCCGTGCGCTGCTCCTCAGGGAGACCGGGGGAGAAAAATCACCGCGACTTTTCTTTTGGATTCTCTCCATCGTGTGATCATAAGCGGCTCGTATCGCCTCGCTCAGTTCTAAAGGAACGGTTGCCGAGATAATCAAACTTTGAATTTCATCACTCAGGAGGTTAACTGTTTCTGGATCATCTCCGTTATACTCCATCTTTTTCTTGTTGATCTCATCAATAAGATCGTTCTCGTGGAGAAAAAGATCAAAGGCGCGAGTAGTAATCGCGAATCCTTCCGGTATAGGAAGATTAAGCCGATTGAGCATCTCCCCCAGATTGGCGCTCTTAGCCCCAACCCAGTCTACCATTTCTCGATTAACCTCGGAAAAAGGAAGTGTCAATGCGGTTACCGGACTTTCCTTTCTTTTTTCGATCTCTTCCTTAATGCCTGAACTTAAACCTTCGAGGACTTTAAAGAGAACAGGATATTTACGGTTGGAAAGGGCATCTAAACTCTTTACCATCTTGAGGGTATAAAAAACCGCCTGCACTGCCTGCGAACGAACATAGGACATGCCAAAAATTGTATGCCCTTGCAGTTTTTCTTCTATGTCGGCAATAATTTTTGACAGTTCCGCATTCGCGTTGAGTAGTTCACGAAAATGTTCATATTTAATCCGGAAGATTTCTGAGAAAGTATCTCTCGAGGGCTTATGCTTGCGAGATTTCCACTTTTGGAAAAATTTTTCTAACATGACTTGCTTGTTCTTTCGCCTCTTTTTTCCAGACTTTTTTTAATTGGGCTTTGAGGTGATTTTATGAGGAGTCATACACGAGTTAATTTAAAAAATATCCTGAATAAATTTATTACCTCAATCCAGCGATAAAAATGAGATGCTGAACTTGGTTCAGCATCTCATGAGACCCTGAAACGAGTGCAGGGTGACAACAAAACTGGCATTGCAACTGCCTCTTGCGCAATTATCGCTGGATTAAGGTTATTATATCAGAGCCGGCAATTTTATCAAGGAAACGAAATTTTGTTGATCAGAGATATATTGCGACTCTTAATGATTTTTTGTTTTTTTGAGTATACCCGATTACAATTTTTATTTCAGAAAAAAATTTGAAAAAAGTTTTAACTTGATAATCCCCTGTAGCTTGCTACAGGGAATTATCACACGTCATTCCCACGAATACCCTGAAGGGCACTGGCGTGGGAATCCAGAGGGTGGGCATCAGGGACTAA
>DATEXU010000242.1:0-7494 GCA_035256645.1 Thermodesulfobacteriota bacterium | reverse complement strand
CTGCCCATTGAAACCGTGTTGTTACAAAATTCGATGAGTTCGTAAAAAGTCGAAGATGTCACCCTGACCGTTCGATAAACTCACGCTGACAGAGGGTGTCACCCTGAGCCTGTCGAAGGGTGAACATAAGTAATTGACATTACGTCATGCTTCGACACTGTCACCCTGAGTTCGTCGAAGGGTCAGCATGACAAAACCCGCGGATTTCGACTTTTTACGACTTCATCAAGGTTATTTTTATGAAAATGAGAAAATAAAAAGTAAGGTGATGCACTGAGCTCGGCAAGCGGTTGAATTAGCAATAAAAAAAGGCAGCCAACTATCGCTACAAAAAAAATTCTTGAATCTTCTGTTTTAGTTATGATAAAATTTTAAAAAATTACTTTGGAATTAGTTTCTAACACATCTAAAACAATAAATTTGAGTTACATTTATTAAAGGAGGAACCATGAAGAAAATAATCTTTGTGGCAATAATTTTTGGGGTTTTTCTGCTTTCTAAACCGCTTGCCCTTTTAGCTCAGGAATCCACGGGAGAAGATGAAGGCCCGGTAAGTGAAAAATGTTTAAACATAAGGCCGTGCAATTATGTAAAAAAGAACATTGTTACTGAAGGAATTTATCTTGATACTTCTACGAGCATTTTAGACGATTGGTTTCATGGTTGCGATACTCGATTTAGTTCTAAGGACTATGTAAATTTTCGAACCAATGAAATTTTTCAGTATTTTATGGAAAAAGAGAAAGCAGGAATCCTCTGTCCGCTTAAGGCCGGAGACAGGGTCATCATTTCTGGATGGGTCGAGTCTTGTGAGGAGAAACGCCCGTGGATTGTAGTGACTTCAGTGGTTAAAGTTCCAAGCGAATAATACTCTTCCGCGTGCCCTTTCAATTAATTAACCTTATGGACAGTTATTTCCATCTTTGATGGTAAACGCTGTCCTTTTTATTTGTTATTTGGAAATGAGATTGCTCCGCGCTTTGTCTTAACAGGCTGTTGAAAAACTATTATTTTGTCACCCTGAACTTGGTTCAGGGTCTCATAGCATTTTGATTTTATTGGATGCTGAAACAAGTTCAGCATGACATTCTGAATGTTTCATGAGTTTTTCAACAGCATGTTAGAGAATATTGTTGTTTTCTTGTCGTATAACCGAGCAGGACATTTTTTGTGATGAAAAAAAAGGCGATTCAGACATTTTTATTAGAATTTTTTTTATCTTCTCTTGCGGGAATTCTTCTCACTTTGCCTTTTCCTAAATTTGGCCTCAGTCAGGTTGCCTGGATCAGTTTCATACCCTTGTTTATGGCGCTTGAGGGCGCTACCCCCAGAAAAGCATTTTTTTTAGGTTGGATAACCGGCATCGTTCATTTTTCAACCCTTCTTTCTTGGGTTACTGTATCCATGATGCATTATGGAAACCTCTCTGAGGCAACCAGTTTTTTTCTTTTGATACTGCTTTCTTCATATCTGGGTCTTTATGTGGGGGCCTTTGGGGGTCTCCTAATTTTTTTTCGGAACCGCTTTTGTATTGAGCCGGCAGTGATTGCTCCCGTTGTATGGACACTATTAGAATTTCTTCGCGCTTACCTGCTTTCGGGTTTTCCTTGGGGACTGCTCGGATACTCGCAGTATCAAAATCTTTTCCTTATCCAAATAAGTGATATAACCGGAGTGTACGGGGTAAGCTTTCTCATAGTGCTTGCTAATGTTTCCTTATATATTATTGTAAAGTGGGCTCGATTCCGCGTTAACCCGTTCCCCTTTCTTTATACAATAGTTACCTTGGGTATTTTACTAAGCGTAATTTTTTACGGACACGTTCGCATTGAGAAAATCAAAAATGCAAATAAGAATAGTATCCACCTTCAGGTCTCTCTCATTCAAGGGAACATAGATCAAGCGCAAAAATGGGACCCTGCTTATACCAATGAGACACTCGCTACATACCAAAGCCTTACGGTAAAGGCTGCGAAAGATCATCCTGACCTTATTGTCTGGCCGGAAACTGCAGTTCCTTGTTATTTTTCACCTGAACACGAGTATGGGCCTTTTTTCCTCAGCTTGGCCAAAAAGGTAAACGCGCCAATTCTTTTTGGAAGTTTGGCTTATGAGGCAAGGAGCAAGCCGGAAGACTATAAATATTTTAATAGCGCTTTTTTAGTCTCTCCTGAGGATAAAAAAGTGAGCCAATATGATAAGGTTCATTTGGTGCCTTTTGGTGAGTATGTTCCTTTGAAACCCTTCCTGCCTTTTGTGGAAAAGATGGTTGCGGGAGTGGGGGATTTTTCGCCCGGCAAAAACTTCACTTTGTTTGCGATTCCAAAGGCTCGATGCGGAGTCCTTATCTGCTATGAGATTATCTTTCCGAACTTATCCCGGAATTACTGCAAATCCGGAGCAAATTTTCTCGTAACTATCACTAACGATGCGTGGTTTGGTCGATCAAGCGCGCCTTATCAACATTTTTCTATGGCCGTGTTTCGGGCAATTGAAAATAGAACAGCAGTAGTGCGAGCGGCAAACTCTGGAATCTCAGGGATAATCGAACCTACCGGGTATATCCAGGGACAAACACCACTATTTGAGCGGACTTTTTGTAACGGAAAGATTCCGGTTAATTTCTCTTCCACATTTTATTCTCAATATGGTGATGTTGGAGTAGGTTTGTGTGGAATAGTCTTGCTACTGTTTATGGTAATTGGGGTAATTATAAACAAAAAAAATAGATAATTATGATTAAGTTTCTGATCATTTATTGCTAAGTGATGGTATTTAATTATTTGAAAATATTTAATTTTTAAAAAAAATTCAAAGATATTAAAAAAAAAGCTTGACAAACTAAAAACAACTTTATATTTTAGTATTCAAGATTATGTTTTTATTTGATTATTAATTAATAAAATATTATAGATAACAATAATCAGGTAAAATAATTGGTAAAAAATCAAGTACGTAAACTTAGAGAAGAACGCCTTATGAGCAAGGCCGAACTGGCGCGAACTGCAGGCATTTCCCCTTTAACTCTTAACCGAATCGAAAGGGGAAGTGGTTGTCGCATGGATACCAAGAGAAAAATCATTCTTGCCTTAGGGTTAAAGTTATCCGAAAAAAATAATGTCTTTATAGATGATTAATTTTGGAGAAACTTCTCAATGTTTTTAAAGAAATCAAAAAGGATCCTAGGGCTTGATATAGGAACCAGCGGCGTAAAAATGGTTGAACTGGAGGAGAGTAAAAAAGGTTATCAGCTTAAAAGTTTTGGAAATTCTTTGCTCCCTAAGGAAACAATTGTCAATGGGGTATTAAAAAATTCCTCTGCCTTGGTTACTGCGATCACCAACCTTACCGGTAGCTTAAAACCTAAAACCAAGCATGTTGCCACTTCCATCTCCGGCCATCCTGTTATTATCAAGAAGATCATCACCAATACCATGAACGACGATGAGCTCGCCGAATCAATCAAGTTTGAAGCTGAACAATACATACCGTTTGATATCGAAGAGGTAAATATTGATTATCAAGTTATAGGAATTAATGAAACCAACCCTGATCAAATGGAAGTTCTTTTAGTCGCCGCCAAAAAGTCCCTCATCAACGAATACGTTGAGGTTATTAGCGAAGCCGGTTTGGAACCGGTCATTGTGGATATTGATTCATTTGCCTTAGGGAATGCTTATGAGTTTAATTATCCGGACGAAAAGGTGCCGGTTGTGGCCTTAATTGATATGGGGGCCGGAGTAATCAATATCAATGTGGTCAAAGAAGGGAAAAGCACCTTTTCTCGAGATATATTTATGGGTGGGAACAAACTCAGTGAAGAGATTCAGAAGCAATTGGCGGTGAGCGAGGAAGAAGCAGAAAACTTAAAAAAGGGTGGTGAATTGGAACACGTTGACTATGATCATTTAGATAAAATTATTCACGATATATCCTTAGCATTGGCAGTAGAAATTCAGAGATCATTAGATTTGCACGCCGCTTCTACCACCGAGGAGGAAGTAAAAAAGATTTACCTGACTGGGGGCGCCTCTCAACTTCCTGGAATCAAAGACTTGATTGCCGAACGGGTTGGTGTTTCTGTAGAATTCTTTGATTCTTTCCGGGAGATAAAATACAACGAAGCCCAGTTTGATCCTGATCATATAAAAGAAATAAGACCAATTGCGGCTGTCGGCGTAGGGTTAGCGCTCCGAAAACTGGAGGAGTAGATGAGGATAAACCTTCTTCCCCGAGAAAAAGTAAAGAAAAAATCACCCTATCTTGACCAGGGGGTTTTCGCTGTATTGTCGGTATGCTTGGCTATTCTTATAGTAATAGGAATTTGGTTTTATCTTCAAAGAAGCGCAGACGCTCTCGATAAAAAAATTTTAGACACCAAAAATGAACTTCAAAAACTTAAAAAAGATGAGGAAAAAATTGCTGAGCATAAAAAAAATACTGCAGTCTTAGAACGGAAGGTTAAGGTGATTGAGCAATTGGAAGAAAACAAATCCGGACCGGCAAAAATATTAGCATCACTTGCCACGGGAATTGTTCCCGGTAGAATGTGGTTAAGTACTTTAAAGTGTCAAGGGGCCAAAGTAGCCGTCGAGGGCGTAGCAGTTGACAATGAGACAATTGCTCAATGTATGACTAATCTTGAGGATTCTCCTGAGTTTGAAAATGTTGAGCTTCAGTTTGCAGAGGAAACTAAAGTAGAGGGGTATTTATTTAAAAAATTTTCTCTTACCGCTATTATTAAAACCATTAAAGACTTAGAGACAACACAAGAAGCTCAAGAAGCTTCGGCTAAGCGGTGAGCAAAAAAGAAAAAATAAAAACGCAAGAAGGGGTAAGTCTTGGCAATAACCTTTGAAGACATAATGAGGCTTTCGACTCCCAAAAAAATGGGGATCTTGGGGATAATTATTTTACTTATAGTGTTGGTGCTCGGACAATATCTTCTTTTACCTGCTTACGAAAAACTTGATGCCAAAGATCAGGAATATACAAAATTGGAACAGGATTTAAATGAAAAGAAGAGAGTGGCTCAAGATCCGAAAGTATTCGAAGCAAAATTGGAGAGTGTAAAGAGAGATCTTGAAATTAAAAAGGCTCAGCTTCCGGATAAAAAAGAGATCCCACAGCTTTTAACCACTATCTCATCATTGGGAAAAGAAGCCGGACTTAATTTTTTACTTTTTCGTCCCAAACCCGAAGTTCCCAAAGAATTTTATGCGGAAATCCCGGTAGAAATCCAGGTTGAGGGTAGTTACCATGAGGTTGCCAGTTTTTTCAGTAAAGTTGGTAATCTCAACCGGATTGTCAATATCACCAATGTGAGCATGGCAAAACGTTATGAAGAAGATGAAAAAATGATATTGAATACCTCTTGTTTAGCTACCACCTTTATGTTTATTGAAACTCCGGCAGCAAAGGAAGAACCGAGCAAAAATAAAAACCAAAGAAAAAAATAACAACTGATTTCTCAACATTATGAGTATGCTATTTTTTAAAAAGAATTTATATCTCAAACTGATTTTATACTGCCTGGCCATACCCTTGTTCCTTCTCGTTCAGGGCTGCTTAGAGTCGGAGAGTAAATTTACTTTGAAAAAGGATGGTTCAGGACAGTTAGAGGTCATGTATATTCTGGGAGAAGATTTGAGTCAGAAGCTTGGACAAGCTCAAAAATCGAAGGAGAACACTATAGCTAAGCCTATTCCTGATGGGCTGGTTGCAACCGAAGAGGATTTAAAGGAACAATTCCAGGGAGAAGGGATTAAAATCGAAAAAGCTATTTTTGAAAAGAAAGAAGATAAGCTTCATGTTTTTTATACAGTAACCTTTGATACGCTACAAAATTTACTTAACACAAAAGCTTTCCAGAAAGGGGAGGTCAGTTTTTATCGGGACAAAAATAGCAATTTAGGTTTTCAAATAGAAACCGAGGGTATCCGCAAAGACTTTGAACAGAAAAAGATGCAAGGACCTTTTTCACTCGAGTTTACTTTGATTTTGCCGGGCAAAATCCTGGAGAGTAATGCTGACCGGATCGAAGAAAACACGCTTTTCTGGCGCTATAATCAGGATAAAGCGCAGCCCGAAATTGTGAAGGCAACCTGCGAGGGTAAGGGATTAACGTTTTTGGATAAATTACTTGCAGGACCAAAAAAAACGAAACCGAGTGGTTATATCTATGATCCTACGGGCAAACCTGATCCGTTCAAACCATTCATTCTTGAGGTAAAACGCAGTAAAGAAGAGACTGACAAAACTCTCCAGCCGTTGCAAAGATATGAGCTCAGCCAGTTGAAACTGGTTGCGATTATTTGGAATATTGATAACCCCCGCGCCCTCGTTGAAGATAGTGCGGGCAAGGGTTACATAATTTCCAAAGGTTCCTTTATCGGGAACAATCAGGGGAAGGTGACGGATATCTTAAAAGATGAAGTAGTGGTTGCCGAGGAAGCAACCGATATTTTTGGTGCAACAAAAACAAGAGCAATAAGAATAAAGCTCCATACAGGAGAAGAAGAGAGGAAGGAAAAATGAGCTTAATGAATTATCGAGATTTAGTATTTAAAAGAATGATCCAAATACTATCGGTAGTTCTAATCTTGGGAGGATGTGCGAGCCAACCCAAGCGGGTTACTCAACAACCTGAAGCGGTCCAAGGAGCTGGAACAACTCAGCAACAGCTCGCTTTGATTTCAAACATTGAGGTGGAAGAGAAAGAGGATGCTGTGAGAGTGGTTATTAAAGGGTCTGCGCCTCTCACCTATGAAGTTACGCAGGCAGAATCACCGCTTCGCCTGATAATTGATGTGGTCGAAGCTCGGCTCGCGATTTCTGGTGAACCTATTCCAGTGAGTAAGGGAGTAGTTTTGGAAATTGTTCCATCAGAGCTTGAAAAAGAGGGAAAGAACTGTGCCCGTGTTGAAATTGCGATGAATAACACGGCCCACTATGAGGTCCTCCCCTCTGAAAATGATCTTTGGATTGATTTCCCTAAGCCTCTTCCGTCAGTGAAAAAGGCAGAAAAAGTGTTTGATGTTGTTATTGATGATGCCAATAACGATTACGCTCAAGTTGATATTATAGCAGATGGGACTATTGAAAGTTTTAATTCTTTTAATCTTCGTAAACCAACCCGTCTGGTAATAGATTTTTCCAAGCTTACTTTGCTTGCGTCAGTCAAAGAAAAGGTTTCCGCAGGCTCCCTTATTAAAAAAGTTCGGTGGGGAGAACACCCTGATTACCTGCGCCTGGTTTTTGAATCTCCCTTGAGCGAACTGCCTCCATTCGAGGTAGTCTCTACCTCCCAAGGGGCTACGATATTTTTTGGCACGGGGTTTGAGGGAAGGAAGGCACAATTAATGTCAATGACGCCTTCGGCAGCCCAGAGTTCGGAGTCTTTAGCTCCTTCTCCGGAAACAAAACCGGAAGAAGCAATAGCGGAGATAAAAACTGAAGAACCACAAAAGGATGAAGCGGTGGTTGTCCAGTCTG
>DATEXU010000241.1:0-4030 GCA_035256645.1 Thermodesulfobacteriota bacterium | reverse complement strand
TTAGCGGAAGAAGGTTTTTCATCGGAGTTGGAAGAATGGCCGGAATATTGAGAGGTGATATATACTGGGCTGATTTAAATCCAGTGATTGGAAGCGAGCAGGGCGGATTACGCCCCGTTCTTGTTTTAAGTCACAATGTTTTCAACGAAAGGTCCGGGACTGTTATTGCAGTTGAGTTAACAAGTCAACAACCAAGAGCCGGTTTCCCTCTGACCTTAGAGCTAAACGACAAAAACCTTCCAAAAAAATCCTGGGTTAAAATCAGTCAGGTTCGTACTCTTTCCGTAAAACGCATCGGGAAGAAAATCGCAAAAGTCTCTGATGAAGAACTTTCCCTTATTATTGAAGGCCTGAATGAGATAGTCGGCGATTAACCGTGAACACGGTTTTGAATTGTCTACAATTTGTCGACAATTGAAAAAGAAATCACCAGACGGGAAAATGCGTAATACCGATACGGCCGATGTGGAAGGTATTCTTAGAATTATCCAATCAATTTAATCGCTCAAGGCAGAGCTGTTCAAACAATGGCTGGCAAAAAGCCGGATACCCGGTACGAGATTAAAATTGACCGGGAGAAGATTCGGGTAGTGTTTTAGAAGTGCTTTACATTTTTCTCTCACAACTATCATGGCGGCCGCAGTTGCGGAGCGCAATCATTCCTGGCTCCGGGCCATATTCAAAGGTTAATCTCAAATTTTGGGAGGCGTAAGCAATGAAAACATCGTTTCCCCCCATCGGATATTTAGCACGGACATTTTTAGCCTTATGGAGGTTAAGCGAGGAGTGCCGGGGATTCGCGGCTAAAAATTTAACCGCCTTATCAATGACATTTCTTTCTTTTGGTCCGAGGCGGGCGTAATTTTCCAGGAAGATCGGCTCGAAATACAAGGCAAATGGAGGTGCTTTGGCAGGCATAAAAACCTATTTTTTGTTTTTATTAAGGGCTGCTGAAGGGCTGGACGCTCTGATTCCCTTGCGGGTGTCGCGATTGATCTTTTCTTCGGTTTCAACCCACGTGGCAGAAAGTTCTTCAGCCGGCACATCTTCCATATCCGGAAACTTTCGTACCGTACGCACGGGGTACAATGTAATCTGGTTGCCTTCGATGCTGTATTCAAACAACGGCTCAGTGCGAAAGCGGGTAGGAAGGGTTATCCGCCCGCGGGAATCAGTTTTTAAGATATTAATTTCAGTCATTTACGTGCCTCCGTTATCATTGTTAGTGTTAGTAAACCCGTTAATATAGTATAACCCAATTGGGACAAATGTCAATATAGGGAAAATGGGAAATTTAAGGGAGGTTCTTCGGAAAGGGTGATGGCAACGCCACCGGTATGCCCGAAAATAAAGATGCTGGGATAAAAGGCGGTAAGATAGCGAAAAAAGCCCGTCTGGAATTGGAATCAAAAACCGGGAAAAGCGATATGATAACTTCTGAGAACTATCTTCCCCCGGCAAAGAAACCAAAGCAGTTAAAAGAAAAAAAGGGCAGGGGCGAGTACGGAGGTTTTGTATTTGTCAGAATTTTCGGAGGAAAACGGTTTGAAATATTTATTTTCCGCTGATATAGTAAAAAAAAGAAACTTCAAAACATATAAGGAGAAAGTTTTATGCCCAGGCTCAAAGCTAAACGATCAGGGGAGGATCAGGAATACATTCATTTAAAAATTAAAAAGGATGATTTTGAGGCTTTTTGCAGTGCGGCTGGTCTTTTTAAAGGTTCTTTTGTTCAAACCTTAAAAAAATCAGAGCAAGATCTCTCCGAAGGTCGGTTCACCAAAAGGAAATCCCTTGGAGAAATCATTGCTAAGTAAATGAACGTTATTACCAACCACAGCTTTGATCTGCTTTTTAAGAAATTAAGTCCTCAGATTCAGCGCAAGACCATAAAAAAGGCGAACCTCTTCAAGGAAAATCATTTTCACCCTTCGTTGAAAATTGAAAAACTTCATCCCAAGCACTACAACGTATGGTCGTTTCGACAGGCTCAACGACCGATAAAACCTGTCAATGAGCCGAAAGATGCGGTCACTGAGCCTGTCGAAGTGCCCGCGTTTGAAGAGATGAATAAATATATGTAGGGACGTGAGCCGGCCGCCCCTACAAGGTTTTTTGATTAACTTTTTTCTCTTGCCGGTCAAAAATAAAAAGAATCATGTGACCTAAAAAAAAGAAATATATTTTGGGTATTCGCGGAGGAGAAGTTTTGTATAGATTGATTTAAAAAAAATAGGCCGGATTGCCAGGTATAAAGGTGATGGGCCTTTTTTGCTTTTCTGAACGGAAAATATTTGGTTGATGGTTTGCAAAGGATAAGGGTGTTATACCGCAAATTTTGCGTACTTTAGGCTGTTAGACAAGATATTTATAAATATTGTTGGGCTTTATTCTCAATACTATAAAAAATTCTATTGACAAATTGTAGCCATATGGCTACACTATGGATATGATGGCAATCCGTAAAACTGAAACCTTTGCAAAATGGCTTGACGGAATTCAAGATATCCGTGCTCGTGCTCGAATCTTGGTCAGGATTGAGAGACTATCTGCTGGAAATCCCGGAGATGTTAAGCCAGTGGGTGAAGGTGTCTCAGAGTTGCGCATTGATTATGGGCCCGGCTATCGGGTGTATTACAAAGAACAAGGACGAGAGGTGATAATTCTCTTGGCTGGCGGCGACAAACATTCGCAAGCCAAAGATATTAAAACAGCTTTACGTTTAGCAAGAAATTTATAGGAGTTGATCATGGCTAAAACTATTACTTCAAAATACGATGTTGCCGAGCATCTTCGTACGCCAGAGGAAATGGCAGCCTATCTTGAAGCTTGCCTTGAAGAAGCAAATGGCGATGCAGCCTTTATTGCTAAAGCTTTAGGCGATATCGCACGATCAAAGGGTATGACACAAGTAGCGCGTGATGCCGGGCTGTCCCGAGAAAGTCTTTACAAAGCGCTTTCTGGAGAAAGAAGCCCAGGGTTTGACACAATCCTGAAAGTTTTACAAGCACTCGGCTTGAAATTGCATGCAGAAGCAGTTCAGGAAAATTGCTAAAATCAGACAATTTCGAGAAGGTTACCGCAGCTTGTAGGGCGTTTGGCTGTGTCCCTTATTTCGCAGTCGTCGTAGACGCGGCAGAGGTGATACGGGTATGTCTGCTCTAGATGGATCACTTTCTTAGAATCTGCCCCGTCAAAGAGAGAGGAGCATACTGGAAGGTTTCGAATAAGTATCTCGATCAATACATGAGTGATCCCGAAATAAAGATTTTAGAGCTTCGTACTTCGACCAAGAGTTGGTGGAGAAATCTGGCCATATAACAAAGGAAATATATTTTGGGTGTTCGCGGAGGGGAAGTTTTGTATAGATTGATTTTTAAAATAGGCCAGATTGCCAGGTAAAAAGGTGATGGGCCTTTTTTGTTTTTTTAGGCAAATATTTGCTGGATACGTTGCAAATGACTGTGATTTTTAGAGGCATAATAAACGCACTAAAATAGTAGCCCAGATAAAAAAATAACGTTGTAATATAAAAACATATAAACAATTTTCGGTCGCTTTGAAGACGTTAACATGTCAAAGAAGCACAAAAAGCACAAACACAGAAACATGCCGGGCCATACTCCACTCGCACAGCTTCAGCGAGAAGGCACGAAGCTCGTCGGACCCCTTTCAACCCTTAACATGCAAGTCATGGATTGGGAGAGAGACTATCTACCTGAGTTTCTGTGGATCGGAGCACTTGCAGAAGACCAAGGTATAGATCACTTCCACGATCCTTACAATGCATTTTTGGATGCTATAGATAAGGTATGGTCGCATCAAGATACTCCTCTGGGGCTACTGTCGGACTTTGGATTGGTGGTTCAAGAGAAAAGGCCCCAGTTTCTTCAGGATGGAATGGTATAGTTAAAGTGGACACTTCGAAAAGCATATTTTATAATAACCCGATTCAAGGAGGTGTCCAATGACCCAAAAACAAAAGCAATATTCAAAACAATTCAAAGTTGATGCGGTTAAACTGGTAACT
>DATEXU010000240.1:0-7760 GCA_035256645.1 Thermodesulfobacteriota bacterium | reverse complement strand
ATAAGCGTTTCCAGGTCATGATCATCTTCAAAGATACGGGCCAGGGCAGTAGCCATGAGGGTTTTTCCCAGACCCACCACGTCACCAATAAGAACTCCCCCGCGCTTGTTGAGATGGTGAGCGGCGATTTTAACGGCTGCGGTTTGAAACTCAAAAAGTTTATTTCCAAAATCACGGGGAATGCGGAATTCCGAAAGACCGGCGCGTGCTTCCTGGGAAAGGTGGTAAGCCATTTTGAGATAAATATGAAAAGGAGGAACTAGTTTTTCCCGGGCCCAGCTTTTTTCAATGACCTGAATTAGTTCATTTGAGATATCAAGACACCACTTATCGTTCCACCGTTCTTCAAACCAGTTGGCCAGTTTCCGGCAGGCATCATGGTCAAGCACATCCACATTCAATTCCCCCTGACCGGAAAGCCCGGCAAGGGTAAGGTTGCTGCTGCCGAGATAGCCGATGGTGGGGTTAATGGGATCAGGCCGGAAGAGAAGATAGAGTTTGGCGTGTAAGGAGTGACGAAGAAAGAGTTTAACAACCACCTTTTTGGCTTTAATCTGGGCGGCCAGTCGCCTTAACCCAGCTTCATCGTCATTGGTGGGAATACCGATGGTCAACTGCTCATGAAATTCTTCCGCCAATTTCTTTTTGAGGCGAAGGGCAGTCTGATTGTCGATCACGTCTTGTTTTTTAGACAGGCTGAGGGCGGTACGCAACTCTTCCTCAGGCAACCGCTGCATACCCACCAAAAGGCGGCAGCATTGGCCTTCCCCGCCCGCCCAACGCTCAATATAAGAATCGAGCTGTTTCCATCCCCGCAGATTAAAATACCCGACACAAAAATCAGCATGGTCGGTTACCGCAAGGGTTTCCGTAAGAGCAGAAAGAAGTTTTTGATCAATGTTGTCGAAAATGCGCGGCATAGTCTACAACTAACCTTATCTTGTTGATTTGTCAAGAAAAATTAAAGACTTCAGAGAAACACTCCTTGAAATTTGTTTTGAGAATCTCCTATCTCATTCTTTGTCTTCTTTAATTAATAAATAAAATAATTTTCCCTTCTCCTTAATGCTCCCGGCAATGTCTCCAGCCTCTTTTCCGGTTCCCCAGAAAATATCTACTCTGCCGGAACCCTTAATCGCTGCTCCTGCATCCTGATCAACCATAAAACGGATCATCGGTTCCCATTTCATTACTTCCCCCTGAGCATTAAGTACCGGCTTCCTGCACTGGATAAATGCTAACCCGCCTCCTGGGAAAAGAGTTTTATCAGTAGCGATTGATCTTCCCGCAGTAAGGTCAACTCCTTCAGAACCTCTTACATTTCCCATATATTCTTCAAAAAAGATGTAGCGTCGATTCTGGTAAAGATCCTCTTTAACTTCCTCTGGATTTTTGTTGAAATACTCTCGAATTTCTTTTAGCGAAGCTTGATCGGGCCTTAATTTCTTTTTATCAACCAAAAGTTCCCTAAGCGAGGTATACGGGAAACAGTTGCTTGCCGCATAACGAACCTTGATTTCTTTCCCATTTTCGATATTCATCACCCCTGAGCCTTGAACCTGGAGCATATAGCGATCCAGAAAATCTTTGAGATAAACCAATTCCAATCCCTTTCCTTGGAGCACCCGATCCTTATCAATCGCCTGCCGGTCAAAATACGGCTTGATCTTCCCTGCATCAACCCGAAGCCCGATCTTTTCTCCGGCGTATTTGGGATTTACTTCCTCTAAATCAATCACCTGGAGGTCACAAGGGATTCGATAAAGAGGATATTGATATTCTCCTTCTGGTTTCGTACGCGCATCCAAAACAGGTTGATAATACCCCGTAAAAAGCACATCCCCCTTCTGATTAACACCAGTCGCCTGCCATACGATGAATTTTTTCGAAATCTCCTTATAAAATGAGGCAGTGTCGTTTTTCTCCAGCAACGTGTAAAAGCATTCTAATGTTTTAAGGATCCTATTCCGGGTTATCACCATCTCTCCAAATTTTACTGGTTGGCCTAAATCTCCTTTTTTTAATTTTTCGATCTGTAAACTTATCGCTTCCTTGAGCCCGCTTCCCTCAAGGTCATCCGTAAAAACCGGCAGGCTTTTTCCTGAAACCTGAACCAAAGAAACCTTTTCTCTTTCTGGCTTTTTAAAAATAAACCTGCATCCATTCCCCAGAAAAAAAAATAAAACAATTGTCAAACTAAAGGGTATTAAAATTCTTTTCATTTTTTTACCTCCCTTTCGCATTCCCTACTATTTTGTCGCTTTCTTCTCCTCATGGTATTATTCGTACAAAAAATTTGACTTTGGATTATTTATGGTTACTTTCAATAGGAAACGTTTTAAAATTTGGAATAAATGCAATTCCGAATAAACAATAAAAATAATTTATTGTAGGTTAAACTAAGACATGGAAATAACAGACGAAAAATTCCCCAGTGCAAAAGAACTGGAAAAAGAGATCAATGATTATTTGAACAAAAAATATGGTAAGAATTTCAAATTCGGAATGACTCCTTCTTTTTCCCCTGAACCGGATCCTGCTAAAATGAAAGAAGATCCCGAGAAAGAAACCAAATCCGGGGTCTCCAAAATTAATTTTGATTTAAAACCAGAGGAATTAGAAGCTTTTCTTGATGAATATATCATCAAACAACAGAAAGCCAAGGAAGTTTTAGCGACAAAAATTTGCACCCATTTTCATCGGATCAGGTTTGCGGAAGACACCAAACGGCTGTCCGAAGACACCCAGGTGGGAAGTATCAAAAATAACATCATAATGATCGGTCCTACCGGCGTGGGAAAAACTTACCTTATCAAACTGATTGCCAAAAAAATTGGTGTTCCTTTTGTAAAAGGAGACGCCACCAAATTCAGCGAAACCGGCTATGTGGGCGGTGACGTTGAAGATCTGGTACGGGATTTAGTCACTGAAGCCAATGGAGACATTGAGCTTGCTCAATACGGGATAATTTATTTAGATGAAGTTGATAAAATCGCGTCCACCAATAATTTGATTGGACCGGATGTTTCGCGCACCGGAGTACAAAGAGCTCTTTTAAAACCCATGGAAGAAACCGAGGTTGAACTTAAAGTTCCCCACGATATTGTCTCCCAAATGGAGGCTCTGGAACACTATCGAAAGACCGGTGAAAAAAACAAACAGAAAGTAAACACCAAAAATATCCTTTTTATCATGAGCGGAGCGTTCACTGGTCTGGAGGAAATCATTAAAAAACGCCTAAACCGCCAGGGGATTGGCTTTGGGGCGGAAATCAGGTCAAAAAATGATGAAGAAGCCTTACTCCCTTTCGTAAAAGCCGAAGATTTAATCAACTTTGGTTTTGAGTCCGAGTTTGTCGGCCGGCTTCCTGTGGCCGTGGTATTTGAAAAACTCGATGTTTCTGACCTTTATGAGATTTTAAGGAATATCAATAACCCGATTATTTTGGGAAAGAAAAAAGATTTTAAGGCCTATGGGATTGATATTAAGTTTGAAGATGAAGCCTTGTACAGCATTGCTCAAGATGCCTATCAAGAAAAGACCGGAGCGAGGGGGCTGGTAAGCGCTCTTGAACGGGTGCTCCTCACGTTTGAGAAAAAACTCCCTTCCACCACCATTAAACATTTGGTTGTTAACCTTGAGCTGGTAAATTCACCCCCTGCTGAACTCAAAAAGATTTTACATGACCCGGAAAATAAAGAACGGGAAGAAAAATTTCAAAAACTCGCTCACGAAGAAGCGCAAAAACTCAAAGAGTCTATTGTAGCGAGAAAAAAGGAGTTCTTAACCCGTTACGGAGTCCTTTTAGACGACGAGATCATTGACCTTATAACCCATTGGGTTATGGAACACGGGATATCCGTGGGGGCTGCTTACCAAGAGGCAATCCGGATCCAGCAACGGGTTAAAAGCTTTGAAATAAATTTTTTAGCAACTCATGAATTAGAAATCATTTTTGCAGATGATGCTCTCAATGGGATAATCCAAATATCAATAGAAGAAAATAAAGATCCCTGGGAGATCTGTCAAGCTACTTGCAAAAATTATGAGTATGGGCTAAAATTGGTTAAAGAAAAGACCGGAACAAAAAGCTTTGTTATTCACAAAGAGGCTCTTCACGACCCCGAGGAATATCTGAACTCGCTTGTCCGGAAATCTTATGAGTAATAAATTTACTAAAGGCATTGAGCGCTATGGCCGGTAAAAGAGATTATTATGAAGTCTTAGGCGTAAAAAGAACCGCTACCGAAGAGGAAATGAAAAAGGCCTACCGGAAACTCGCCCTCCAATACCATCCTGACCGGAATAAAAGTAAAGACGCTGAAGAGAAATTCAAGACGATCAGCGAAGCTTATGCGGTGTTGAGCGATAAACAAAAACGCTCCCAGTATGACCAATTCGGCGCGGCTGGGTTCCATCAACGCTACTCCCAGGAAGATATTTTTAGAGGGTCTGACCTCGGAGACCTCTTTAAAGACCTCGGATTTGGCAGTGGTGATTTTTTCACCACTATTTTTGGCCGCGGCAATAAACAATACCAAACCCGAACCAGAGGCGGCTACTCACAAAGACCAGGAGGGGGCAATTTTGAAACCATTTTTGGCGGCCATGAAGGGTTTCGTTCGCCGCAATCCGGCCCAACACCACACAACGATATGGTTGTGCCTTTACAACTAACTTTAAAAGAGGCTGCTTTTGGAACTAAAAAGAACGTTACCTACCAGTTTCATGGTGCAGTTAAAGAAATAACGGTTAAAACTCCTCCTGGTATAGTCACCGGTAAAAAACTCCGTTTAGCCGGAAAGGGTTCACCGAATTCTTTTGGCGGTCCTCCGGGTGATCTCTATTTAAAAGTTGAGGTGCTGGACGACCCGGTCTTTAAGAGAGATGGTGATGATCTTTCGGTGGAAAAAAAGATGAAGTTTACTGAAGCGGTTTTGGGAACGACGATTGAGGTTCCCACGTTAGACGGCAATAAAACCGTAAAAGTCCCTCCCGGTACCCAGGGCAACACCAAGATCCGTCTTAAAGGGTTTGGGATGCCAAACATGGAAAAGGGTAACAAGGGAGACCTTTATGTAAAAATAGTGCTTGGAGCGCCAAAAAATCTTACCAAAAAACAACGCGAGCTTATCGAAAATCTGGCAGCGGAAGGCCTATAATATTTTTCCCCCCTGGCTACCTCCCCCCACAGAATGCGTCGCAAGGCAAAAATAGAAGGTACTAGTAGGGGCGACCGGCCGGTCGCCCCTACTATGTAATGTATTACGACACAGTTTCGGGCATCTAAGAATTCCTTTATCCCCTCAGTTTTTTATGATATTATCAAAATTTATATTTGATTATGGCTAAATCCCCTTTAGCTGAAAAGAACGACTTTAAATAACCCTGTAAACTAAAAGAAGAATCCCATGAAAACTCCTTCTGCTGACAAAACTGAATCTCCTACTCCATCAAACTTTATCAAAAATATAATTGACGAAGATTTAAAAAACAACAAAAACGAAGGCCGGGTCCATACCCGGTTTCCTCCGGAGCCGAATGGTTATCTGCATATTGGCCACGCGAAATCCATCTGCCTTAACTTCGGCCTTGCCGCTGAATACCAAGGTCTTTGCAATCTGCGGTTTGACGATACCAATCCAAGTAAAGAGGAAGAAGAATACGTAAATTCGATTATGGAGGACATGCGCTGGCTTGGGTTTGACTGGGGTGACCGGCGTTACTATGCTTCAGACTACTTTGAGCAGCTTTACCAATGGGCGGTTCAGTTAATCAAAGAAGGCAAGGCTTACGTTGACAGCTTAAGCGCAGAGGAAATCAGGGAGCACCGGGGAACTTTGACCCAGCCCGGCAAAGCAAGCCCCTTTCGAAATCGTTCCCAGGAAGAAAATTTAAACCTGTTTGAACGGATGCGGGCAGGCGAGTTCGACGATGGCACCCATGTGCTGCGGGCAAAAATTGATATGACCTCTCCCAATGTCAATATGCGCGACCCGGTCATGTACCGCATTCTCCACGCACCGCATCACCGGACCGGAGATCAATGGTGCATTTATCCTATGTATGATTTTACCCACGGACAATCAGACTCTCTCGAAGGCATAACCCATTCTATTTGCACCCTCGAATTCGAAGATCATCGGCCTTTGTATGATTGGTATATCGAGGCGCTCAAAATCCATCACCCCCGGCAGATTGAATTTGCCCGCCTTAATCTTACTTACACAGTGATGAGCAAACGCAAGCTTCTGCATTTAGTGCAGGAAAAATACGTTTCAGGATGGGATGATCCCCGGATGCCCACCATAGCTGGTCTGCGGCGGCGTGGCTACACGCCGGAAGCGATCAGAACCTTTTGTGAGCGCATTGGAGTTGCCAAGAGCAACAGCATTGTGGACATTGCTCTTTTAGAATACTGCCTCCGGGAAAATCTGAATCTGCGGTCCCCGCGGGTGATGGCAATATTGAGACCTCTCCGGGTGATCATCGCGAACTATCCCGAGGGCCAGGTTGAACAAATGGAGGCAATCAATAACCCTGAAGACCTGAGTAGGGGATCGCGTACAGTTCCGTTTTCCCGGGTGCTCTATATTGAGCAGGATGATTTTCGTGAGGATCCGCCCAAAAAATTTTTTCGTTTGGCGCCTGGACAAGAAGTGCGCCTGCGGTACGCTTACATTATCAGGTGCGAGAACGTGATAAAAGATGATAAGACGGGTGAAATAATCGAGCTCCACTGCACCTATGATCCGGAGACGAAAAGCGGCTCGCCACAATCCAGCCGAATGGTCAAGGGAACCATCCATTGGGTATCCGCTGCTCATGCGAAAGAAGCGGAAGTACGGCTCTATGACCGTCTCTTTGTAAAACCAAATCCGGATGACACGAAAGATAGTTCTGACTTCAGGGATCATGTGAACCCCAACTCTTTAGAGGCCCTGTCCTCATGCCGAGTTGAACCAAGTCTCGCTGGTGCTGTGCCAGGGAGCCGATACCAGTTTGAGCGACTCGGTTATTTTTGTGTTGATTCCGTGGATTCAACCCCGGAAAAATTGGTTTTTAACCGCACGGTCTCCTTGCGGGACACCTGGGCCAAGATCGAGAAAGCCCAAAGAAAATAAAAAATATTTTAGATGGTAGGGGCGAGGTTACCTCGCCCCTACGAAAAAAGGCGATTAAGAGGTCACCTCTTTTTGTATCGACTGAAATCAAGAGTAACATTTTTTCATTCACCTGATAAACACACGTAAGGCAACAATGAATTTAAAAAAAGTACGAACTCGCTTTGCCCCCAGCCCGACTGGTTTTATGCACGTGGGGAATCTGAGAACCGCTCTGTATTCTTATTTGCTGGCCAAAAAAGCGGGGGGTGTTTTCATCCTGAGAATCGAAGATACGGACCAAACCCGCTACGTGGAAGGAGCGGTTGAGATGATCTGCCACATCCTCAAAGAAACCGGTTTGCAGTATGACGAAGGTCCGGATGTCGGAGGAGATCACGGTCCTTATGTTCAAAGCCAGCGACAGGAGATATACCGGGAATATGCTCACAAGCTGCTCGCAACCAATGATGCCTACTATTGTTTTTGCGATAAAGAACGCCTCGATAAAATACGGGAACAATGCCGGTTAGCCAAAATTGATCCCAAATATGACGGGCATTGCCGGAACTTATCTCCCGAGGAAATTCAAAAAAACTTAGAAGCCAAAAAGTCTTTTGTCATCCGGCAAAAAATGCCGGCTGCTGGCGATGCTCT
>DATEXU010000239.1:0-3016 GCA_035256645.1 Thermodesulfobacteriota bacterium | reverse complement strand
CATATGGCGGCCACGGCGGCACGTTGGGAAGAAAAAAACAAAAATACTGCGAGCACAGATGCAACTGCCGAGAAAGCCGAAGGAAGATACAAAAACCGCTCCGATTCGGTGCTAAACAAATTAATACTTATGGTAAGCACCGGCACCAAAGAGATCAAAAAACACAAAACACATGCTCCAAATAACAAGCCCTCCGGTGAGGCAAGCTTTTTTCTGACTCTATATAAAAAATAACCGATAATAAAAATACCCATTCCTGATGTCAGATAAGAGAGGGGACTATGAAAAAGCCGCTCCGTAGCAGGCGGAAGAGCCGGCAAAACGCTTCGGAGAATATATTTTAGGGCGTGGTTGATTATTCCAACCTGAAGGAGATTAATGTGAAATTTTGTTCCATATCCGCCGATAAATTGGCCGATCACCGCCTTCCTTAGAAGGAAGTAGACGAACAAACCCACCACTATTCCAATAACCATTAAAACATGGTGCCGAGTTGGACTTTCTCTCCGGATCGCCAAATAAGCTGCCATGAAAATAACCCATACCCCAGGCAACGCTAATGCGGCTTCTTTCGAAAGCAGGGCGATAGCAAAAAAACAGAAGAAGGAAATAACAATAGCTTTTGACCTGCGTGTAAGCATCTGCACGAAACACAGAGTGGCACCAAGGCTAAATGTCATTGCCAGCACATCGGTTCTCCCGGCAATCCATGACACTGATTCAGTATGACAGGGCAACACCAAAAACAGTGCCGCACTCAGGAACGCATAAAGTGAAGGTCGGAGAAAATTCAGCAAGGTCAAGTACTGTTTAATCAGCAGAAAGAGAAGCATGCCGTTGAGGCCATGGAACAAAATGTTCGTCAGATGGAATCCAAAAGGATTTAATTGCCATATCTTGTAGTCAATAAGATAAGAAAACACGATCACCGGTCGGAGAAATTTTGCCCAGGTAATAAAAAAGCCATGACGAGCAACTTGTCCTATCAACGAGAAATCGTCAGATAGAAAATAAGTTGGAAGTATAGGAGCATATGCTGCGAAGGCAAGTCCGAGGAGGCTGAAAAATAGTATGCTTTTCTGTTTTTTCGTCATTATCGTTCTGAACTTAAGCAAAGTCCGCGTTAATTTGCCCTGTTAATCCTCTTTTGGAACGCATATAATTTTGTCCGGCTTTTCACTGCCCGGTTTCGCGCTTGCCCCGCCAAATAGTTTCACCGCCTGGTAAACGCCCCATGCCCTCACTTTTGACATTCCATCATCAATGCATATTTTTTGCAGGAGCCGATCGGCATAGTCTTTGTATGAAGGTGGTATTTTTTCAATACGCATTAACTGATAAAAAGCGTCGTGAACCAGCGATCCCCTCATAAAATTTAGGGTATCTATCGTCGGCCCACTCGGGCCGTCCCAGGCATATCCCTTTTTTATTATAAGTATACCATCATTCCTCAAGCTTAGATAGGGTGTATCAATTTCGTATTCTTTAATGGCAACGTCAAAAGAATACTGCTCCATCAGCTGGTACTTATATCCGTGCAACTCCCGGTAACATGCTTTATTCATCGCTCTTCCCTCCTTTAATTTTATATCGTGCATCATCCATTCATCAGGAGGCGAAGCGCTCCTGACTGAACGGAGATTCGTGGACAAAACTGTCTTGGCAAAATCTCAACAAAATTCTAAAAGATTTAAGCCGATCTCCCGGCTGAATTTCCGGTCCACAACACCCGTGACTGACAGAACGATTAATTCTACGGTTGCGCTCACAACCGCTGAAGTTAAATGTCCTCCGTAGGTCTTATGCTGAAGATCGGACACTGTGGCATGCAGGTGCACGTAAACTTCTTTATTCATGGTGGTGATATTTCCCGACAAACCCGTTATCTCAAAGTCTCCGGTTAACTCTTCCGCAACATAGCGTTTAGGTTTCGTCTCAAACAAACCTAACGTAACCCGGTTTGCCGCGCCTATGCCGCTGACCCAGCCGAGCGTGATCCGGTTGGTCGCGCAAAAGCTCTTCAACGTTTCAATGATTTCCTCACCCTTGTCCAGGCGCACGGCATATACATTGCCAAATTTTTTAAATTCCATACTGCTCCTCACATAAATAGACTGCCCTATTATATGGTTTTCCTATAAAAAATAATCTGTCTTTTTGTAGGGTCACGGCGCGCCGTGACCCTACAAAACTGCCGCATCTCAAATTTAATAAGACTCTATTTTTTTGCCCAACATTGTTTATAGAGATACAGATAAAAACCTTCCCAAAATACAAAAGGCCCATCACCTTTCTATCCGGCAATCCGGCCTTTGTTATTTTCAAAAATCATGGATACATTTTCCCCCACAAACACCCACTGGTTATTTTTTTATTCTGCGGTTGCTTTAGGAATTTATTAACCCCGCCCAGAAAAAAACAATGAAATTTTTTACCCACTCTTATGTAAGCGCCGAAGTGCACTGAGGGCACCGCGTGGCTTTAATCGAGATGGCGCTAAAACAGTGAGGGCATTCTTTGGTGGTTGGTTCTGCGGAGAGTGCCGCCTCCTGCCGTTTTAATTTATTCATGGCCTTAACGAGAATAAATACTGCCAGGGAAACAATCAAAAAGCTTATCACGGTATTGAGAAATACGCCGTAGTTAATGGTTACCGCTCCTGCCGCCTGAGCATCAGCCAGCGCGTTATAGGGAGCCGGAGTTGCTCCTTGTTTAAGCACAACAAAAAAATTGGTAAAGTCGACTCCACCCAAAAGCAAGCCGAGCGGGGGCATCATCACATCCGACACCATGCTTTTCGCGATGGCGCCAAACGCGCCGCCGATAATAAAACCGATGGCGATATCCATGGCATTTCCCCGCATAATAAATTCTTTAAATTCCTTTAACATTTTTGTCTCCTTCTTTTTTTGTTCTAAAGGTTATATTCTGATAACCTAAAAATGTGCTGCTGAAAAAATTCATAAAGCATTTGAGGCGGATTGTCAACGAAAAAGCAACTGATAACAACCGGTTA
>DATEXU010000238.1:0-2294 GCA_035256645.1 Thermodesulfobacteriota bacterium | reverse complement strand
TGCCGCGTTTATTTCTGGTTTTAATCAAAAGCTCCTGCTCGATTTTCTCGATCGTAAAGGTTTGGAGCAAATAAAACCCCCGATTGATGGGAGAATACGCGTCTGGTTTAATGAGGACTTGGAAAGCCGTAATTTTATTGTCCCGGGAATTATTGCGATCATTATTATGATTGTAGGCGCGGTGCTCACCTCGCTGGTCATTGCCCGGGAATATGAAAACGGAACGATGGAAACCTTACGCACCCTTCCGCTGGAGGCGGAGGAATTTTTAATCGGTAAGGCTATCCCGTATTTTTTTATTGCTTTAATTGATGTCTTAGTAGCGGTATTGATGGGTCAGGTGCTTTTTGATGTGGTCATGAAGTCTAATTTCTGGTTTCTGATCCTTGCCACCTGCCTTTATCTTTTTGTCGCCTTGAGCTTAGGGCTTTTAATCTCCGCCGGTACCAAATCACAACTCGTGGCCAATCAGGTGGCAGTGCTTGCCACCTATCTTCCGTCGCTTCTACTTTCTGATTTTGTTTTTCCAATAACCAACATGCCCAAAGTATTACAGGTCGTAACCTATATTGTCCCGGCGACTTACTTTATAGACATTTTAAACGGTCTCTATTTGAGAGGTGTTGGATTAAAGTATTTATGGAAAAGTTTTCTTGTGCTCCTGATCATGGTTATCATTCTTCTCACGCTCAATGTTCGGAAGCTCAAAAGGGGAGAAATGTAACATGAATTGGATAAGGGTACGCGAATTTGTTCGGAAAGAATTCATTCAGCTTTTCCGGGATAGAAAGAACCGGCCGCTTATAATCATTCTTCCCATTATTCAGTTGCTGATATTTGGATATGTAGCATCCTCTGACGTTCGGGACATACGAGTTGGTTTTTTGGATCAGGCCAATACCGTGGAAAGCCGGATGGTAAAAGATGGGTTTGACGCTAATAAAACCTTTCGTATAACACATGTCTTTAATAATACAAGGGACATGGAGGAAACCCTGCTTAAAAGGAACGTTGACCTGACTGTCACGGTGTGGCCGGATTTTAGTGACCGGATAAAAAAGGGGGAGTCAGCTCCCCTTCAGATTTTCGCGGATGGAAGCAGAAGTAATATGGCTGCGGTCCGTATCGCCTACACCTCCTTAGTATTAGATAAGATAAATCAAGATCTGTTAAAAAAAATCCATCCTGAAAAAATTGATTACGGGAGGATCGATGAACGGCTGAGAACCTGGTATAATCCGAATCTGGATAGTCAAAATTTTTTTATTCCCGGGTTAGTGGCTTTTATAATTTTGCTCACCACCCTTCTTTTTACCTCAATAGCGATTATCAGAGAACGTGAAACCGGAACCATGGAACAATTAATCGTAACACCTATAAAACCCTCCGAACTTATTCTAGGAAAAACCATCCCGTATGTTCTTATTGCTTTTGTCCAATTGATTATAGTAATGCTCATTGCCATCTTCTGGTTTGATATCCCTTTTAAAGGAAGTATCCTACTGGTTTTTGCAAGCGCCTGTCTGTTTCTCCTGAGCACCATCGGAATCGGTCTTTTTATTTCTACCGTTTCTTCCACCCAACAGCAAGCCATGATGACTACCTTCTTTTTTATGCTTCCCTTTTTCTTATTAAGCGGTCTTGTTTTCCCTGTTACCAATATGCCGGTAGCTGTCCAATGGTTCACTCACGTAATCCCCTTACGGTTTTTCTTAGTTATTATACGGGGGGGATTTTTAAAGGGTGTTGGGTTTGAAATACTCTGGTCTGAGATGCTTCATTTATTAATTATTGGAGGAGTCGTTTTCTTCTTGGCCGTGAGAAGATTCAGAAAACGACTTGATTGAGAAGGATGTTGCGGCAGTGAAGTAGGAGTGTCATAATACGATAATACTTTGTCTAACTTTTTAGTAAACCCCGTTAGAAGACTTTCACACGGAGTATTTACCCCGTGTGAAAAAGTGTAAAAATCTTTAATCTAACCCCGTGCTTCTTCACCCCGTTAGATATTTGATATCCAACAGGGCAAGCGGAGCCTTTCTAACGGGGTAAAGGAGGTATCCGATGAGCAAAAAAATATGTGGTCCTCAGCCCTTGCTTTATCCCATGCCCGCGGTTTTGGTGGGGGTAACCATAGAGGGGAAAGCCAATTTCATGACTGTTGCCTGGTGCGGGATTACCGCCTATAAACCACCTTCTTTGATGATCGGTATCAATAAAGAACGTTATACCCTAAAGGGGATCAAACCAAACGGTGCATTCTCTGTTAATATTCCATCCGTTGAGCAGGTAAA
>DATEXU010000237.1:0-3692 GCA_035256645.1 Thermodesulfobacteriota bacterium | reverse complement strand
AGAAACCTACCCTGGTTATTTCCCACAATAAAACCTTGGCGGCTCAGCTTTACGAAGAGTTTAAAGTCCTGTTCCCGGACAACGCGGTTGAATATTTTGTCAGTTATTATGACTATTACCAGCCGGAAGCGTATGTGCCCCAGACGGACACCTATATCGCCAAGGATGCTTCCATTAACGAACACATTGACAAAATGCGCCACTCAGCCACCCACTCTTTGTGGGAGCGGAGAGATGTTATCATTGTCGCCAGTGTTTCGTGTATCTACGGCATCGGCTCACCCGAGGATTACCACAGCATGCTGGTGGAAATCGAAGCCCATACAAAAGGAGACCGGGATGAGGTGCTTGCCAAGCTGGTGGAGATTCAGTACCTGCGCAATGACATTGATTTTTATCGGGGAACTTTTCGGGTGCGGGGCGATGTGGTGGAAATCTTCCCGGCCTACGAAGAGGATAAAGCTATCCGCGTAGAGTTTTTTGGGGATACGATTGAAGGAATCTACGAAATCGATCCGCTCAGGGGAAAGGTCTTAAGGCAACTTAAAAAAGTGGCCATCTATCCGGGCAGTCACTATGTTACTCCCCAGGATAAATTAAAGCGAGCGGTTCAGACGATTAGGGCGGAACTGGTTGACCATCTCAAAGAGCTTTTCGCCCGCAATAAACTCCTCGAAGCTCAGCGGATAGAACAAAGAACCAACTTTGATCTGGAGATGCTGGAAGAGATGGGGTACTGTACCGGCATTGAAAATTACTCCCGTCACCTTGATGGCCGCAAGCCGGGCGATCCGCCTTCAGTCCTTATTGATCATTTTCCGGAAGACTATCTTCTGTTTATTGATGAGAGCCATGTCTCCATCCCCCAGATTCAAGGCATGTACCGGGGGGACCGTTCTCGCAAAACGACTTTAGTGGACTATGGATTCCGTCTTCCTTCTGCTCTTGATAACCGGCCGCTTACCTTTGAGGAATTTAATTCCCGAGTCAAGCAGGTTGTCTATCTCTCCGCAACTCCGGCTGATTATGAATTGAAAGTGTGCGCGAGAAAATTTATCGAACAGGTTATCCGACCCACGGGTCTTATGGATCCCCAAATTGAGGTAAAACCCGCCACTCACCAGGTGGACGATCTGCTCGAAGAAATCCGCACCCGAACGGAACGTAAAGAGCGGGTACTGGTAACCACCCTCACAAAAAGGATGGCTGAAGATTTAACCGAGTATTACTCTGACCTGGGGGTAAAAGCCAAGTACCTCCATTCTGACATTGCCACGTTAGAACGTATCGAGATTGTCCGCAACCTGCGCCTGGGAACCTTTGATGTGTTAATCGGGGTCAACCTCCTGCGCGAAGGCCTCGACCTGCCGGAAGTATCCCTGGTTGCTATCCTGGATGCGGATAAAGAAGGGTTTCTACGATCCGCTCAGGCATTGATCCAGACCTGCGGGAGAGCGGCGCGAAACCTCAACGGCACGGTTATCATGTACGGAGATCTGGTTACCAATTCCATGAAAACCGCGCTTAAAGAGACCAATCGGCGCCGCAAGATACAATCCGAGTATAACCGGAAGAATAAAATTACCCCTGAAGGCATCAAGAAAGATATCCGCAATGTGCTGGCTTCGATTTATGAAGCTGACTATCTCGCCGTGCCGGCAGTGGCAGAACCAACAAGAGAATACCGGGCAGTCAAAGACGTTCCGAAAGAGATTGAAAAACTCAAAAAACAGATGCGCGAAGCAGCCCAGCACCTTGAGTTTGAGCGGGCCGCGGAACTCCGCGACCGGATAAAAAAACTTGAGGAAATGGAAATTTCGTTAGGGTAGGATAAGCACGAGAAACAACCACTTCGTTCAGAAAGGTGACGCAATGAGGTTATCTGTATCTCAAAGAGGCATCATGATCTTTTCCCTTGTTGCCCTGATTTTGTTCGGGAGTTTATCATGCGGAACTTTTCTGGTGAAGGTTCCCCCTTCTTCAGACAACAAAGCATCCTTTCCCATCTTTGAACTTCCGATCCCGCAAAATAACGCGCACGCGAATTACCTGGGAATTTCCGGGCCAGGAAATTTCAAGATTACGCAAATTAAAAGTCCCGTGCTCATTATTGAAATCTTCAGCAAAAATTGCGCTCACTGCCAGAATGCTACTCCCTTAGTTCACCGACTTTATCTGGCAATCCAGGCACGCCCTGACCTGAAAGAAAAAATTAAGATCATCGGCATCGGGACAGACAATGACACAGACGACGTGGACTTATTCCAAAAAAACTATCACGTGCCTTTTCCTCTTTTTCCGGACCCGCATAATGTCATCAGCAAAAAGCTTGGAGGTGTGATCTTGCCCACGTTTATTGGTCTCAAGAACAATGGTGACGGAACTATGGAAAAATTTTTACTCCAATCCGGAGCGTTTCGTGATGCAAACAATTTCTTGGCGGAAATACTTGAACGGGCAAAATTGGAAGAGAGGTAACCTAAATTTTGAGAAGCTTGATGAACTTACTAAAGTGTTATTGTTAACCAACGCCCCATTGCTTCTATGTTGTGGATTCTTCCCACGGTTCGGCCACCGGAAGGCAGTTGGGGTTTTCCATATCATATTCCCACAAAACCGGATTCGCTTCAATATACCGGCGGATGTTATCCAATTCTTTTTTATTGCGGATAATGTGCTCGTAATAATTGCGCTGCCATACGGGGATACCGGGGGTTTTGCGGATTTGGTTGATTTGTTTGACGGTTTGGTATTTGAAATAGGCGACAATCTGTCCTAACGTATATTTGCGTAGGGGCGGGGTCACCCCGCCCCTACAATCGGCATTAATGATTATTATTCCATGAAAATGATTGGGCATCACAATATAATTAGCCATCAGGATATTGAAACACATTGTTTCGGTCCTCAACCATTCTTTTTCAACAATCATTCCGTATTCGTCTAATGTCATTTTCCCGTTTTCAATTTTCCCCAAAACACATTCCCGGTTCTTTATGCATACGGTAATAAAATATGCCCCTTCCTTGGAATAATCGTAATCCCGCAGACGAATGGAACGTCGATGGTGTATTTCAGGATTATATGGCATATATCCTCTTCCCTGGGCGGACCGATGGTCACCCATTTACGCATCAATTGGTCTCAATCTAATCCATTAATCTTTCTATCAATGATTCTTTTTCTGATACTCTTCCCAAATAGGCCGGAGAAAATAAACACCGCGTTTTCCGTAAGTAATGCAAATTTTTCTTGCATCATTTTGATCACCGTGTTCAAAAATTCTACGAACAATAAGCTCTATATTTTCCTGTCTAAAGGTGGGGGTAGCATTCTCCAATACCTGCAAGAAAATTTTACCAATCCGCTTAATACTTTCTGTGTCTTCAAATTTGGTTAAGGATTCAATAAAGAACATTTCATCATACTGACGACCAACGTGTGGGGCGCATAGAAGCAACCACTGCTCGTTTTCTTCATCAACCGAGTCTAAGAAAATGGTTAATTTAGCTATTTTTTCTAAGAAAGAATTGTATTCATCATTCAAATTTTCTTTTGCGAGTTTCTGTTGGTTATAAGTCCAACGCCAGAATTCCAAAATTTTCTTTTTTATTTCTTCGGAGATCTTTCCTTCACTATCCTTTTTTTCTTTTTTTAGCGTTCCTTCTCCTTCCGACCAAAAAAATCCGGCT
>DATEXU010000236.1:0-2910 GCA_035256645.1 Thermodesulfobacteriota bacterium | reverse complement strand
CTCCCGTTTGGGTTTTTCCTGATTTATTAAACAAATTTAAGAAAAAGTCAAGAGAAACCAGTTTAATAGCTCCAGTGGGGATTTTTTCCGCAAAAGTGATCTTCGTGAAAGTTACTGGGGCGCAAGGGAAGATTTTTGTATCCTTTTTTTCTGCTCCTCTACTTTAAACATCCAGCTTTTGTCTCCCTCAAGATAGGTCCCCGCCAAAGAGTTGAATTCCTCGGCCTGTTTGATGTTTCTTTTTTGGAGCCACGCCTCGGCAAGATAGTAGTAGTTCTGACCGTTACCCGGGTTGAGGCTTACTGCCCGCTCAAGCACTCTGATGGCATCGTCAACTTTTTTTCGTTCTAAAAGCTCTCGCCCCTGCTCGGTCATTTGCAAAGAAGCCATCGCGCGCGGGCCGGGACGTTCCTCAGGTTCAGGCATACCTGCTATGTCAGGTTTTGAGGGAGCAGGTGACGGCAGCGAAGGCGGAGCAGAATAAGCAGGAGAAGGCCGGGGACTTGTCATAGTACAGCCCATGGTTACCAACCCTATTATCGCAAGGAAAATGATTAAAAACCGTGTAATGTTACTCAATAACATCTTTTATTCCCTTCATAATTATTTCTAACGGACTTAACTGACGGTGAACTGAACAATAATCCTTTGGCGCATTTTCTGCCAGGAAAAATTCTTCCCTTGGTTCTGGACAGACATCGGGAAAAGCGATTTGTCCGCTTTCGGAACAGACAATGCGTTTCACCACACCCGGCGGCATTTTAAACCACTGCCCGGAAATGTATTCGGGTATGGAATTCACAAGATCAGCCCAAATGGGCAAAGCGGCTTGGGCTCCTGACACATGAATGGAATCGCCATTATCAAAGCCTACCCATACCAATACGAGAATATCCGGAGTATATCCCACAAACCACGCATCTTTATACTCATTGGTAGTGCCTGTTTTCCCGGCCATGGGAAAGGTTACCCCCCTATCTAAGAGAGAGCGCGCGGTGCCTTCCGTTACTACGCTGCGCAGCAGCGTATTCATAATAAAGGCTTTTGACGGCGAGGTCACCCGTTTAATCGTCATGTGTCTCCGCTCCAAAACCTGACCTTTTTCATCAACCACTTCCTTTAACGATAGAGGATGCGGCAACACCCCGTCAGCGGCAAGAGCGCAGTAGGCACGGGCTAATTCCAGAGGTATGGTTTCAAACGCGCCCAGCGCAAGAGACGGATAAGGCTTGACCGGGGTGGAAAACTGAAACGTTTTTGCCGTGCTGACAATCCGGTCCAAACCAACCTGCATGGCCAGGTCAACGGTAGCAAGGTTAAGGGACTTAGCCAGCGCCTTTCTTACATTCACCCGTTCTTCCAGATCCGGCTCATAGTTTTGCGGTTCCCATGTTTTTCCATCCACTACATAAGATTTAGGGGCATTGGATAAAAAAGAAGCCGGGGTAAATGAATCCAATCCGCTCAAAAACACAAATGGCTTAAAAGCGCTTCCCGGCTGACGTCGAGACTGCGTAATCCGGTTAAACTGGCTTTGATTGTAATTTCGGCCACCCACCAGTGCCAGGATGTACCCCGTATTTGGTTGCATAACAATAATGGCGCCCTGGAGCTTTTTTTCGGGTTCGGAACGACGAATCTGGGGATAAGACATTTCGAGGCGGGAAAGTCCGTTGGCAAGCGTCCTTTCTGCTGCAGCCTGAACCTGGGTATCCAAGGTGGTGTAGAGAGAAAGCCCGAGGTTGGATAAGGTTTCCCGGGGATAGAGAGCTTTAAGCTGATCAGCAAGGTAATCAATAAAATAGGGTGCTTTATTGGCATAGACCATAAAGCCGGCTACCATTACAGGCTTTGCGGAAGCGGTTTGACGTTCTTGATCGGATATCAACCCCTGTTGATACATGGTCCGCAATACCAGGTTTCTCCGCTCTTGGCAACGTTTTTTATCACTATAAGGTGAATAGTAGTTCGGAGCCCGGATCAGTCCCGCTATCAGAGCGGATTCAGCCAAAGAAAGCTCGCTCACCAATTTGCCAAAATAAAAATTCGAGGCTTCACCCACGCCATTGATAGAAACTGAGCCTTTTTGTCCCAGATAGATTTCATTGAGATAGATTTCCAGGATTTCGTTCTTGGAATACATAATCTCAATGTCTATTGAAATGAGAAGCTCTTTCAGTTTGCGAGAAAGTGTTCTTTCCGGAGTAAGAAAATAGTTTTTAGCCAACTGCTGGGTGATGGTAGACCCCCCCTGACGTAAGGCAAGATGCCGCAGGTTCGTATACAAAGCTCTCAGTATTCCCTCGGGGTCGAAGCCGTGATGAAGATAAAAACGATTATCCTCAACAGCTATTATCGCATCGATAAGGTGTCGTGGAACGTGCTTGATCGAAACCAACTGTCGTTTTTCCCGCTCCGGACTGAAAAAGGACATAATCTCTTCAGGTTCCAATTCCAAAACCGGCACTGGTTCTCCTGTATGCAAGCGCTCGATTGCGGTGATAAAATTTTGAGAAAAATTGATCTGAACCGGGAATCCCTCCTGCTTCTGAGAAGGAACCTCGAGGTCATGGAGAAAAAGGGCCATTCCCGAATCTGCGTCACAAAACTCGCCTTTTTGCTTTGGTTTATGAGAGACCTTTCGGTAGCCAAGACGATACAGTTTTGAAAGAAAAAGCTCCCGGTTTATTGTTTGTCCCGGATAGAGGACGGTGATGTCGGAAAAAACTTTCGATGGAATACTCCAACGCCTTCCCGAAAACCGTTTCTCAATCTGGGAGGAAAGACTCCAGCAGTAAAGAACCAGCCCTGCGGCAAAAACAAGGCCACCTGTTATCACGATACGAAACAGCTTCCACCCTGATTTCTTCGCATGTCTTTTTTTTCTTTTAGCTTTTTTGCCCATAACGA
>DATEXU010000235.1:0-21947 GCA_035256645.1 Thermodesulfobacteriota bacterium | reverse complement strand
AAATTCCAGAAGATTATTCTCCAGCGCTATGAAAAACACGCGCGGGTTTTTTCCTGGCGCCAGACTCGCGATCCTTATCAGATTTTTGTCTCAGAAATTATGCTTCAGCAAACCCCGGTTGACCGGGTGATAGAAAAATATAAGAAGTTTATTTTCGTATTCCCCGACGTTTTTTCGCTTGCCCGCGCTCCGCTTGCGAAAGTGCTCAAGACCTGGCTGGGGCTGGGCTATAACCGGCGCGCCATTGCCCTTAAAAAAAGTGCTGAGATAATAACGAAAAAATTTAAGGGAAACATTCCAGAACCAGAAAAAGAGCTTTTAACCCTCCCGGGTGTGGGCAAGTATACGGCGGCGGCCATTTCCGTCTTTGCTTTTAATTGTCCCGTGGTTTTGCTGGAAACGAATGTTCGAACGGTTTTTATCCGTTTCTTTTTTGAGGATAAAACCGAGGTAAAAGACAGAGAGATCATTCCTTTGATTCAAACAACGCTTGATACCACCAATCCCCGGCGATGGTATAACGCGCTCATGGATTACGGCGTTATGCTCAAAAAAACCTTGCCTAATCCGGGAAGAAAGAGCGCTCACTACACCAGGCAGAGCCGGTTTGAAGGATCAGACCGGCAGATCCGGGGCGCCATTCTCCGGGCGCTTGCTGCTGGCAAAGCACGGAGCGAACAAGCAGTTATCCAGCTCGTAGGAAGTGATCCGGATCGGATAAAGAAAATCGTTTTACAGTTGCAGGAAGAGGGGTTTGTAAAGCGAAACAAGCAGAAGATTTTGATTGCGTAAAGATTTTTTTGATGGAGAGGCAATTATTTTTTTGTCTGCTTCTCTGTGTTCTGCGAACCAATGAATTTCACGAGAAGGGTATTGTGATGTTTCCCCAACAGGACCAAAGCGCTTACCGCGCCGATCAGAGCCAAGAACATATCCGACTGACTATCCCAGACATCACCTTGGGTGCCTAAAAAAGATTCCGCGGCTTCTCCGGTAGCCACTGCCACCCACCACTCGATTAACTCATAGAATGCGCTGATTGCCAGACAAATGCAGACCACAATAAAGAAGAGCCACTTTCCGGGCTTGAGGGGGGATTTTCGAATCAGGATTTCTCTCGCCACCATTGCCGGGACAAACCCTTGGGCAAAGTGTCCTACCTTATCATAATTGTTGCGGCTGAGATCAAAGATGTCCTTGAGCCAGGTGAAGAGGGGGACCTCAGCATAGGTGTAGTGTCCGCCGATCATCAGGATTATGGCATGGACCAGGATGAGCCAGTAAACGAGATGAGTAAATTGGAACGATCGGTAGATGCCCACCAAAATCACAAGAGCGATCATGGCAGGAAAGACTTCGAGAACCCAGGTAAAATAGTCGTGCGGCTTAATTACCGACCAGATAAAAACAGCAAAGAAAATTATAAGCCAAAGGGTACCATATGTTTTTTCTCTTGTCATGACGATGGGTAACAGTTTAAGATGAGTTTTGGTCGGCTCGTAAAAAAAATGCGTGTGCCAGTGAACAATACATTATTTTTTTAAAATATCTTCTGCGGGGGAAAAAGACACCTTTCCTTTTCGTTCGGTTGCCTCGAATTTTTTTATCTCATTCAAATCCAAAACATTTTCAAATAATTCACGTAATGATTTTTTAAACAATGCCGACTTATCCTCATGAAAATGTTCAGATAGCTTGCTCAATAGTTTTTCTTCATCTTTATTTAATCGTATGGATACTACTCCCATTTATGATATACCTCCTCTCTTTTGGCGATTGAAATGACATAGTAGGCATTATTTTCAATGTAGAAAAGAGCTCTATATTTCCCTTTTCTAACGCGATAGTACGTCCTTTTTTCTGACGACTTTAGTTTCTTAATATCAAAAAGGCTGAGATCATGAGTTGTATCTAAAGCAATAAATACGTTAGTGAACCTATTAAAAATATCTTTTGGCAACGAACCCTTATGAAGGGCTTTTTTTATGGTGGCTTCGTAAAAAACCATACTATATGTTTACAATGTCATACACTGCTTGTCAAGGAAAAATTGTTCCTGGGGTTGTAAATTCTACTAACGTACGGCTTTTGCTCAACATAATTAGATGTCCCATGACTTACAATACTAACTTGATCGCCAGGTAGGGGATGATAAAAAATACCCAGGCCGCCAGCTTAAAGATTGCCATTCCCGCATAGTGGATGCTATCAAACTGGTGCTCGCTGATCTTAAACCACCGCGTATGCACCCGGTATATCCAATTCCGGGCGCTCAGAAACATGAAGAACCATGTCAACAAGAAACAAAAATCAAAAATTATACACCACAGCAAAATACGACTTAATGACACTGTATCCATTGTATATCCTCCTTTAAAAAAAATGAAAACCCTGGTTTAATTCTATTTTTTCACCCCTTTTCGATGAACGACTCACCGCCGGTTGGCTTATCTTGAGCTTGCCTGTTATTTCAACAGTGCTCATCCCAAGCTTTCGATGTGCCCAAAAACATAGCAGTGCTCTCGCCTTAACGGTTTGCGGTGATTTTCCGAAGGCCGTTACCTGCTCGGGAGCCATCCCCATCAGTTCGGCGACCCTCTCTACCACCCGATCAAAATCATAACCCCTGGCCTTTAAATCGTATTTTTCTTCAAGCGCTTCTTCGGCCAACTTGAGTGCATTTTTCACAAAATCGCTGTCGCCCAAAATACGCTCATCCCCCTTGACGCGGATACCGGCTTTACGAAACCCCTTGAGACCCGTCCAACCACCGAAACTCCTTAACAGCCCACCGCCGGTGAGATCCGGTCGTTTGCCTTCGGAAATACCTTTTTCGACAAATTCCCGATACCTTTTCCGGGCCGTTCTCTTTTGATCGGAAAACAACCTATAAATATAATCGGTATTCTGCCAGGGCTGATTTGTTTTGTTCATGAGAACACTGTGCCCGCACCACGAAAATTTATCCAATCCATCTATGTCTCCCACGAGACCTGCCCTCAAAGGGTTCAAATGAACATAGCGGACCAGCTCTTTAAGATAGGGTTCCTCTTGGCATAGAATCGATTTATAGCGGTTTTGAAAAAGCTGCCCATGCCTCCGGTATTTTTTATTGAACCATGCCGCGTATCCGGTGAGCAGGCGGCTCATGAATGCGGAAATCGGGACTGCACCGGTTCTTAATAATAAATGGACATGATTGGGAATAATCGCCCATGCAAAACAATCCGTTTTCGTTTCAGGAATTAATTTCGAGAGCCGATTTAGAAAATCCTTTCGGTCATAATCGGATCGAAATATTTTCCTGCGTTCGATTCCCCGAATGATCACATGGTGCAGCGCGTCTGGCGCATCTATTCTCGCTTTGCGTGGCATAACCAACGTCTATCATATCCAATCCTCAGTGTAAAGCATAAAAACATAGACGTCCCCTTTCTTACTTCCAGGCTTTTTGAAAATACCGTCAGGCCTCAGTGCTACAACCATATGGTGATATTTGCCAATATCCATTCCAATAATAAGACTCTCCGTATTGACAATCATCTGTTTTTTTGGTTTACTCATAATTGGTTACCTCCTCCTGTAGGTTCTTGGTTATTCGGAAATACCTATGAATATATATGGTCGAGGTAACCTTTTCAAGATACAAACTTTCTTATAGCACTCATAAAATTATAACATTCTTAACAACGCGTCTTATGCGGATCACTATAAACATTGTTAGGCGCATTCCTTGCCGGGCGGATCTCCGCGAAGCAGCAGAAGGATGATAGCTTGTTAGAAATCTACGTTGACGCCGACGCTTGTCCGGTCAAGCAGGAAGTTTGCAAAGTGGCGAAGCGGTACCGACTGAACGTGACATTTGTCTCGAATACATCGATGCGGATTTTTGATCAAGAACTGGCGAAACTGGTTGTCGTTGAAGGTCAGTTCGACGCGGCCGATAATTGGATTGTCGAGCATGTTTCCAAAGATGACATTGTGGTAACAACGGACATTCCATTGGCATACAGGTGCGTCAAAAGCGGCGCACAGGTTCTTGTCCCAACCGGGCGCGTCTTGTCCGACGCCAACATTGGGCAGGCGCTGGCAACTCGAGATCTCCTGACCGAGCTTCGTGAAGCAGGAACCATAATGGGTGGCCCGCCGCCGTTTCAAAAGCGGGATCGGTCTCGGTTCCTCCAGAGTCTTGACCAAATTGTTCAGAACATCAAACGCACCATTTAGCGTCGCGTTGCGCTCGCGGCTGATTTTTTTTATGTTTTTTTGATTTGCTCGTGATTTGAACTAAAGAAAGTAAAGAGTGAAGCGTAAAGTGTAAGGTGTAAAAAATAACAAGCGTTCTGAGCCCCCGATTTGTTCCGTAAAAACGGAAAGGGGAAGAGAAAGGGTTCATTGTCTTTATCCAGCCCATAGTCAGCTCTGTTGAAAAGTTCGACAATTTGCTCTGTCAAGGAGATAATATATGCGAAAAAAGAATGTCTTCCTCATATTTATTGTTGCTATTATGCTTGTTTTATTTATTATCCTCCCGGGATATTGCGAGACAGTCGATAACACATTCGAACAATTAAAGTTAGAACTAAAAAAGGAAGGCGTATCTGATGAATTCATAAAGACTACAGAAAAACCGGTAAAAAGAATGATATCATCCGCAGTATTAATTGTTGATATAAAAAGTGTTTTATTGGATTTATGGGGTGAAGGGAGAAAGGGGATTGCATTGAAAAACGCTGTAGCTTCTGTAGCTGAGCTCGTTGAAAGCGGAGATAATACTTTAGAGGCCGCAAAGATTACCTCTGGCGCGGCTCATAAGGCAGAGTCTGAAGGTTTAAGCGGGTTTGGTGTTGGCATGAGAGTTAAAAAGGCCGTTCAAGATAGAAAGGCGTATCTTAAGACTTTGAAGAAATAATTTTTTGGCGTCTATGACAGTGGGGCAGAAGTAATGTCTAATCCATCTAATTTTAGTAAATATGTGCGTCGTGGCTCAGCAATCGTAAAAGGAACGATTGAACTAGGGAGATTTGCGGTTCCTTACCGGATTTATGAGAATGAAGGGCCGCATATTATATGTATTAATGGAGTACAGCAGTCTATGGCGATGTGGCATACGTTTCTCTTGCGTTATGCTCCACACTATCGAGTAGTACTTTTTGATTTTCCTAACCAGGGCAAGGGCAAGGTCGTTTCAGGGCCTACTTTTATAGCATTGGATGAGCAGGTGGATATTTTACGCGAGGTAATAAAAGCTACAGGAACAAATAAGAATGTTTCAATATGTTCTGCTTCATGGGGAGGAATAATTGCGATGGCATTTGCCTCGCGGTATCATAATGAAGTAAAAAAATTATGTTTAGCAAGCCTTGGAACAAAAGCTAATGATGCGATGGTTGAAACCATTAAAAAAGGCTCCCAGATAGACCCGGAAAACAGGCAAAAAATGGCTGATATATTGATAAAAAGCTTTGGCCAAAACCTTCCTGAAAGTATTAAGAATAAAATTGTCACCCAGTTTCATGCTATGAGCCCGGAGAATTTGCGTGCGTTTTATGAACATGGTTTATTTGTGGTATCGACAAAAAAATTAAGTGATTTAATTAACCTTTCAATGATTAAGGCAAAAACATTTTTGATTTACGGAGAAAAAGATACGATTATCGATTTGGAAGATGTTAAATTTCTTGCTTCCCAAATTCCTCAATCCGAGGTTAGAGTCGTAAAAGGCGCAGGACACTTTTTACACATGGAGCAGGAAGACATCTTTGATATTTACGAAGATATTCTGCCGATACCTCCCCTCAGTGCAAAGATTAAAAAAAATAGTTAATATGGTTTAACAAGCGTTCTGAGTGCTCGATTTGCTCCGTGAAAGCGGAATGGGTCGGGCGGTTTGTTTTGAAGAAAAACAGCCGAATAAGTTTAATGGCTGGATTCCAAATGGCTTTGATTTTTTAAAAAAGAGGGGTAAAATTTCTCATAAAAGAAGCGCGGATTTTTATCAAAACGAGTGATAATTTGTTACCGCCAAAGTTTGAAAAATAAGCCTTCTTTTTTTCATTTTTTCCTGATTCGGAATAACCTTTTTTAATACAATATGTTGTGGTAAAAAAATAAACTTACCCATTTTATGGTAGTTTTTCTTGCATTTGGACTATTTCTTTGATAATATTTTTTTCAAGTTTTGGGGTCGTTTTAAACCCCACGGAAGTATTAAAAAAATAAAAAATTTTCTTCTCTGGAAGGGTCTATGAAAATAAAAGCAGTAGACATTTTGGGGTTTAAATCTTTTTTTAAGAAAACCTCGCTTTCCTTTCTTCCGGGAATTACGGCTTTGGTCGGCCCGAACGGGTGCGGAAAGAGCAATATCGTTGATGCGATCCGCTGGGCTTTGGGCGAGCAGAGCGCTAAACATCTCCGGGGTAACTTGATGGAGGATGTTATTTTTAATGGGAGCCGGGAAAAGAAACCCCTGGGAATGGCGGAAGTTTCGCTTATTTTTGCTAATGATAATGGAAACGCGCCGGTCCAATACAAGGAATTTTCGGAGATTGAAGTCACCCGCAGGGTATTTCGTAATGGAGAGAGCGAATACTATATTAATAAAACCTCCTGCCGGTTGAAAGACATCACGGAACTTTTTTTGGATACTGGGATAGGAGCAAAAGCCTACTCAATTATTGAACAGGGCAGGGTGGATACGATTATTAATTCCAAGCCTCAAGAGCTTCGCGTGCTCATCGAAGAGGCCGCGGGGATTTCAAAATATAAGGTCCGGAAGCAAGAAGCGCTTCGGAAGATGGATGCCACCCGGCAAAACCTTCTCCGGGTAAAAGACGTGCTGGGAGAGATTGAGAAACAAATCAGCTCCCTTAGATATCAAGCCCAAAAATTAAAAAGATTCAAAGGACTCAAAGACAGGATCCGTACCCTGGAGTTGGGTTTGACCTCCCAGCAGTACGCGGCCTTATCAAACAAGGAGTCTCTGAAACAAGCCGAACTGGGGAAGCTAAAAGACAGGCAGGCTTTCCTGATGGCGGAGATGAATTCCGTAGATGCAGATATTGTCGCGAAAAAAATGAATCTGCAGGAAGAAGAGGAAAAGTTTACTGCTCTGGAGAAAAAGAGGCTTGAACTCGAATATTCTATGCGCGAGGAAGAAAACAATAGTGCCCGCAAGAAAGAAAAGATTGGTGATTTAGAGAAACAAAGCGAAAATGCCTTAAAGGAGATGGAAGAAAATCTTTCCCGCCTCCAGCTGGAGGAAGAAGAAATCACGAAGTCGGAAGCATTGAAGAGTAAGGCTCAGGCCGAGCTTCAGGAAATGGAAGCCCTTCTTCAAGGTGAGGAAGAGAAACTCTCTCAGCTCAAAAAAGATTTCGCTCTTATACGCAGTGACCTGGAGAGCCAGAGGGAACAGTTGTTTGAGGGTCGTTACGGGATAAGCCGCAGAGAAAACAGCATTGACCATGGCAAACAGACCCAAAACGAGTATAAGCGACGGTTGGAACAAAACGGAGAAGAGGCCGGGGAGGCTCAGGAAGACTATGAGGCTTTAAGAAGCAAGCACACGAGCATCATCCGGGAATTAGAAAAGAGCCGCCAAGACCAGGAACTTTTGGAAAAAGAAAAGGAAACCTGTGCGGATAAAATTTCCCGGCTTGAACAGGAGATCAAGGAAGTAACCGAGGCGATCGCAACCGGGAAAGAAAATTTAGCTCGCTTTGAATCCCAAAAGGAGTCTATCCAGGAACTCCAAAAAAACTTTGAAGGGTGCAGTGATGGGGTTCGCTGCATCATGCAGAAAAAGGACGAATTAGATAAAGGGAGGAATGGTCTTTTAGGGCTGACGGCAGATGTTATTGAGACCGAGCCTCGGTTTGAGGTGGCAGTAGAGTCGGTTCTCGGGGAAAAGCTTCAGTATGTGATCGTAAAAAGCCAGGCCGAAGGGGTGGAGGCGGTTGAATACTTAAAGGCTCAGTCTTTAGGCCGGGGGAGCTTTATCCCCCTTGAGATTGAAAAGCCGTTTCTCTTTGCGGATAAGCCGAGTTCCTTGTTCCCCCAGGCTACTCCTTTGATCACCCTGGTGAAGGCCAAAGAGGGGTTTGACCCGATCATCCGCTACCTTCTTGGTGATGCTTTGCTGGTGGAAGATTTGTCTCAGGCGCTTTCAATCTGGAAACAGACAGATGCTCACACCCTGGTTACTTTGAGCGGGGAGATCGTGGACCCGAGAGGTGTCATTACCGGCGGGAACCAAAATGGCGCTGGGAGTAGATTTTTAAAAAGAAAACGGGAAGTAAACGAGTTGGAAGAGAAGCTGTCTTTTTTGACTCAGGAGCTGCGTGACCTCCAGAATAAAAAAGAAGAAAAGACAGGTGAATTAGAAGAAAAACAAACATCACTTAAAGAGATAGAAGAGCGCCTGATACAGCAAAAACTTTCTCTCCAACATACGGAAAGAGACTTGTATCAGAACCAAGGAGAAATCGAGCGGGTTCAGAAAAAGACCGAGTTTTTGGTTTTGGAAGCACGGAAACTTCAGGGCGAATTGGCGGAGATAGAAGAAGATTTGGAGAAAAACCTTTCCGAGCTGGAAGCTCTCCTTTCGCGGCAAGCGTTGCTTGAGGAGACCTTTTCTGTGCTTCAGACCAAAGAGAAAGAATATCAGGAAAAGATTGACTCGCAGGAAACCAGCTTTAATCACTATAAAAATGCCCTCATGGATTTGAAGGCCCAGATTTCCAGTTTGACCTCGACCTTAGAGTTGCGGCAAAAGACACGCGAAAACTGTATATGTGAAATTGACAAAGGAAAAAGGTTGCGTGAAGAGGCAGAGCAACAAGCCGCTGTCCTCCGCGAAGAGATTGCGGCAGCGACTATCCGCATGGATGATATGAGCCGGTTATTTCAGGCGCACCAAGAAACGCTTAATCAACAAGAAAACAAGCTTGAGGAGGTGCGTCACGATCTCCGTTTACATGAGGAAAGACTTAAGGTGACTCAGCAGGAGTTTAACAGCCTTCATCCTTCCATTCAGGAGCTTGACCATGAGCTGGCCCAATTCAGTACTGAGGTTCGATTTCTGGAAGACAAGATCGAAAGCAAGTATCATGTTGCTCTCAAGGAGACAGCGGATCAATTTTCTGCGGAAGACTATCCTGTCGAAGAAACTCAAACCAAGCTTGAAAAATTAGAACACGCTCAGGAAAGAATGATGGAGGGAATAAATTTTAATGCGGAAAGGGAATACGAAGAACAGGTTGAAAAGCACCAGTTTTATCAGAGCCAAGCTGAAGATTTGAGTAAAGCTCTGGATTCACTCCAGGAAGCAATTCAAAAAATCAACCGGACCAGCCGGGAAAGGTTTCGAGACACTTTTTATAAAGTAAATGAGAATTTTAAAGAGATACTGCCCTTAGTATTTATGGGGGGTAAGGGAGAGCTTATCCTGACTGACGAAAGCGATCTTTTGGAAACCGGAGTGGAAATCATGGTGCAACCTGCAGGAAAAAGCCTCAGACACATCAGCCTTCTTTCGGGTGGGGAAAAGGCTCTTTCCGCGATTAGTCTCCTCTTTGCCCTCTACCTCATCAAACCCACTCCTTTTTGCTTGCTCGATGAGGTTGATTCGCCGTTAGACGATGCCAACGTCGATCGGTTTATCGCTATCCTCAGGCAATTCGCTCCCAATTCCCAATTTATCGTTATCACCCACAACAAGAAGACTATGGAGATCGCGGATACGTTGTACGGCATAACGATGGAAGAGCCGGGGGTAACCAAAGTGGTTTCAGTGCGCCTCAATTAGACGGTAATATCTCAATTGGCTTGTCTAACGCCTGCTCAAAGGTTTGCAGTTCCGCGACATTGGAATTTATCAGTTCGCTTAGCTGTTTTCCCCGTCCTTCAACTTCTTTCACCTTCGTGCTTTGCTGATTGATTTTTTCCTTGCTTGCCTGCGCTTCTTTGTACTGACCTAAAGCAAGGAGACGGTTAGGATATTTTTTATTGTACTCATCAACCATTTCGTTATACTTTTTTAATTCTTGGTCATAATCGTTTTGGACTTTTTTCAGCTCTCCTTGTAAGGTTTTCGTTCTTTTTAAAAGTTCATTTCCTTGCCGATAACGCTCAGAGTATTCTTTGAGCTCTCGGGGCGAGGTAAAGAAATAACCCCGGTAGTAATTTTTGTTTTTATTCCTTGAGACAAGATTGCCACCCGTCGTTTCCAGAGCGATCCATTTACGCGGAGCGGCTTCAGCCACAACCCACGCGTGATTAAACTCCTTCCAATCCGCATGAGGTTTATCAACATTGCCCGCGGCAATCCGGGCGTTGATCCCTTTAGTTTTTACCATGTTCCAGACATCTACCGCCATGTCCGCGCAAACGAAAAAATCCGTTTCGCTATAGGTATGGGTTGCGTGGTATAATTGAAGAACAGTTTGAAGCACCTGGATAGTGGGTTCCATGTCAGGAGAATAATTCTCCGGGAGATTTTCTTCTTGAGGGTTGTTTTTATTCCCTTCTTGGGTTTCGAAAGCCTTTAAAATCTTCCCTCCCTCAGGGATCGCGTTTGGGTCTGAGGTAAAATAGATTTTACCATCCTTATCCTGGTATTTATAAATCTGAGCACTAACATGATGTGAGAAGGAGGAAAAAACGATAACCAGAAAAATAATCTTACACATAAAGTTTTTCATATGAGGCCCCTCATTATGGCATTGGAAAAATCTTCTCTTAGAACAAGGAAATCCGGTAGTGATTTCTTATACACCATCGATGACGGTCGTGAGTTGTGTTTTTTTACTGTTTCCCCGGCTAAGTTGACAGGTTCCCCGAAAAAAAGATACACTACAAACTAAAAAATAGAAAAAGTATAAAGGATATTGGTATAAATGTAAAGAAAAGGGGTTCTTTTAGAGAGAAGAACAACTAAAGAATGAGCATTGAGGAGGTTCCATGAAAAGGGGGTTTAATTTAATGAAGAAAATATTTATTCTCACTCTTCTTCTTATGGTTTTTGGTTGGGGAAGTCTTGGACTTAGCTTTGAACCTTGTGAAGGGGAGATAACGAGGAATGTTAAGCTGAGAGAAGCTCCGGGCTTAGATCAGCGGGTCCTCACTGTTATCAAGCGAGGGGATAAAGTTAAGGTGCTTGATCAGAAGGAAGACTGGTATCTGGTGTCTATAAAAGGGAAAAAAACGGAAATAAAAGCATGGGTTTTTGCAAACTTTATAAAACTGGTTGCGGAAAAAGCTGAGGCAGCCCAGATGCTAACGAGCACAAAAGAAGAAGCGAAAAAAATCGAATCTCCCTTGGAAGGGAAAGAAAAAATTATCCCAGCGCCGCCAGAAACGAAAGAAGTGCTTCCGCTTTCTGAAGCGCGGGAAGAAACCGAACCTCAAGCAGGAGCGGCTAAAGAAATAACCCAGACTCCTCAAATTATCGGGAAAGAGCAGCAAGGAGAACCGATAGTTGTTAGTGAGGAGGGGAAGAACCTCGAACCTTTTCCTCAAGCACAGGGTGCCATTGCCAGCCCGGAGAAGAGTTCCTCTCCTGCTGGGCAACCGGCAAAGATGGAACAAAAAACAACCCCGGTTTCTCAGAACCAAGAGGCTGCAGCGGGTAATGCAGGAATAATAACATTTTTGAAGGATTTACTCAGAGGGACAACGCTCCTTGCAACCGTGATATTATCTTCTCTCGCTTTTATCTTTTCTTTTCGGGCGTATCGAATCGTCCGAGAATGTTATCAGTCAATGATCCGTTTTCAGGTAAGGTGGCAGAATTTACGTGACAAAGAAAGGGAAGAGAAGTAACGAGGCTTTTTTTAAAAAAATTAAACGGTGTGCCTGCAACGAGACATGTGGGTTGATCAGTGATAAAGGAACGGAGCAGCATTTAAAAGGAGGTTAGTAGTGATGAAGATTCAATCGAAAACCGCGATCGTCACGGGTGGTTCACGAGGGATCGGGAGAGCCATTGCACTGAGGCTTGCGCAGGAGGGGGCAAATATTGGCATCCTGAATCGACAAAAAATTTTGGGAGATAAGGTCGTAGATGAGATTACTACTGCAGGGCACCACGCCATCGCTATCCCCTGTGACGTTACCAGCTATGAACAGACAAAAGCAGCAGTGGAAAAAGTTTACCGGGAGTTTGGGTCAATCGATATTCTTATCAATAATGCCGGAATTGATAAATCAATGAATTTTATCGATACTGATGAAGCGTTATGGGCCCGCATCATTGATGTAAACTACCGGAGTTTTTTGATCACTACCCACATATGTTTGCCCTATATGATCAAACAAAATAGCGGGGTGATCGTGAGCCTGGGCTCGGATGCGGGAAGGATCGGGAATCCCGGCGAAGTGCTTTACTGCGGCACCAAGGCGGCAATAATGGCAAGTTCAAAAGCCTTGGCCAAAGAACTGGCAAGATATAACATCAGAGTCAACGCGGTAAGCCCCGGTCCTGTTCAGACGGAACTTTGGGATAAGCTCCATGAAGGTGAGAAAGGGCAGAGGGTTACTGAAGGAGTGATTAAGGCGATTCCTTTAAGGCGTCTGGGAACACCGGAAGATGTTGCAGATGTGGTGGCATTCTTTGTGAGCGATGATGCCCGCTACATAACCGGTCAAGTTCTGAGTGTGGATGGCGGCTTGACCATGATTGGTTAACAAGGTTAAAGGAGGGTAACATGGATTTTAGTTTTCCTGAACATATTGTGCCGTTGAAATATGAAACGAGAAAGTGGGTGGAGACAGTGCTTAATCCGCTCTCAGAACCGTTGGAGAAAGAAGAGCGGCTCCCGGAAGAGCTGGTCTCGGAGTTAAGAAAAGGGCGATTTTTTGGTCTCACCATACCCAAAGAATATGGGGGGCAGGGATGGCGCGTCGTGGAATGGTTCAGTGTTTTAGAAGAATTAGCAAAAGCCTATGCCACGGTGAGACTCATTGCCCACACGATGAATGGACTCTTCTGGAGGCCCATCGATCAGTTCGGTACGGATGAACAGAAAAAAAAGTATCTGCCTAAAATCGCTTCCGGAGAGCTTTGGGCGGCAAACAGCCTTACCGAGCCTGAAGCCGGCACGGGCAAGGATATTGACTCAAAAGCTTTTCGAGATGGTGATGACTATGTCCTCAATGGCCACAAATGGCTGATCACGCTTTTTCCCGGGTACACTAAATTAATTTATACCTTTGCCGCTGCTGAAGAAGGCGTCACCGCCTTTTTGGTTGATCTTCCCCATGACGGTGTGATCCTCAAACCAATGCCCAAAATGATGGGCTGTGTTGGCCCTCGGCACTATCAGGTTATGTTTAACAACTGTCGCGTTCCGAGTTCGCAGGTGCTGGGAGAAAGAGGCAAAGGGTTGACCGTTGCCTTCGACATGCTTCATTTAAGCCGGGTCTCTATCGCTTTTTGCTGTGTGGGATTAGCTGATAAAATGCTGGAGCTTGCCGTTGCCTACGCAAAGAAGCGAAGCACATTCGGCAAACTGATTGCCGAGCGACAAGCTATCCAACACATGATTGCCCAGATGGGAACGGAAATCCAGGCAGCGCGGCTCCTGGCCTACGAAGCGGCGTGGAAGTTCGACCAGGGGAACTCTATTGTCAAAGAAGCAGCCATGGCCAAACTATTCGCGGAACAGATGATTACCCGGGTCTCGGAAATGGCGTTAAGGATTCATGGGGGGATCGGCTATACCCAGGCTTTTTCTCTTGAAAGACACTTCCGCGATGCTCGTTCATTTCATTTTGAGGAGGGTACCCAAGAAATTCAGAAACTTTTGATCGCTCGCTATCTTTTACAATAATGGCAAGGGAAAAGTGATATTCCCCATTTTCTTTTATAGGTTACGGAAGCAGTTTGATCGGAGCTGAGATTGAAAAAATGTTGCCTCCCCTCGTACAACCAAATGCCTTGACTTTTAAAACAAACCTGCTAACTTTAATTGAGCGAAAAAATACTACAAATCCCCCCTGGCCCAGACCTGGCTTTCTGAAGCGCGAGGTTAGCCGGCCAAATAGGGCTCCTTTGTTAGGTTACGGTATTATGCCAGCCAAGTCGCACCAGGGCAGGCTTTGACTCCCCTTTACTTAGAGACTGTGTCGTAATTAGAAAAACAGGGGGTAGCCGCAGCCTTTAGGCTGCGTAACACATTAAAATCACATATCCGAGAAGCGCAAGCTAAAGCTTGCGGCTACCAAAATATGTATTGTGACACAGTCTCTAAAGGGGAGGATTTCTTTTTCCCCCCTTTTATAAAGGGGGATTGAGGGGGATTTTGGGAATGGTCATAAGGTCCTCCGAAAAAGTTAACTAATAAGACCTTTCGTGGCATTTTATGAATAGTTTTCACTCAATTAAGGTTTAATTTAACTGTATTGTTTAACCCAAAAAGGGAAAGAACATGTGCGAGACGAACGCGTTTCTGGAGCGGGGAGGGGGAGAGGAACTGTTGTTGGAGAATGTCGATGTAATCGAGGTGATGGATGGGACGCTTCGATTAACCAATATCTTTGGTGAAGAGAAAAAAATTAAAGGTTCTTTGAAAAAATTTTCTCTTCGCGAGAGTAAGATTGTTTTTCGTGAAGATTCGTGACCGGACCCTTTCTGGTTTTTAAAGATTTGTCGCCCCCAGATCCTTTACCCTGGGGTTTTTTTTCGAAAGACTTTAAAAGGAGATAATAAAATGGATATTGGGACCGATATTATTGAAATAGACCGGATTGATCGTTTGCTCAAAAAATATCCCAACTTCCGTTCTCGATTCTTTACTGACCGGGAAATCTCCTATTGTGAGCACAAAAAATATCCGGCTCAGCACTATGCTGCCCGGTTTGCGGCTAAGGAAAGTATTCTGAAGGCCTTGGGCAACGAACCGGGAGAGATTATCATGTTGAAAGACCTGGAAATCATTAACAGTCGCTCAGGAAAGCCCGAGGTTTATTTGCACAATCAAGCATATACATTCAGCCAAACGCACGGCATAAAAACGATCAAGGTTTCTTTGTCTCACTGCCAAACTTACGCGATTGCCGTAACCCAGATAATTACTTAATGATTTGTTATTTTTGACTTTCCCCAAACTTGACAACCCTGGGCAATCATACTATTACGATTAGGGAAACAGAAATTTTGTTTAAATGCGTTTAGATTAAACACAAAAAGATTAACCTGCAAAAAAGACGATTCAAAAGCGAGCGTGAAATTTTCTGACCTGGGAGAATTTGGTTTTATTAACCGGATTGCCCGACGCTATCCTATCCAGCCTCCGTATATCCTTAAAGGCATTGGTGATGATGCTGCGGTCATTTCCTTTTCTGACGATGTGGTTATCCTTTTGACTGCCGACCAATTGATCGAGGGTTTCCATTTTCGCATCGATGAAACCGAGGGAAAGAGGCTGGGCGCGAAGGCCTTGGCTGTCAACCTGAGTGATATCGCGGCAATGGGCGGATATCCGATTGGCTATACCGTAAGCCTCGGGATACCGAGCCAACGGATTGCTTTGGATTTTTTAGACGCTTTTTATGAGGGCATAACCAGTTTTGGGAAAACTATGGGGGTAGCGCTCATTGGTGGTGATACCTCGGAAAGCGGAGAGCGATTTTTTATTTCACTGGCATTGTTGGGAAAAGCATCGAAAGGGAAGGTGATCTATCGAGGCGGGGGAAAGGATGGAGATCTCCTCTATGTGACGGGCTGGCTCGGAGACGCGGCGCTGGGTTTGAGGATATCCGAACAAGGAGGAAACAGAGCAGGAAAAGAGAATCTCCTGGCGCGACATTTTTCGCCCCTTCCCCGGGTTAAAGAGGGCCAGGTCTTGGCGGAACGAGGGATACCCAACGCGATGATTGATATCAGTGATGGTTTGTTGGCAGATTTAAATCATATCGTGGAACAAAGCGGTGTGGGAGCGGAGGTGGAATTGTCCCGTGTGCCCCGTTCACCTGAGTTTCAGACCTGGGCACAGGACTATGTATCGGATCCGCTTGCCTTGGCATTAGGAGGTGGAGAAGATTATGAGCTTCTTTTCAGCGTTTCCCCAGAAAAAAGCATTCAGGTGGCTCAGCTCAGTCAGGAACTTGCTATTCCTCTTACGTGTATCGGCAGACTCGCTCGTGAGATTAAGGGGATTTGGCTTAAAGATGAACAAGGAAGAAGTGAGAAAGCCGAACCACGGGGATATGACCACTTCAAGACCGGATAAGCGGATAGAGGTGACAGTGATCCATTTTTTCTTTCATTTTTTGGAAACAGACGCGTGGATGCAAAGCTTATTAAAAATATTTTAGAGAGTGTTCAATCAAACGAGTTAAGCATTGACGATGCAATAACGAAGCTCAGATATCTTCCTTTTGAGGACCTGGGGTTTGTTACTATTGACCACCATCGGTCTCTTCGACAAGGGTTTGCGGAGTGCATCTGGGGTAAGGAAAAGACCGCGGAACAGATCCTCACGATCATTAAACGAATGCTGGATAAGGAGCACCCGATTATTGTAACCCGCGTGGATCAAGAAAAAGCTGAACACATCATCAAAACGATTCCAACCATGCATTATCATAACGTTCCTAAAATGCTCACGTTCGCTCCTCAAGAAATCAAGATAGCAGGTGAAGGGGTTATCATGGTGATCAGTGCGGGGACCTCTGATATTCCGGTTGCGGAAGAAGCGGTAATCACGGCTCGGATGATGGGTAATCGCGTGGAGACCCTTTATGATGTCGGCGTAGCAGGAATTCACCGTTTGGTTAATCAGCTGGAAAAGCTTAACCAGGCACGGGTTTTTATTGTCGTGGCCGGAATGGAAGGGGCATTGCCCAGTGTGGTGGGGGGGTTGGTATCGAAACCTGTGATTGCGGTCCCAACCAGTATTGGCTATGGCGCTAATTTTGGAGGGATTGCAGCGCTGTTAGGAATGTTAAATTCCTGCGCCTCAGGAGTTACGGTAGTAAATATTGATAATGGTTTTGGAGCAGGATTCGTTGCGAGCTTGATAAATCGCTTATAAGAATAGCATGGGGTAGAGTTATCATGCTTCATTGGGGGATAAAAAAATGAAGGAAGGAGGGGTTGATGTCGTGCTCCACGTTGTTAAAATCTTTTGTCTATGAAGAGGTAGCATTATGCCTGAACTTCGCAAAGACCCGATTGTTGGTCGGTGGGTTATCATTTCAACCGAACGCGGAAAGCGTCCTACCAGTTTTAAAATGACCGAAAGGCCTGCGGTAGCAGGTGGATTTTGTCCGCTTTGCCCGGGCAATGAAGACAAAACTCCGCCTGAGGTCTATGCCTTACGACGCGACGGAAGTAAACCTGATACCCCGGGATGGACGTTACGGGTAGTCTCCAATAAATTTCCCGCGTTGGTTATTGAGGGAAGTTTGAAAAAACAAGGAGAGGGGATGTACGACAAAATGAATGGTATCGGAGCCCACGAAGTTATTGTTGAAACTCCTCGCCATGGTGGTTCCTTGTCTCAGCTTGATCTTAAAGCCTTTGAGGATGTGCTATGGGCTTACCGGGAGCGCATTGTGGATTTAAAAAAAGACGAGCGCTTTCGTTATGTTCTGGTTTTTAAAAATCATGGGGTAGAAGCCGGTGCTTCTCTCGCGCATAGCCATTCCCAACTTATTGCCTTACCGATTATTCCCAAATTTGTGATGGAAGAGATGGAAGGGAGCAAAAATTATTACCGGTATAAAGACCGCTGCGTTTTTTGCGATATTGTTCATCAAGAATTGGATGATAAAATCCGGGTAGTGGTTGAAAACGATGATTTTCTGGCAATCACTCCCTTTGCTTCCCGTTCGCCGTTTGAAATTTGGCTTCTTCCCAAAAAACATTCTTCTTCTTTTGTTAATATTTCTCCGGCAGAATATAGTTCGCTGGCGCGTATTTTCAAAGATGTTTTAAGCCGCCTCGAAGCAGCGCTGGAAGATCCGCCATACAATTTCACCCTCCATACGTCTCCGTTTAATGAGTTGATTAATGATTACTATCATTGGCATTTTGAAATCATTCCCACCTTAAGTAAAATCGCAGGCTTTGAAATCGGGTCTGGATTTTATATCAACCCAACCCCTCCGGAGGAAGCGGCAACGTTTCTGAAGGAGATCAAATAAGAGAAAGGAATAAGACCATGAAGAAAATTTTAGTGGCTGATGACGAAGAAGGTATCAGAATATTATATAAAGAAGAGTTGGAAGAGGAAGGATATGAGGTGAAGGTTGCTGCCAATGGCAAAGAAACACTTGAATTACTGAACACATTCCTTCCTGATCTTGTTATTTTGGATATCAAGATGCCCGATATAAATGGTCTTGACATTCTTCAGCGGATTCGCACTATGTTTCGGGATTTGCCGGTTATTCTTTCCAGCGCTTATTCCGAGTATCAGCAAAATTTAGCGACCTGGGCATCAGATGCCTATGTGGTAAAATCGTCTAATCTCGCGAATCTTAAGGCAGCGGTGAAAAAAAATTTAAGAGAGTAGCGAAGAGTTGAGGTGGGAATAAATTTTTTAAATTTGAACGTTAATCCGAAGGAGTTATCATCTTCTTCCTGAACACATCCTTCAAGGTTTCAAGTTCCGGACAGCGGAGCAAGAAACAAAGTCCAAAGAAAACCAGAGCTCCAGTCCCGATGGCCCCGGCCAGATAAAAGATTCTTTTATAGATAACCCCCGGGGTTAACCAATTAACCTGAGAACTGATGAAATAACACACTCCCCCCATGATCAGCGAGGCAAAAACAATTTTTGTCACAGAGGGGATTGCAGCGCGCATCCCTAACGGGCCTATTTTTCTCCGCAAAAGCACCAGGAGAAGGAAAAAATGCAAAACCGAGGCTAAGGAAAGGGCTAACGCCAGCCCCCCATGTTTAAGAGGTCCCATGAGGAGGAGGCTAAAGAGGATGTGCGCAAGAACACTGATGATGCCTACTTTTACGGGTGTTTTGGTGTCGTGAAGAGAATAAAATACCTGCACGGTAACCCGGACGCCGGAGATCGACCAAAGTCCGAGAGAATAATAAAGGAGCGCGATTGACGTTTGAACGGTTTCTCCCGACGTAAAAGAACCCCTTTCTAAAAGAACTGAAACAATAGGGGTCTTCAGCGCCGCTAAGCCAACCATCGCGGGGATAACGATGAACATGGCCAATCGGAACGCAAAAACAAACGTTTCTTTTAGTTTTTGCATTTCATTGTTGGCGGCGAAACTCGAAAAAGAAGGAAGGACCACGGAACTGATCGAATAGACAAAAATCCCCAGGGGAAATTCGAGAAGGCGATAAGCGTAGTTTAGATAGGAAACACTTCCCTGAGGTAAAAATGAAGCAATAAAGCTATTGATAATGATTTTAACCTGGTATATGGCTGATCCAAAAATCGCGGGCACCATGATTTTCCCCATTTTTTTTAGTTCCGGGTTTTGAAAATCATAACTTGATGTGAGGTGAACACCGTTCTTTTCAAGGAAGGGGACTTGGAATGCAAACTGCAAAAACCCTCCGACCATGACCCCGATGACCAACGCCATTATCGGGAGATGGAGATAAGGAAAAAGAATAACTACTGAAAGGATCACGCCGATATTGTAAAATACTGGTGCTAAGGCAGGAACCGCAAACCGCCTCAAAGAGTTAAGGATTCCCATACAGAGTGCTGCCAGACTGACAAGGGAAATGAAAGGGAAGGTGATCTGGGCAAGGAGGATCGTGAGCTCTAATTTTCCCGGAGTTTTCGCAAACCCCGGCACCATAATCTTTATGAGGGGAGAGGCAAAAACAACACCCAACACAGTGATGATAAAAAGGATTATTGTGAGAATGGTAAAAGCCGCGTTAGCAAGTTTTAATGCCTCTTCCCGCCCCTTTTTTACCAAGGTTTCGGAAAAAACGGGGATAAATGCGATACTGAGGGAACCTTCGGCAAGAAGAACTCGCAGAACATTGGGGATCTGAAAAGCCACGAAAAAGGAATCAGACGCCATGCTGGCACCAAAATAAAAAGCGATCGCCATTTCCCGGACTAATCCGAGGATCCGGCTTAAAAACGTGGCGATCCCTACGACACCAAAGGCTCTGGTTATGCGTGAGTTTTCGGACATTTTAGAAAGGGCCTTTACCCCGTTAGAAAGTCACCGCTTGCTTCGTTAGATATCAAATATCTAAGGGCGTGAAGAAGCACGGTGTAAGCTTAAAAATTTTTACACTTTTAAATGCCCCGTGTGAAATCTTTCTAACGGGGTTTACTCAATCAATCCTTATGAAATTTGCTTGACAAACCAGTAAATTCGATGGTAAACAACAAAATTCCGCAATAAAAATAATTACAACATTAAAATTGGTGAAAGGATTGTATGGCAACGCATAAATCAGCTTTAAAACGAAGCAAACAAAATAAAGAAAAACGGCTGAGAAACCGGAACGTCAAAAGCAATCTCAAGACCACGATGAAAGCAGTCAGCGCCGCGATTGAGGAGAAAGACCCGAAAAAAGCACAGGAAGTGCTTTCTCAGGTTACCCCGGTTATTAATAAAGCTGCTTCCAAAGGGGTTATTCATAAAAAAAATGCTGCCCGCAAAATCTCCCGTCTGACCCGCAAAGTGAATGCTTTAAAGTCCTAATCTTTTTCGCTTCGGAATGGGATGGGAAGGGCATTTGTTTCGATTGCGTTTTCAGAGAAGAGGGCAGAAGTGAACCCCCTCATCAATAACTCAAAATCTGAACCTGGGTACTGAGCCGCTCCCTCAATGCGGCTGGTAATCATCACATTAGTGCTATTCGCACAACTCCATGACGAGCTTTTCTAAAACAATTTTTTTGGGAGTCCTTCTGGTTTTGAGCGTGATATCAGCTTCCCACATTTGCTGAAAACAATCCATCAGCTTTTTTTCAGAAAATTTATTTACCTGAGGATATAACTTTTGCCACACAAATTCTCTGATTTTTAGGGCGTGGGTTATCTCCGCGGGCTTCAGGCCTTGGTTCACCAGAGTGCGCGCTTTGCTGATCATCCGGAATTGACGGACAATCAAAGCTAAAAGCTTAAGAGGCTGCTCGCCGCTTTTGAGAAGTTGAGAAAGCGTCATTAATGCTTCATACAGTCTTCGGTTCCCGATATGATCCACCAATTCAAAAACCGACTCGGTTCGCAAACTCGAAATCATCTTTTCAACATCATCCTTAGTAATTTCTTTTTTTTCGCCACTAAAAAGAGCAAGTTTTTCCATTTCATGGAAAATGTCGAGAAGGTTATTCCCGATCAGTTCGTGTAATAAAAAAACTGCTGAAGACCCTATAGATTTCCCAAAATTTTGAGCCATATATTTTATCCAATCAGGGATCTCGTTTTGATAGGGATGGTTTAATTCGAGAACCAAGCCGTATCCCGCATACTTTGCGAAGGACTTAAGGAGTGGTTTAAAAGCGTTGCCCTGAAAATTAACGGCACTGCTGGTTAGGATAAGGGTGGTTTTCTTGCTTGGGCTTTCCACGTAGGAAAAAAGGTGCTCCTGTTCCTGAGCGGAGATCTTTTCCGCCTCTTTCAAAAGGACGATTTTTCGTCCGCCCAAAAAGGGAATAGTGCGAGCGTGATCAAGAAGGGTTGCTATGGGGGTGGAAGAACCGGCAAAAACCTCGAAGTTTAAACCACGGTTTATTTTCTCTCCTAAACGCTCCGATACAATGTGAACGGCTTTGTTCTTTAGGTATTCTTCTTCTCCGTAAAAATAATAAAGAGGGAGTAATGAATCCCCTTTAAACTTTGATAAAAAAACAGCAGGTTTCATGCTTAAAAACCCAAAACCAGCTCCTCATAAATTTGCTCGGCCAACTCGTTAGCAATTTTCTGAAAAGCTACTTTTTTGGTTGCTTCGGTTAAGGCAATATCTTCAGAAGAAACTTTATAGTCTTCATC
>DATEXU010000234.1:0-3510 GCA_035256645.1 Thermodesulfobacteriota bacterium | reverse complement strand
TGTGTTTCTGCCTTTCTCGTGGCAGATCCAACAAACCTACCAGCTGTCCAGTAAATTGATCACCGTCCTAAACAGAAACTAATTATTCTTTATCTTTTGTTTACTGTCTTTATTTTTCGAACTATGACCAATTTGCTGAACGGCTGACAATATTTTCTTTAAAAGAACAAATATTCCTCAATTTCTCTAACAAAAGCATTATAGCATACGCAAAAAAGTTTGTCAAGGGCAGGTTGTGAATTAGCCTACCCCGTAGCAATTTCGTTGGAATTCATCCTTCAACATTGCTCAGGATGATTTTTCGCTACGCTCGAATCAGTTTCTTAGAGTTATCCCGACACAATCTCCCTTTTAGGTACAGAGACCAACACCTTAGAGTTAAGAAGAGAATTCTCACTCCTCAACTACAGTCGACACTAAAAAAATAAAATGAGATGTTCCATGCACAGCTTCCGCTACGCATGCCTTGTTACGACTTCGTCCCTCTTACTGAACCCAGCTTAGGCCCCACAGAGTGAGGACTTTGGCTGTTCCCAGCTCGCTTGACGTGACGGGCGGTGAGTACAGGACTCAGGTACGTATTCATCGCCACATGGCTGATTGGCGATTACTAGCGATTCCGGCTTCATGAGGTCGAATTGCAGACCTCAATCCGAACTGAGACCGGTTTTGATGGGATTGGCTCCCCCTTGCGGGTTGGCGACCCATTGTACCGGCCATTGTACCACGTGTGCAGCCCAGGGCATCAAAGGGCCATGCTGATTTGGCGTCATCCTCGCCTTCCTCCCGATTGTCTCGGGCAGTTCTCTATGACATATAAAACATAGAGTAAGGGTTGCGCAGGTTACCCCATTTAAGGGAGCACCTCAAGGCACCTGCTGACGACAACCATGCAGCACCTGCCCAGCCGTCCTTGTGAGAAATTTTTCCTTTCGGAAAAACGTCGGCTGGATGTCAAGCCCTGGTAAGGTTCCTCGCTTGTTGTCGAATTGAGCCACATGGTCCACCGCTTGTGTGAGTCCCCGTCTATTCCTTTGAGTTTTAGCCTTGCGGCCGTACTTCCCAGGCGGGACACTTAACGCGTTAGCTTCGCCACTTAGAGGGTCGACACTCCAAATAGCTAGTGTCCATCGTTTACAGCGTGGACTACAAGGGTATCTAATCCTTTTTGCTCCCCACGCTTTCGTCCCTCAGCGTCAGGATCGCCCCAGCTGATTGCCTTCGCTTTCGGTGTTCCGCACGATATCAACGGATTTCACCCCTACACCGTGCGTTCCATCAGCCTCTAACGACCTCTAGCTCGCCGGTTTTTTCCGCAGCTCTAAGGTTAAGCCTCAGAGATTTAACAGAAAACCTGGCGAGCCGCCTACGGACCCTTTACGCCCAATAAATCCGGATAACGCTCGGGGGTCACGTCTTACCGCGGCTGCTGGCACGTGATTAGCACCCCCTTATTCCTAAAGTACAGTCACCCGAAGGTTCTTCCTTTAGAAAAGCTTTTTACACTCCGAAGAACTTCCTCAAGCACGCGGCGTCGCTGGATCAGGGTTTCCCCCATTGTCCAATATTCTCGACTGCTGCCTCCCGTAGGAGTTGGGGCCGTGTCGCAGTCCCCATGTTGGCGGTCAAGCTCTCACTCCGCCTACCCGTCATAGCCTTGGTAAGCCATTACCTTACCAACTAGCTGATAGGCCGCAGACTCTTCTTTAGGCGACGTACATTGCTGTAAACCTTTAAATGAGAATGACATACGTCCCCTCATTTTTATCAGGTATTAGTCCGCCTTTCGGCGGATTATTCCTGTCCTAAGGGTAGATTATCTACGTGTTACTAACCCGTTCGCCACTTCCCAACCCTGCAAGCAGGGCTAGATCGTTCGACTTGCATGCCTTATCCACGCCGCTAGCGTTCATCCTGGACCAGGATCAAATCCTCAGTAAATTGAATAGAGTCGGGATAACTCTAAAAAACTAATTTTTTCTTTTTTTAAGGAACTTTCTTGCTCCTTCCTTCCGGAGAACAAAAAATCAGGAAGACACTCCTGATTTTCTTAATGTGTCTTCGTTTTTTTTGTTTTCTATTTCATTTTTTTGATGCTTTCTTTTTCATACAGGCAATCATTAAATCTCTTCATCCTATCCACTCTCCATTTTAACAAAATCAAAACCTTTGTCAAGTGTCCTTTTGGAAACTAATTATTTTATGATTCACGGACTAAAGCGACTTCGTCACAATAATCTGGGAATTTATAGCAGTTAACACATTCCGACCAGATTTTCCTAGGTAGTGCGTTTTTTGTCACTTTTTTAAAACCGAATTTTTCAAAAAATTTTGTTAATTTAGTCAGCATAAAAATCCTTTTAATTTTTAAATCTTCTGCTTCTTTTAGAGTTGTTTCAATTAATTTTGTTCCTATGCCTTTATTTTGCTCTGGTTTAATTACCGCTAAAGAGCGTATTTCTGCCAGATCTTTCCAAATTACATGAAGACTGCAGCAACCGCATACTTTCCCTTTTTTCTCGCAAACCCAAAAATCTCTGATATTTTCATAGAGTTTGTTTAAAGAACGGGGAAGCATCAAATCCTGTGAGGCAAAGTTATTTATTGCCTTATAAATCTGGGGAATATCTTTTAGGGTGGCTTTTCTAATTTTCATTTAGATAATTCTTGCCTAAGCCAATTTAAATATTCAAGATTAACTCTTTTTATTGGAATTTCTAAAATACAAGGAGCTTTATAACTATGAAGTTTTTTAGCTTCTTTTTCTATTTTCTTAAAATCATTTTTCAAAGTTTTAACAATCAAAACTGTTTCTTTGCTCTTAACAATTTTCTTTCTCCACCAATAAATTGAATCAATCGGAAAAATATTGCAACAAACAGCTAATCTTTTTTTTATTAAAAATAGTCCAATTTTCTTAGCTTCAGCTTTATTTTTACAAACAATATAAACAAAAATCATTTGAAGTCTTAGAAAGTTGGGTTATGACCTATTCTTAAGGAAAATTTCGGCATTCAATCAGATATTACAATCTTCCAGATGCCGTTTTCTTTCCTATAAACACCAGAAAAACCATCGGGTATTAATTCTGATGGAAAATATATAAAAACATCTCCTTCTTGAAAGTGAAAACCGTGCCTCCCTTCATAGCTTTCGTAAATTTCACTTTCTAAAATCTCTGGATAACCTAATATAATTTTATTATCTAAATCCACTACCTCTTCTGGGGTTTTATCACTTAGTTGCTTAAATCTTTCTTCTGAGAACATCTCTTCAAGAAATTCTTTGGTCATATCAACTGGTCCCGAACCCCAATCTATATAGTTTTCAGAAAAAGCCCGGGAAAAATTCTCTGCATCACCCGCTATATAATTTCTCAAATTATGAAGATGAACTTGCTCTATTTCTTGTTTTTGGTCGGTTTCGCCTTCAATTTTTTCTTCACCCACGACACATACACTATCTTCACATTTTACATCACGGTCAATACAATCATAGATAAGCCCCTCA
>DATEXU010000233.1:0-3496 GCA_035256645.1 Thermodesulfobacteriota bacterium | reverse complement strand
AAACATCATCCAAGAAAATATTACCTACCCGGCGAGGGCGCAGCGAATGGGTTGGCAAGGGAAAGTAATCATCGACTTTATCATCCTTGAAAATGGAAGTGCTTCCAATATAAAAATAGCCAAGAGTTCAGGGTTTGAAGTACTGGATGATAATGTCATTAAAACGGTGGAGTCAGTTGCACCCTTTCCCAAGCCGCCGGTTAAGGCCGAACTGCGCGTGCCGATAATCTACCGACTTGAGTGAGTTTAGCAAAAGCTTTTCCTTGTCCATGAGGGCACATCGTTTTGACGCATATAAAAAACATTTTTATAACAAGGGGGACACAATATGAAACACTACAGAAACGTTTGCTTGGACATTACCATTACTTTTATCGCCTTACTATTCTTCTGCTTCCTGCCATGGGTGACAAAAGCACTTGCGGGTGGCTGTGGCACGTGGGAGGGCATTCCTACCATTACTTTGAAACTGCCAGGGCAAGAAAAACCACAGCATAAATGTGAGAAGGGCAAAGAAGGCGTGCAACCTCAGTGTGCCAAAGATGCAAAGGGTAAAGAAGGACACCACACCTGCATGAAAGAAAGGTGCCAGGGCTGTGCCTCCATAGAAAATGTCACCCTCACGTTTAACGATCTGGAAAAATATCACGGCCACGTCTGCCCGGGAATAGCGCTGGGTTACCGCGCTACTCAGGTAGCCTTATCACAGCTTTATCCGGGAGAGATTCCTCTGCGGGGAGATCAATTTGTGGTAAGTGGAACCCCACGGGCATGTCCTGCTGATGCTATCAGTTACCTCACCGGTGCCCGTTACGGCAAAGGATCAGAAGGGGCATTTAACGGCCATCTGGTGTTTGACAAAACCATCGGCGACTCATGCTATGTTTTTGCCAGCATGAACACGGGTAAAGCGATTAAACTTACCACCACATTCCAGTTTCCCAAGGAGATGCAGGAGTTAAGAGCTAAAAAAGACACTGACCCTGCAGCCAATGCTCAGTATGAGGCGATGTCCCGGTGTGTGACGATCCGTATCCTTACTGCTCCGGAAAAGGAAGTCTTCGCAGTGACACCGGTCAGCGACTTTTCCTGGAAAGAGTATAAAGAAAAATACCTTAAATAAAAACTTGCGACGATGAGTTCCGCTCTGGATTGAGGTGACTTCGATGAGATGTGTTCGAATATTTATACTTTTTGTTTTACTGATACTTTTTGTAGTGCCTTCTTCTCTTTTTGCAACCACCTTACGCTTGGCTACTGGTTCGCCCTATGAATTAGGGTTAGTGGATGCCCTTTTTGCCGAGTTTAAAAAAGAGGTTTCTTGTGAACTGAACGTGACCAAGGCTGGTTCAGGCGAGTCTTTGAAGATGCTTAAGACCGGAGCAGTGGATGTGATCATGGTGCATGCCCCGGCTGAAGAGGCAAAGGCGATTAAAGAAGGCTGGGCCTTGAACCTCACGTACTTTGGAGGCAATGATTTTGTGATCGTGGGGACGGCGAAAGATCCGGCCGGGATCAAGGGATGCAAGGACGTGGTCGGTGCATACCAGAAGATTGCCGGGGCGAAGGCTCCCTTTATTTCCCGCGGTGACAACTCGGGCACCCATAAAAAGGAATTGAAGATTTGGGAAAAAGCAGGTGTTACGCCTCAGGGATCTTGGTACATGATTAACAAAGATTTCATGATGGCTACCCTGCTTAAAGCCAGTGATGACGGCGCTTATTTTATGACCGACCGCTCCACCTGGATTGTCGCCAAAAAGGAAAAGCCCGACCTTAAACTGGTGGTGCTTTTAGAAGGTGATCCGATGCTTATCAATAGGTACCATGCGCTCACAATTAATCCGAAGCTGTTTCCCGATGCAAACTATGAGCCGGCAAAAAAATTCGTGGATTTTTTGAAAAGCGACCAGGGGCAGAAGATCATTGCTACTTTTGGGAAGGAGAAATTTGGTGAACCCCTGTATTTCTCTGTTGCTCAGAAGCCGGAAAAGTAAATGATTGGGACGAACGTCTTGAGGGCGTTTTGCCCAAATCGTTTTGTGTCACCCTGAACTTGATTCAGGGTCTCATAACCTGTTGATCTTATTAGATGCTGAAACAAGTTCAGCATGACATAATAGCCTTTATTGCTATTTGGGCAAAACGCCCTTGACATGCGACAGATCAGTATTGTAAAAAACGTATCTGTTTCGGACAACGGACATCATAACAATTTATAAACTTTTTTTAGCGAGGTGGAAACATGGTAAAAAGATTGCGATTGATTATTTTATTATTACTACTCAGTGTTATCAGCTCTGGGGGGATAGTCCAGGCTGAAGAACTGCGGCTCCGATTAGCCACCACTACCAGCACAGAGGATACCGGGATTCTGCAACCGATTAATACTCCCTTTGAAAAGATGTTAAATATTAAGGTAGACGTGATTTCCGTGGGAACCGGAAAAGCCTTGGAGCTGGGCGCACGGGGTGATGTGGATGTTGTTCTGGTGCACGCCCGCGAGGCAGAAGACAAGTTTGTTGCGAATGGTTCGGGTGTTAACCGGCGGGATGTTATGTACAATGATTTTATTATCATTGGGCCGGAAAAAGATCCAGCCAAGATCAAAGGCATGACTGATGCTAAGGAAGCTTTGACAAAGGTCGCGCTTGCCCAGGCGCCCTTTATATCCCGGGGAGACGATTCGGGCACGCATAAAAAAGAATTAAAGCTCTGGGAAAAGGCGGGGATCAAACCAGAAGGAAAATGGTATTTTGAGGCCGGCCAGGGAATGGGACCGGTTTTGAACATGGCGAATGAAAAGCAGGCTTATGCTTTATCAGACCGGGGAACGTATTTGGCCTATGGAGAAAAAATCGGATTAAAAATTCTCTGTGAAGGCGACCCGATTTTAAATAACCCTTATGGAGTCATTGCCGTTAATCCCGCCAAGTTTCCTCACGTTAAGTATGTTTATGCTATGGCCTATATTGGCTGGCTGACCTCTTCGGAAGGCCAGACGATAATCCGGGAGTTTGGAAAAGATAAGTTTGGTCAACCACTTTTTATCCCCACCGCTATCCCCGAAGCAGTTGGGAAAAAAGATTGATTCCTGATTTTTGAGCGAATATAATAGCCCAAATTTGCCTCCACCCGTGAGGTAAGTTTGGGCTATGTAAAATCGGAAACAGGAGAAAGGAATGAGGATACGAAACTATTTATGGGTATTACAAATTTGTTTGGCTGTTTGTTTAATGAGTTTTTGGGGGACAGCTTTAGGCGCTGAGAATATAGGACTTTTTCCTCAACCCATTAAGGAACTAAAAATAGATAATGTCAAAATCACCTGGGGAGGAGATTATCGTCTCCGCTATGAGTACAAGCAAGACTTTGATTTTGATGACGGACTTAATGACAAGGACGGTTACTGGTATGCCCGTACCAGGTTCAACATGGGAGCGAATATCAATGACAAGGTTTTGTTTTATTTTGAAGGATTGGATGCCCGGGAGTG
>DATEXU010000232.1:0-8642 GCA_035256645.1 Thermodesulfobacteriota bacterium | reverse complement strand
GCATCATGCACCGATTGACCGTGCATAAAATTTGGGTGTCCGTGCATTTTTCGAAGAATCGCAGACTCCTTTTCCGGACTTCGTAAGCATCGAAATACGGTTTCCCCGATTCGACTGTTAAACGTTTCGCGGAAGACCATTTTGATAATCTTCTTCGCACCAGTGGTAAGATCAATGGAGGTCTTGACCCAGAACTTGGGTTGCTCGTCTATTCCGAACCGGCCTTCCCGTGCATGGCCCATTACCAAGTAGTCGTTGCCCGATAGTCGCAGAATGTCGCCTGCGTCGATTGACATGAATTCTGACGTGTCCTCAAAAACAGTGAGCTTGCTCGACCCTTCTCTATTGCTCACCTCGCTGATACGTCGTCTGAGCGCTGATGGTTGTTCGAAAATCATGGACTTGTATCTCCGCGTGTCGAAAAACCATATTCGTTTTCCATAGATCCTAAAAATTAACCGGTAATAATTTCAACAAATCGGCCTAACAATGTTTATATGTAACTTGTATAAAAACCTAATAACTTCAGTGCAAGTGAAAGTATAAGTTTTAGTGTTAGTCGAATGTATCCCGCCACAATATAAAAAAAGGCCCATCGCCTTTTTATCCGGCAATTCGGCCTTATTTTATATCTCATCAATTATGAAAATATTCCCATCAAAGACACCCTTTTTCTTTCCGTCCCTTATCTTTTTTTGGGGTTGATATTTTTTGTTTTCTAATACTAACCGGTTAAAAAGTCAAGAAAAAAAATTCCTTCTCACTTTAGGACAAGTATCGTATAGTATTATTTTAATCCAGCGATAATTGCGCAAGAGGCAGTTAGAATGCCAGTTTTATTGTCACCCTGAACTCGTTTCAGGGTCTTATGAGATGCTGAAACAAGCCTGCGCCTGCCCTGAAAGATTCTGAACCAAGTTCAGAATGACACGTTCAGGGTTCAGCATGACATTCTTATCGCTGGATTGAGGTATCAAATAGTTATTTTTTCAATTCTCTCCGAAAAACAATGGCGTATGGCAAAACCCCCTTTGATGAAAATTTATCATACCTTATTGGTGGCCTTTGGGCCACGACATTGGTGGCCCGCCAAGACCTCAGAAGAAGTGATCTTTGGGGCGATTTTGGCTCAAAATACTACCTGGAAAAATGCGAAGCGAGCAATCGAGGAATTAAAAAATGCGGATAAGCTGAGCTTTGAAGTAATAAAAAAAATGAATGAAAAAAAACTCGGTGAATTGGTTAGGCCGGCACGTTTTTTTAATCAGAAAGCTAAGGCTCTTAAAACCTTTGCAGATTATTTTGGGAAGAAGTATAATTTTAATATAAACAAAATGAAGAAATCACCCCTGGCGCATGTGCGTGAAGAACTTCTCAGCCTTTATCGCATCGGACCGGAGACCGCGGACAGCATCCTGTTATATGCGCTGGAAAAACCAATTTTTGTTATTGACGCTTATACCAAAAGGATCTTCGGTCAGCATGGGTTTATGAAAAGCGACGACTCCTATGCTGCGTACCAGAAATTTTTTATGGATAATCTGCCTCTTGATGTGCAGTTATACAACGAGTTTCATGCGCTCATTGTGCACACCGGATATCTTTATTGTAAACCCAAACCATTGTGTGAGGAATGTCCGTTATCGCATTTCTAATCAAAAGGAGATCCTGTGACCAAACCAAAATTAAAATATGGAGAAAAAGAAATCGCGGAGGCTCGGTTAGAATTCTGGCCTAATCCCAATCCGGAGAAGGACTATACCGTAGAAATCACCTTCCCTGAATTTACCTGCCTTTGTCCCCGTTCAGGATATCCGGATTTTGCCTTGATCCGCATTATGTATGTCCCTGACCGGTTCATCGTGGAGTTAAAATCTCTCAAGCTTTACCTCAATCAGTATCGGAGCGTCTATATCTCCCATGAAGAAGTGACAAATCAAATATACCGCGACCTTTATACTGCGCTTAAGCCGAAGTCTTTAGAAGTGATCGGAGATTTTAACCCGCGAGGTAATGTAAAAACCATTATCACGGTCTCTTCTTCTGAGAAAAAATAATTTTTCCTTTTGATCCTGTCTATTGCTCATGCTCAAGAAACAAAATAAGCTATCAGTACAAAAAAAAGACGACGGAGAAAAACCAAAAAGGTTGCTCCGTCGTCTTGTTACCACTGTCAGTAAAAATTTATTTTTTTGCCACCAGTTGAGGTTTATGAGTTTTTAGGGTAAAGGTAAGAACAGCTCCAACTGCCAGCAAAATCCCGGCAGTCACAAAGGACGAAGAAAAACTCCCGCCACTGCTTGCCAGAAGCCTCTGAGATAAACCGCTTAATACCAATCCTCCGACCCCCCAGGCAGTAAAAACGATACCATAATTAACTCCGAAATTCTTAAGCCCATAAAGATCTTTGGTAAATGAAGGAAAAAGTGAAAGGTTGGTACCGTAATTAAAACCAATTAGGGTAGCAAGAAATACCAGAACAAAAGCGCTGGTGGATTTGGAACCCACGACCGGGATAGCAACAAACATTAAGATAGCCTGAAAAGCCAGCATAATGAGAAGAGTGTGTTTTCGGCCAATTTTATCGGAGAGCATGCCGGCAATAATTCTGCCCGCGGCATTGCCCACTGCCAGGATCGCCACCGCCACAAAAGCAGCTTCTCCCAAACTTTTCTTTGCCATTCCCGCTATACTACTAATAACCATCAGCCCGGCACCTGACCCAATAAAGTAGAGAACCCATAAAAGGTAGAAGGTCGGGGTTTTCAACATCTCCGAGGGAGTATAATCTTTTTGAATCGGGATTGCAGGAGCACTCGCTTGTTTTTTTGCACCCTCCGGGTTAGGAACCGCTTTTTCAGGAGAGAACCCTGCGGGTGGATTTACCAACTTCACTGACAAACCACAGACTACCAGCAAGAAAGCGATACCGAAAAACATCATCGCATGCTGTAGACCCCAGCTATTAAGAAGGTATTGGGAAAGAGGAGCAATGTATACTGAAGCCAGCCCAAAACCAGCAACCACTAATCCCGCAATCAAACCCGTTTTAGCGGGAGGGAACCACTTGAGGGCAGGAGGAGTTGCGGCTGAATAACCAAACCCTATTCCCGTACCTGCCAAAACCCCAAACCCAAGCACCCAGGCAGTATAACTGTTTGTTTGGGAAATCAAAAGAAACCCTATCCCAACCAAAATGCCGCCCATGAACGCTGTGATCCGCGGGCCGTACTTGTCCTGACACTTTCCCGCCAGGATCATTGCGAATGAAAAAACTAAGCAACACACTGAATACGGATCATTTAGTTTGGCGATATCCCAATTAAAGGCCCCGGGACCTCCTGTTTCGATCGAGGTTTTTATAGCGCCTTTAAAGATACTCCAAGTATAAAGAATACCCAGAGCTAAGTTAATCGCTGTGCCTGAGAATGTAACACTCCACCCTCTATTCTTCACTTCCTGTGCCATATCTCATTTTCCTTTCTTTACAAACAATGTTAAAATCGCTACGCAGCTATCATGTTACCAGCTGTAGATAACTGAAGTCTGAATCCGGTTGTTTATGCCATCGGCTTTTCGAATATAATCGGTCTCCCAACGGCTATATTCCACACAGAGATTCACCGGAGGGATGAGGTTATAATAAAGGTTGCCAAAATAAAAGGTGTTCCGGCTTCGCATGCCCGTGCTCAGTTGATCATTACGGGGATCGTCTATACCACCGCCTACGTTATATTTCCATTTATTATATTGATACGTAAGCTGCGTCCATCCTCCGATTGACTTGATGATTGACGCGAACTGCTTTTGAGTCTTATCGTTGTTTATTCCCTGAAGAATCCCACCAAAGTAATCATCCAGGTTGTAACCTACAAATCCTTCTCCTTTAAAGGATAAGCAGCTCGTAAGGGGAACCTCAAAATCTCCATTGAATGACCAACTTTTCATTCTTTTTTGATGCAGCGCGGGGTTTATTAAACCCCAATCGATCTCCTCTTTTCCATAATGTCCGGAGATCCCAAAAACACTGTCTTTACCTGCAAAGAGCTTGGTGGCATAAGCAATTCTTCCTTGCACGGTTGGATATCCCACATCCTCGCCATCATTTTTTGTATCTATGTCTAAATCTTCATTAATCGTCCCCTTTGTCCTCGCTATGGCGACAGCACTGATGAGCTTGTTCTTTTCATTAAACGGATGGGTGTAGGTAACCCGCAGCTGAGGACGCCGATACCCAATGTTACCGGCTGCCCAGCCCACCGTATAGTTTAAGGTATTGGGGGTAAGCGGTGAAATGAGGTCATTGGTTTGACCGGCAATAATGCCGAACCTCCCGCGTGTTAATTCCACATAGGCCTGGCGAAGCAACGGATCGGCTTTGTTTTCGTGCTGGGTTCCGTCGCCGTAAAAATCAATTTCAATCCGCCCCTTTGCCGTCCACGAATAGGTTTCCGGCGCTAAAATATAGAGTCCTACTTGGGTCTGCCGGCCGGTCATGCTAAAACCATTATCATTTTTATGGAGGGTTTGTTCAGTGGGCACGTAAAGGGCAAAGTTTCCCGAAGAAGGGAAAACTCTACTGTCGTCATACGCAGCATCTAACTTAACAAATCCATAGGGTTTAAATTTGAAATCGCTAATAATGGAAGCAGCAGTGCTTACAACCGAAGAAGAAGCTGTCTTTGTCTTTTCTGCATGGTCCACTTTCTGCTCAACTTTTTCAACCCGTGCTTTTTCTTCCGCTCGTGCCTTTTGCTGTTCTTGAATCATCAGTTTAAGCTCATTTACCTGTTTTTCCAGATCATCTATCCTCTTCTGCATTTGCTCCGCAGGTGCTTGAGCAAACGCTTGCGTCATAATCAAAAGAAAAGCAACCATAGCAATGGTAAATGATAAAACGTACTTTTTTGCCAAAACCTACCTCCTTTACACCTTTTAAGGTGAATCCTAACCAAACACAGTGGGTATTCTAAACAACATAACCTTTAAAAATTATATGAGCCCAAGCCAATGCTTGGGCTCACATAAAGTCAGCACCTTAAATTCTTCCACTGACCAGGATGTCTACCACACTCGGATCCGCCAGGGTCGTCGTATCACCGATATTAGAAATGTCACCGGCAGCGATTTTTTTGAGGATTCTTCGCATAATCTTTCCGCTTCTCGTTTTGGGCAAAGCATCAGCGTAATGAATTTTATCCGGCATAGCAATAGGACCAATTTCTTTGCGCACATGAGCAACCAAGTCTTTTTTCAACTGCTCGGTTTTATCAACGCCCACGTTTACGGTCACAAACGCGTAGAGGCCCTCGCCTTTTATGTCATGAGGGAACCCGACCACTGCGGCTTCAGCCACACTGGGATGGGACACCAAAGCGCTTTCGATCTCTGCGGTTCCCATTCGGTGACCGGAGACATTAACCACGTCATCCAGCCGGCCCATCAGCCAGAGGTATCCGTCCTCATCGCGCCGCGCGCCGTCTCCAGAACAATAAACGCCCGGGAATTGGGTGAAGTAGGTGTCAAAAAACCGCTGCGGATCGCCATACACGGTCCGCATCATCCCCGGCCACGGCTGTCTAATAACCAGGTAGCCGCCTTCGTTTTCTCCTGCCTCGCTGCGGTCTTCGCGGAGTATCGCCACATCAACGCCAAAGAACGGCGCGGTGGCTGACCCGGGTTTGAGGGAAAACGCTCCGGGTATCGGAGTAATGAGATGTCCGCCGGTCTCGGTCTGCCAATAGGTATCCACAATGGGACAGCGATTCTTCCCGACCACCTCGTAGTACCACATCCACGCTTCCGGGTTAATAGGTTCGCCGACCGAACCAAGCAGACGCAATGAACTCAGATCATGCTTATTGACCCACTCATCGCCTTCTTTCATGAGGGACCGCAATACCGTGGGAGCAGTGTAGAAAATGGTAACCTTATCTTTCTCAACAATATCCCAGAACCGATCGACTGCCGGGTACGTAGGAACACCTTCGAACATCAGAGAAGTGGCGCCGACTGACAGAGGGCCGTAAACAATAAAGCTGTGACCGGTTACCCACCCGATATCCGCGGTACACCAGAAAACGTCCTTATCCTGAATATCAAAAACCCATTTCATATTGGAGTGGATAAAGGTAAGATACCCGCCGATGGTGTGAAGCACGCCTTTCGGCTTTCCGGTGCTCCCACTGGTATAGAGGATGAAGAGAGGGTCTTCAGCGTCCATCAGCTCCGCTGGACAATCAGGGCTGGCCTCGGCCATCAGTTCATGGTACCAGAAATCTCTTCCTGCCTGCATCTTGGTCGCTTTTTCAACGCGTTGGACCACGACCGTCTTCTTAACATCCGGGCACTGGGCAAGCGCCTGATCAGCAACGTCTTTGGATGAAAGGACTTTACCGCTCCGGTATCCAAAGTTATTGGTGATAAGAAACGTAGAACCACAATCAATGATTCGGTCCCGGAGAGATTCAGCGCTGAATCCGCCGAATACCACGCTGTGGACAGCGCCGATCCGAGCGCAAGCAAGCAAAGAAACAGGAAGCTCGGGGATCATGGGAAGATAAATGGTTACGCGATCTCCTTTTTTGACGCCCATTTTCTTAAGAACATTGGCAAATTTACACACTTCGAGGTGAAGTTCAGCATAGGTGTAGTTTTTGCTTTCCCCCACGGGCTCTCCTACCCACCTTAATGCCACTTTATCTTTTCGGGAAGTATTCAGATGCTTATCCAGGCAGTTTTTGGCGGCATTGATTTTAGCGCCGACGAAAAATTTGATCTTTGCATTTGCGAAATCGTGGTCGGCAAATTTGTCCCATTTTTTATCCCACAGAAGTTCCTCAGCTATTTTCCCCCAAAATTTTTCCGGTTGCTCGATGGATTCTTTATACATTTTTTTGTATTCATCCATGCTTTTAATAGCGGCTTTGGAGACAAACTCCTTGGATGGCTCAAGCAAACGGTCTTCCGCCATCATTGAGGTAATTGTTTTTTGATCTGCCATAATCTTTTACTCCTTTCGGTTAGATATTTAATAACTTTGCGTTTATTTCGCATCTATATGAATGAATCATCATTCAGCCATAAAGAAGCAATATATATGCCAAAAAAATATACAAGTCAAGCTTTATAACCTATTAAAATAACTTTTTTTTCACAGTTGCCTTTAAAAAAGCATCGGTCACATAAAAATTTTTTTTACAAACTGTAAATTAATCTTAAACCCAAAAAAGACGGTTTTTTTAACATAGATTTTTTTTAGGGGCACGTTTTTTTCAATAAATTTTTCAATTCATTTTCATCATTTTCATTTCTTTTGATTATCTTGACTCTTTTTATCCGGTTTCGTAAAATAATAGCAAATATTCTCCGAAAATTTTACCGAAGAGATGAAAATGCCCTCAGATATTCTTCAGGTGTTACTCAATTGTGAACTTTTGGTTACTCTTTCCGAAGAAGAAATCAACCCGATCATTTCTCTCTGCCGCACCGAACAGTACCAACCCGGAGAAGCGATATTCCATCAAGGAGATCAAGGAAACAAAATTTACATCATCAAGGAAGGGCAGGTTTCCTTGGAACGCTCGGTTGATTTAGGAGATCGAAAAGCTCAGTTAAGCATTGCAATTTTAGGACCAGGAAGAGCCTTAGGATCGTGGTTAGCGCTTTTGGGCGAATCTCATTACCTCATGTCTTCAGCTTTGTGCAGACGAAAAACGGAGGTCATTGCTATCGATGGTCCTGCTTTAAGGGAAGAGTTAAGGAAAAACCTCCCGGCAGGTTTTAAGGTAATGGAAAGACTTGCTTATATGTTGCGTGACCGGCTTCGCGGTGTTTATGGGGCCATGGAAAAATTATAATTGTCCTACTCTGTTTTCCGAAAAAAAGTTTATTTTTTTGTGTTTTTAGAAATTTCGAACGTAAACCCAAAAAATTTTTAAAATTACTTTTGTCTGCTTTGCTGGTATTTTTCTTTTAACTTCTGGTTCACAAAAGCAGGAACCAAGCCTTCCACTGATCCGCCCGAAAAAATAACTTCCTTGATAATCCGGGAACTAACATAAAACCATTTATACCCGGTCATCATAAAAATGGTCTCTACTTTTCGGTCCATCCTCCGATTCATGAGCGCCATCTGGTATTCGTATTCAAAGTCTAAGACTGCCCGTAAACCGCGAAGCAAAATGTGCGTATTACGCCTTTGGAGATAATCCACCACGAGACCTTTGAAGCTATCTACGGTTATTCTGGGGTTATCACCCACGGCTACTCTTATCATTTCCAGTCTCTCTTCCAACGTAAAGACAGGTGTTTTAGCCGGATTGATTGCCACAGCCACTATGAGATGATCAACAACATTCAATCCTCTCCGAATGAGATCCAGATGTCCATTGGTAATGGGATCAAATGATCCTGGATACACTGCGGTTCGCTCCATAAAACCCCCTTTTTCAAGTTAAAGTTAAACTAATAAAGAGAAAAAAGAAACTAAGGTTTGACCATACGTGCGCTGATCGTCTATTTTTAAACTTCCGTAACTTTCTTCAAGGATTTCTTTGGATGAATGTTCTGCAATAACAAGGCCATCCTGCGTTACGAGTTTCGCCTCGCTAATCTCCAGTAAGGTTTTTCCGGCAAGCTTT
>DATEXU010000231.1:0-2010 GCA_035256645.1 Thermodesulfobacteriota bacterium | reverse complement strand
CTGAGGTTAGGGCTAAAGTTCCGCGGGGAGTTCTTTGAGTTGGGTGAGAGAAAAGACCGGACCGTCTTTGCATACATACATGGAGCCGATGTTACAACGACCGCAGATGCCGATGCCGCACTTCATCCGCTTCTCCAGGGTCGTGATGATCTGCTCGTCATTGAACTTGAGCGCCGACAAAGCCTGGAGAGTAAATTTAATCATGATCGGGGGACCGCAGGTAATGGCAAAGGTATTTTCCGGAGAAGGCGCGATTTCTTTAAGCACGTTGGGAACCAACCCGACCCGCTTGTCCCACCCGGGAAATTCCGCGTCCACCGTGAGGATCAGGTTAACATCCGGCCGCGCTTCCAATTCTTTCAGTTCGTCTTTGTAGCAGAGATCGTTCGGAGTCCTGGCGCCATAGATGATGGTGATGTCGCCATAGTCAGCCCGGTTATCAAGCATAAAGAGAATCAAGGTGCGAAGCGGGGCAAGACCGATACCACCGCCGATAAACACGATGTTTTTCCCTTTCATTTGTTCGTACGGAAAGCTGTTCCCTAAAGGAGCGCGCACACCGATCTGATCTCCTTCGGCAAGCTCATGGAGCGCAGAGGTAACTTCTCCGGCCTTCATCACGCTGAACTGCAGATATTCCATTCGTGTGGGCGGAGAGTTAATGACAAAGGTTGACTCTCCCACGCCAAAAAGAGAAAGCTGTCCTACCTGGCCCGGTTCAAAGGTAAATTTTTTCATCTTTTCGGGGTCATTCAATACCACCTGAAAAGACTTGATGTTGTGCGTCTCATCAATAATTTTTATAACCGTGGCTAATTCAGGGAGGTAGGGATTGTTAATCGAATTCATCCGTTAAGCTCCTTGAGCATGAGCAACAATTTCACTGATATCCACTGACACCGGGCAGTACCGAATACACCGGCCGCAACCGCAGCACGCGATTACGCCTTTATATTTTTTCGGATAATAACTGAATTTATGTCCCACGCGGTTTTTTAAACGCTGGTGTTTGTTGGGCCGCGGATTATGGCTGCTTGCCTCTAAAGTAAAGTGAGAAAACATGCAGGCGTCCCAACTGCGGATCCGTTCACCGGTATTGCCGACCTGTTCATCAGTAATGTTAAAACAGTAGCAGGTGGGGCACAGATAGGTACAGGCGCCGCAGCTGATACATTTGGCAGTTTCTCCTTCCCAGAATTGATTATTATCAAAAAGAGAAAGGAGTTTTTCCGGTGTACCTTCAAGGGTGGCAAAGGGTTTTTTCACTAATGCGGAAACTTTTTCGTGAGCTTTTTGCGCCTGTTCTTTATACGCGCTGCCGTCTTCAAATCCGCCTTCTTTGAGAATCTCTTTGCCTTTGTCCGTGATCGGCTCAAAAAAGTACCCTTTTTCCAGCTCGGTCATCATGAGGTCAGAGCCCTCGTTTTCGGCTGGGCCTCGTCCCACGGATGTGCAGAAGCAACCCGGAGAAGGAGCATTGCACGCCAGCGTGATAATGGTGGTCTTTTCTCTTCTTCCTTTATAGTAAGGATCAGCAATGTCGGTTTCAAGGTAGACCCGGTCATAGATACGAAATCCCTGGGCATCGCAGGGTCGGCCGCCAAAAATAATGGTCGGAGCAAAATCTAAATTTTCTTTTAGTTCTACCGAGGTTTTTTTGAGGTCTTCGGGATCCTTTTTAAAATTAAAATTAAAGAGCGTCTCGCTTTGCGGAAAAATGATTCCCTTGGGTGGAAGATTAGCCGGCCGGGTGAGGCAGAGCTCTACTCCCGAAGCAAAACGTTTAAAGAGAACAACGTCACCTTCTAAAACCGGCGCGAAGACCTGGAATCTTTTGCTTAAGGCGTCGAGTAACGCCGGTAATTTTTCTTTGGGGAGAAAACCAGTCTCAGCCATTAGAGTTTATGCTCCTCAATAGTTGCCTCTTCTACCTTAAAGGTATACATGGGTGGTGTATCATCGGGGTTCATTCCGGCTTCATAACCAAACAGTTCTTTTAAATCCATGCTG
>DATEXU010000230.1:0-9223 GCA_035256645.1 Thermodesulfobacteriota bacterium | reverse complement strand
CACATAAAATTTCATGAGGCTTTAATGAAAGGTTTGATTATTCTATCAGGATTGATCACAGGGATGTTTCTTTTCGTTGTTTCTGGGTTTTCTGGAGAACAAATAAAAGTCCGGTCTTCCCCCTTAGCCGGCTCCTGGTATCCGGCTGATCCTCAGGAGCTTAAAACCACAGTGAAAAAATATTTGGATCAGGTGCAGGTTCCTGAGATTAAAGAGAAAATCGCAGCGCTTATTTCTCCTCATGCCGGCTATCAGTTTTCCGGCAAAGCGGCGTCCTGTGGCTTTGCCACATTAAGAGGAAAAGACTTCGACCGCGTAATCATTATCGGCCCTTCCCATCGTGCCTGGTTTCAGGGAATCTGTGTATCGAGCTTTGATTTTTATGAAACGCCTTTAGGAAGAGTACCCGTGGGGAAAAAGGTCGGGGAGGAGCTTTCTCGTCAAAAACTTTTTTCCTTTAACCCCGAAGCTGAAGCCCAAGAACACTCTCTGGAAATGCAAATCCCCTTTTTGCAGGTGGTGCTGAAAAATTTTACGATTATTCCCCTCATGGTGGGGGAGCTGGGAGAAAATGACTCTGCTGAGGCAGCAAAATTTCTGATGCCCTATGTTACCGATAAGACTTTGGTGGTAGTAAGTTCTGATTTTACTCACTATGGGGAGCGCTTCGGTTATCTTCCTTTCACGGAAGACATTAAAAATAACCTAAAAAAACTTGATCTCGGAGCGGTTGATGTGATTTTAGAAAAAGACTTCACCGGCTACCAAAAATACCTTCAAAAAACTGGAGCTACTATCTGCGGCCGAAACGGCATCGGAATCTTGTTGCCGCTTTTACCCTCAGATGCTCAAGGCGCACTCCTCGCGTATTACACCTCGGGAGATATTCTCAATGACTATTCGTCAACCGTCAGTTATGTGTCCATAGCATTTAAAAAACCAGCGTCACAAGAACTACCAATCTCCCCCACGAAGGTTACCCCTTAAGGTTGATCCGCAAGGATTTTTTGACGCTTTAGAGGAGCCGAGATGAAATTTTTATAAAAAAAGCATCGGCACAAGGAGGAGCCATGAAAACCAAAGAAAGAGAAAATGATCGCCGAGCACCAAACCTTAAATTCCAAACACAGAAAACTGTCTTGCTTCTGCTCTTTTGTGTTGGTTTTGTTCTTTCAGTTATTGCCGCTCCGGGATTAAGCGAAGAACGCTCAATAGCGGTCATACGAATCAGCTATCGGACTGCCGAGGAAACAGCGTCAGTGGTAAAAGCGCTTCTCTCACCCGAGGGAAATGTTGCTGCAGACCCCGGGACAAATTCTCTTATCATATCCGACAATGAAAAATCCATTTCAAAAATCAAGGATTTCTTAAAAGGCTATGATGTCCCGGTTGAGCAGGTCAAGATTCGCGTAAAATTCAATGAGTCAACAGCATCGAGTGATCGATCCCTTTCCGGTCGCGGAAGAGTTTCCGGAGAGCATGGGAGCGTATCAACCGGCGGAAGGAGAAGGGATGACGGCATGGATGTCCGCCTTCAGGATCGCACGGAACGGGGACAGAGCGCTTCAGAATATTTTATTAATGTGGCTTCGGGAAGTTCAGCCTACATCATGGCCGGCAAGCACATTCCCTACCGGGAGCGCTGGGTTTATCTTTGTCACAGATATGCGAGTGTTACTGATACGGTCGTGTTTAGAGAAATTGAAACCGGTTTTGAAGTTAGGCCAACAATCATGGGGGAGAGGGCGTATATTGAAATTACCCCCAGGATTGCTCATGAGGCTCCCGGAGAAGAAGCAGGGGTGATTCGTTTTGCTCAAGCCTCAACCTCCCTTACCGTTCCGGTAAACCAATGGTTTGCTATTGGTGGAGGGGAAGAGTCAAGCAACGAGGTGATTCGGGAGATTCTTTTTTACGGCAGTGGCGGGGAAAGTTCCTCCCTTTCTATTTCCCTGATGGTTGAAAAATGACATTGTCATACCAAGTCGCCTTCATTTGTATATCTTTGTTGGCTCCTCGTCATACTCCTCGACGTCGATTCCTCGTCGCCGCCTCGATCTACTTTTGAATGCAACTTGGTATCATACTATGGACGCGTTACCGTTTATCCTTACACAAGGCCCATCACGGCCGCCATTCGGCCAGTTTGCCCTTTGTCTCGGCGGTGGGAAAAAAATAAATCGGGATTGCAGGAAGTACATTCCGACGCTGACTCGATATTATCTTTGCTTAATCCGCAGTTGATAAGCTCCAAGAAGATTGCTTTTTTAAGATCAAGGAATATTTTTTTATCTGCGCCCATTTTCCAGACAGAATTGTCTAATTTTTGTTTGAGGAACGCTTCCCGGACATCCTCTTTGACCTCATAGCAGCACCCACCAATACCGGGCCCAATACCCGCTTGAATTGTTTTTGGTTTCGTCCCAAAATACGTTTTCATTGCGACAATCCCCTGCGCAATAATCCCGTTGGCCGCACCCCGCCACCCGGCATGGATAAGGCTGATAGCGGGGTTCGCGGGATCATAGAGAAATACGGGGATACAATCAGCAACTTTAATCATCAGCAGCACCCCTTTTTCTTTTGTTGTCAGTCCATCAACCCCGGATAAAACAAGCTCGTGAGGCGCGCTATCGTTCTCCCAACGTTTTTTGGTTATCAAAACGACATTTTTTCCGTGCACTTGGTTGGGGATTACTACTGAAGAGGATTCCCAGCTTAAATGTGAGAGAAGTTTATTGCGATTGCAAAAAACTCGGTGGGGGTCATCTCCGGTTTGGGTCCCAAGGTTTAAACTGAAAAAAGGGCCGTCACTCACGCCCCCCTTCCGAGTGGTTGCGCCATGCACAAGGCCATCTATATTTTTAAAATGAGAAAACTGAAGTAAAGGCAATCCCGTGTGGTTTATTAATTCCATAAAATATTACTTTTAAGGTAAGCGTTCGCGGTTACGCCGTAGTGACTGCAGGCGACATGCAAGACAAGAGAACTTCCGCACGCTGCTCAGCCGAAGCAACGAATTATTCACGGTCAGCGCTATTCCTTCTTATCTCCTGAGTCTTGATTCTTGTTTTCGGAATCCTTCTTGCCATTCCAGTTGAGAATGGTTTCCGGCAGATTGAAGATTTGTTTGAAAATGCTCTGTCCCTTGCGGCCCAAGGACCCAAAGACCATTGTTTTCCACTCAGGGTTTTCAAAGGTTCCGGTCACCTTATAATAGGTAACAATGACGGCTCCTTTTTCATCCTTAAGGACATGTCCTACGAGTGGAATAATTCCAACAACTTTATCCACGATCTCTAAAGGCTGGACCGCGACTTCCATGTCTAAGGTCTCTTTTGCCAGGTTAATATCACCCACGCCATCCATCTTCATTGCCGGGCTCTTAAGCACCATGCCCTCTGTCCTGGCGATGCCTTGGTCAATCGTAAAGGTGCTTTGAATCGTATCATAAGGCATGCCGCTTGAGAAAAGCTTGCTGTAATCCTGGCGGAAAATTCGGTATACATTCAATAAAGAAAAAAGTTTAGAGAAAATGCTGAGTTCCTTTACCGTTCCCTTTTCAGTCGTGAAGGCTACCTTTCCATTTAACGTATCCATCCACTCCGAAAGGTTTTTCCCCTTGCCGGTGACCATTCCCTTAAGATTGAGGATACCGGAAAGTTTTTGATTTTTTTCGGGGAACATCTTGAGGAAGTTTTCCGTCGAGAGATTTTTTATCTCGCTGGAAAGAGAAAAACGTTCAGGCTGGTCAACCGAAACAGGAAGACTGATATCCTTACCTATCCAATATCCTTCGCCGGATTCAAGCTTCAGAAAAGGAATTTGTACCACCCCTTTATGGTAAGTGGCTGCTTGTGATTGATTCTCCTGAATGGTATTTAAATTAACAAAGGAAAAATCCCGAAGCTTTCCCTGGGTTGCGCGCGGGACGGAGAAATAATATACTCCTTCCTGAGAACTTATTTCAGTCTCCAGATTATCCACCACCAGTTTTTTATAAACACCTTGTTTCACGTTTAACGCGACCTTCTCCAAAGTAAAATTTATCGGCCTTTCTTCTTTCGTCTCCTTTGGTTTATAAAAATCTAAAAAGTTGACAAAATTTCCTTTGATTTTCCCCGTAAGTTTAGGCTTGCTGAGTCCTTTCCAAATGCCGGAATATGCAATGTCGGAAGAGCCGGTTTGAAATTTGATGTGAGGGAATGTAAGGCCGTCTGAGGAAAACCCCATTATCCCTTCCATGTTGCTGAAGGGATAAGGGAAGGAGGGAAACAGCAGAGTAAGATCCTTAAATTCAGATTCACCTTTGAAACGGAGGTTCTGGCTTCGGTAACCGAGACAATTAAAATCTATAAATATCTTTACCAATCCCTCCCCGTGAACTCCTTTCCAGGGAAAGAAGGCTGAAGCCAAATCATTAATATCAGCGTTTTCAGATGCCACGTGAACGTAAATTTTTGACTTTTCCGCAGAACGGTAGTCTTTTATTTCTCCCAAGCAGGTAAAGGGAGAATTTGCCCACCACCCGGTAACATCAGTTATTGTGATGGTATCAGGAGTAAACTGGAAAGTTCCGTTAACTTTTTTCGTGGGTTTGCGAAAATTCCGATAATCTATATCCGCATCTATTAACGTGAGCTTCCCTTCAAAAGCAAGCGCGCCTGAGTCATTAAGCGGTCCAGAGGCTTTAAGGGCCAGGAGGCCCTTTCCGTTCATGGACTGAATTTTTTCTAACTCGTTGAGAATATGAGGAGGTATTTTGTTCACATGGATCAGGTTATTCATCTCAAAAAGATCAAGCTTAAAATCCCCAGAAAAAGTTAAATCAGCGGGCTCAGATATGGTGTAGGCGCTTTGCGTGATTACTGAGTTTCCAAAGGAGCCAGTCAGGTCAGTAACCTTGATATTCCGATTTTCAAAACTCGCTTTACCCTTAAGGTGCTCAAAACGGGGCGCCTCGTCGATTATCTTCAAAGAAAAATCCCGAAAACTACAATTTCCTGCCATGGTTCTTATCGTTTTATCTGATGGTGCTTGGGGAGGCTTTTCGGAATAATGAAAAGAGAGCTTATCGACCTTCCCTGCCATAGCTTTATCAGTTATGAAATCTTTAACCTCCCGGGGAAAGAGGAAAAAGGGGACGTAGGGTAAGATGGCTTGGTAGTCGAAGTTTCCGGTTTCTATTTCAGCCTCAATAACCGGGGTCGTCGTTGTATCCACGCTGACTTTCCCGGTTGCCGTTAATCCGGGAAGCTTTATCCGGATAGGGGAAAAGATCCAATTTCGCTTCTCACGATTTAAAGAACATTGGAGATGAGCATTATCGATCCGGAGTTCTTTTTTAAGAAGCTCCTCATTTTTAAATTTTAGGTTAACAATATCCAGCTCCGCACCTGCTTTAAAATCTCCACCGATGATACCCTGGAAAGAAAATTTTCCCTTGATACTTCCCTGAAGAGAGTCGATGTTTTTCCAGGCGCACAGATAAGGCCCGACGCATGAAAGGGATAAATCCGCAACTTGGGTATCTCCCACAAATCTGATGGCAGTAAGTTTAGAACCTTCAATGATTGGTTCGATCTCGCCTTTTACGTCAAGTCGGGTTTCGGTTTTTACGCTTTTTAAAACTCCTTTCAGAGAAATTGGTATGAGACCTAACCGGGAAGGTTTACCGGTTTGGAGGTTTAGGGCAGTGACGCTCAAGGATACCGGAGATTCAGAAATTGCATGATCTTTAAATCCAATCTCTCCTTCCCGGATAATAAAATTTTTCAGGGATAATTTAAATTCTTTTACCCAGTGCTTTTTCTTATCTTCTCTTGTCTTCTGGAAAGAAAAAGCCCCTACCAAGTCGCTTACATTAAAACCCTCCTCTTGTTTTCGAGAAAGCAGTATCCGGGGTTGATCTAAGACCAAATAATCAAAAAAGATCATGCGGGTAAAAAGGTGCACAAAAGAAATTCCCAGATGGAGTTTTTGGAGGGAGATAAAATCAGATTTTCCATCCTGTTCTTTTATTTCTACTTGATTTAAGACCACCATGATCCGGGGAAAAATCTGAAGCTCGACTTTTTGGATGGTCACCGGTCGGTGAAGAATCGAGGACATTTCCTGCTCGATAAATGCTTTCCTCTCCTTGGTCCCCCAGCAATAATTAACCCACACCGCCAAAGTAACCAACAAGAGGAATCCAAGAAAGAATAGTCCGATAAGCAACTTTTTTTTCATCGTGTTTTGATTGCGTGTTTGGGCCTAAAAATTTTATCCTGATCGTAAAAAAATCGGTTATTTAAACATTCCCGTTAGATTGGTTTGAAAAAATAAAACCTTTAAAGAAGAAGATTAAACAGTTTCTGAGCATTCTGAGTCGTGATCTCTGCCAACTCCTCTTGCGCTATCATTTTTATCCGGGCAACTGCTTCAGCAACAGACTGAACATACGCCGGTTCATTGCGCTTTCCCCTAAAGGGATGGGGTGCGAGAAATGGGCAATCAGTTTCCACCAGCATCCGGTCAAGAGGAAGATCACGGACCAGTTTGTGGTACTCTTCAGATTTTTTAAAGGTTATGGTGCCTGGAATGGAAATGTAAAACCCCATATCAAGGCAAGCTTTGGCCATCTCCCAATCTCCCGAAAAGCAATGAATAACTCCTCCCACAGTTTCCGCTTTTTCTTCCTGCAGAATTTTGAGCACTTCCTGGTGAGCCTCACGGTCATGGATAATCACCGGCAGGGAAACCTCGCGGGCAAGCCTCAGCTGCTCACGAAAATGGTGGGTCTGTGTTTCCCGCAGGGATAAATTACGATAAAAGTCAAGCCCGATTTCTCCAATGGCGACCACGTTATCATCAGCAGCAAATCCCCTGAGAAGAGAATATGTTTCCGCATTGATGGTTTTGGCATCATGAGGATGAATACCGACTGCGGCGGAAATAAAATCATGCTCTTGTGCCAAGGCAACCGCTTTCCGGCAATCATCGCTATCGGTGCCCACGGTTATAATGTGTTTAATCCCTGCGTCGCGAGCGCGTTTAATAACTTCCGTGCGGTCCTGGTCAAACTGCGGCAGGGAAAGATGAGCGTGCGTGTCAATGATCATACGGTCTATCCGGCAGTCACCTTGATATGAACTTTGCGGTTTCGGGGACCATCAAATTCGCAGAAAAATGACAAAAGAAACCTTAAATAGTTTTTCCCCGAGAAAATTAAAAAATCGAGCTCCCAAAACCCCTATTTCCAGCTTGCCTCCAAAACCCCCGAAATTTTAGCGATGTCACGAATAACCGCACCGCTTTGCATTCGATCCTTCATTCGCACATTAAAAGTAATCTCCGATCGCCCGGTCTCCTGAGAAATAGAATACGCTTTATTCTGAATTCGAATGTGTTCTTTCTTTAAGATTGCTTGGCAGCTTGATTCGACATTCTCAGCTTTCTCTATGGGGGCAGTTATTTGAACAGCGTGGTATACGACGGGATGAAAGCGGTGTTCGAGCCACTGGAGAGTAATTAATACAATCAAGATGCTTCCGGTTGATAAGAGCGCTAAAGCATAACATCCCTCGCCGATCACAATCCCCAGCGCTGCCGCAAACCAGATACAGGCCGCGGTCGTAATTCCCCGGATAAGATCACCGAGCCGAATGATTGCCCCTGCCCCCAGAAAACCGATCCCGGTCATAATACCGGCCACAATCCTTCCCGGATCAATGTTAATGCGAATATCCGCAGAGAGAGGATAAGGGAGCTGCACATGGCTTTTGGAAGCCACCATGATCATCGTGGCGCTGACACAGACTAATATATGGGTTCGTAGTCCCGCGGGCCTTCCGTGAATCTCTCTTTCTAACCCAATGGCGCCTCCAAGGACAAAAGCCAGCATTAAACGGATCCAGGTTTCTCCATCCAGCATGAGTAAATCCGTTAAATTTCCCATTCTTTTCTCCTGACTAAAGAAATAAAATTAAACTCTTACCCTGTGGAAAATTTAATAGTAATGCCATAGTTAAGCCTAACCAAAGAATCCCCTCAGAGTCAAGCTCTTTTTATGCCAAGGCGCCTTCATTTGCATATCTTTGTCTCCTCGTCGTCGCCTCGATTTGCTTTTGAATACAACGTGGTATTAAAAAGCGTCCTATGCTTTTTCTCTAATTTTTCCAATAAAAAAGGGCGGGATTGCTCCCGCCCTTGATATGTTTCAGAATGACTACAAAATTTATTTGCCGAACAACAACGAAAAACCAGCGCCCGTAAACCACTCCGTCTTCAGCTTGTCCATGCTGCCACGATAATCACCCGTACCCCAACTTCCATTTCCATTCACGTCAAACTCCCGGTATCCTGCTTTAATAAAAGGCTCTAAGGTTACGCAGGAAAACTTTTTGCTTGCCCCTAACGAAGCCCCGATCCCCCAGTTTTTGCCATCAAGAGAGATGTCAACAATATCTCCATCACTCACGTAAGATTTATAATCATCCGACACCACCCAGCCATAGAAGAAATCCAAGCCCCCGCGCAGGGTGAAGTCAGAACATACCTCCCGCTCACCCGCGAGATTGAGCACTAAGCGGTGCTCTTTGTTGGAAGGATACCTGGTGTTGTTGTAGATGTTGCCGTAATCGTCAAACCAGAGGTCGTCACGGCTTTGAAGATAGTTATAATAAAGCCCGGCTCCAACCCGGCCGCAGCCCTTGACCTCTTTTTCTATTCCGCCGCCAGCCTTAACCTCAAATGTTCTCGTTATATGTTCATATTGATAGAGGCGGCCAGGAAAAGGATCGCCATCCACATAACCAGTGCCACGCCCCTCACCATCCCGGTCTTTTTTGGTGTAATCAACGCTTACGAGAAAAGGAAGGGAAAGGCCTTCGTTCACCTGGCGCCTGATCCAAAGGTCAGAGCCGATCCGATATCCCCGGACATCACCCTTCGCATCTGCGTGGTAATCATGCCCGCCGGGGGAGTATTCCCAAGTATTCTCGTACTGATTCTCCGAATCCGAGGAGAGGATGTAGCCGCCGCGCACACTCCAGTCAATATCAACCGCGTTTAACTTTTTCTTTACCCCGGCCTTTCCAAGCAGTTCCCAGTAACTGGAGTCGTACGGAATCATAAAAGGGAAAAATCCTCCATCAAAATATTCCCAGGGCCACACATTATTTTTGACATCAAGTTCATGGTCATTCTCCCGGAACCATTCTTTCTGTTTCTCGCTCCGGTA
>DATEXU010000229.1:0-18724 GCA_035256645.1 Thermodesulfobacteriota bacterium | reverse complement strand
TCCAGCATTTTTTGATTTCCTTATCATCGAGGTGCTGCAATTTTAAAATTGAATAATATGAATACCTTAATCCAGCGACAAAAGTGTCATGCTGAACTTGTTTCAGCATCCCATGAGACCCTGAAACGAGTTCAGGGTGACAATAAAACCGGCATCGTAACTGCCTTTTGGGCAATCATCGCTGGATTAAGGTGAATAATAACTTTTTGCTTACGTTATTTTAGTTTAAAAATAAAAAACTTCAACCATTTCCCTCAAACTCTTTTACCTGGTGCATGAAGGCTTCCAGACGGGTCCGGGTGTTGGTTTGTTCCTGCCCATCGTAGGACATGGTGAGGAAAGGAATATTTTTTTCGACTCCCCGGAATTGTTTGAGGAGTGTATTGACAATGGTTCCGGGCATGCAGGTAAAGGGCATGACCGTAATGATCCCGTGCGCTCCTTTGCGGATAAAATCAACTGCCTTGCCGATACTCAAGATCGCCTCACCTTCAAGGGTTGAGTCGAGATACGGGCCGGCATTGCGGATGATTTCTTTGGTTGAAGGTTCGGGATAATTTTTTAGGCATTGCGCGAAAACTTTGCTCAGATGGTGCTCATCAAATCGTTGATAAACATTGGTGATATAGGTCTTAAACAAATTTGACCAGCTCCGGCGTTCCAGGGTTCTCCTTAAAGCAGTAAAGTTGGTATATAAAATCCACTCACCAACGGGCGGAAGCCAGGCTTCCCCGCCGAGCGACTCAATCTGACCGACAATATTTTCATTACTAAAACTGTTAGAACGGATATAGATTTCTCCGACAATCCCGATGATCGGTTTTTGTATCCCGCGGTCTATGGGTATGCTTTCAAATTCTTTGCGGGCCTTGTGGAGTAAGTCGGTAAGCTCTTTTTTGCCTTTTATATAGTCAAACACCTGCCGCAAGTAGTGTTGGTAAATCTGGTCCGCTTCTCCGGGATGCTTTTCATACGGCCGGGTTTCCCGCAGCTTCTTATCCAGAAGGTCAATGGCGACAACCCCTTGCCAGGCTAAGCGGGCAAACTCATTTCCCACGGTCTCTAATTCATGATAGACCCTGTCATCCTGATTGAAAGCGAAGATCGGCACCTGTTGAAATCCCAGTTCCTCGAGAACCAGCCGCTGAAAATGAGAGTATTGACCAAACCGGCACGGCCCGTTAGACGAGGGCATGAAAAAGGCGGATTGGTCAGGATTAAAGTCTGATCTTTGCGTGGCTTTTACCATATTGCCGGTGGTTAAGATGCACGGATAACATTCTTTGCCTGAGGTGTGCTTCCGTCCCAGTTTCACGGTTTCCGCGTCCGATTCCGGGAGCACTTCCGAAGGGTTTCCGCACGCCTGGAAAGCGGCGGCTAACGCATAGGCATGGTCAGCCATCCGGGGGATAAAGACAACTTTCTTTTTTCCATTCGAAGGAATGATCGTGTGCCGGGTTTTTGAAATTTCATCAGAGTTTTTTGACCGCATATTTTTCAGACTATCTAAGAATGCCTCCAGCCGGGTGATGACTCCGGTATCAGCGCTATGCTCATCAAGCTCGATCTGGAGAAAAGGTTTGTCCTGAAGCTCCTTCCGGAAAAAATGGAAAATAAAAGAGTCCGGGCCGCAGCTAAAGTTGGTGATATACACGGGGAAGAGCCGCGGGTCTTTCTTGATTATTTCCGCCGCCGCTAATATTTTTTGCCCGTAAGCCCAGTACATGCTCCGCCATTTTTTGGAAATGTCAACATTTTCTAAGGGCAGCATGTCGAGGGGGATTACTTTAACCCCCATCTCCCTCAGCTTAAAGGGGATGCGGAGATTAACGCCCGGATCACAGCCATTGTAAGCGCGGCTCACAATCACAAATGCTTTCTCTTGGGGATCAAGCTGAGAGAGGAGTTCCTTTCCTCTTTGCCTGAGCGTTTCATGAAAAGTTTGTTGGGCGTGAAGAGCTATCGAAAAAGCCTCGCGGTGTTCAGTTTTGTTCCTTTTTAATTTTAATGCTAAGGGGAGCAGCTCTTTTTCCAACTGGGGAGGATGATGAGCCATGAATAGGGGAAGATGGATAAAGTCAACCCCCTGGCCCTTAAAGTCAATCGCGGATTGGATGGTATACGGAGAAGACTGGACATAAGGACAGGCAAAGCTCTGGGTTATGTTTGGCTGAAGCGGCTTAAAGTTTATGAGACTCGGAAAGAAAATGGTTTTGATGTCTTTATGCATGAGGTTTAAAACATGTCCATGTGCTACTTTGATGGGGAAGCAGGTCTCAGTGACGATTGCCTCCAGTCCTTCCTGAATGATCTTTTTATTGGTTTGGTCAGAAAGGACGACGCGGAACCCGAGTGCATTGAAATAAGTGGCCCAGAACGGAAGGAGATCATAAAAAAATAAAACCCGGGGGATGCCGATCACCGGAGCCGAAGCCGGTATTTTTTCGTTTTCCTTTTCAAACCGGTAGAGGAATACCTCACGCTCACTAAAGAAATCAGGGAGATGACGCACATCTTTCTTTTTATTTTCGGTTTCATGTCTTTCGCAGCGACCGCCATAGTAAAGCGGCTTTTCGCCTTTAACCGTGAGCGTATGGATCTCACACATGTTCAGACATCCATTACACTCAAACGATGAGAGGTCATATTCTTTTTTATTTAAATCAAAACCTTTAAATAAGCTCGGGCCAGGTTCTTTTTCGTGCATCGCCAGGATGGCCGCTCCAATTGCGCCGGTTACTTCATGATCCGGAGGGACGGTTATGCTTTTATTGAGCACCTTCTCAAAGGCTGCTACCACACCTTGGTTAAAAGCAGTTCCTCCCTGGAAAAATATTCGCTCGCCAATGTGCTTTTTGCCGACCACTTTATTGAGGTAATTATGCACAATCGAGTAACAAAGTCCTGCTGCCAAGTCTTCCTTTTTAGCTCCTTGCTGCTGATGGTGGACCAGATCAGATTCCATAAACACGGTACAGCGCTCTCCTAAAGAAACGGGGGCGTGAGCGCTCAAGGCTAATCGGGCGAACTCATCTTTAATCGAAGTCCCCAGTTTTTCCGCCTGCTCTTCTAAGAACGATCCGGTTCCCGCGGCGCAGACTTTGTTCATTTCAAAATCAACCACCGCGCCGTTTTTTAGACTGATATACTTCGAATCCTGTCCCCCGATTTCAAAAATGGTATCTACCTCAGGATCACTATGGGCAGAGGCGGTGGCCTGGGCAGTGATCTCATTACGGACCACGTCGGCGCCGATAAAATCACCGGTTAAATACCGGCCTGATCCCGTGGTTCCCACGCCAAGGATTTCGACTCGGTCGTTTAACTCTTCGCCGACTTCTTTAAGACCTTGTTTGATTGCTTCAATCGGTCGGCCGGCTGTCATAAGGTAACGCTTTGTCAACACTTGCTTTTGCTCATCAATCACCACCACATTGGTACTGATTGAGCCGACATCAACGCCGAGATACCCTTTTTTCTTTTCATTGTCTGGGGAGGTGAGGGGGTGTCTCCGGGGTGGTGTTTTGTGAGGGGAGGGCGAAAGTGTGTGTTCGGCTTTTTCAGATTGAGGTGAAGCAGTTATATAGGTTTCGAGTTTTTGCCATCCTTGCCATTTTTTCCAGGCGGCAGGACCTTCGATGGCCAGGAGACACGCTCCGATTGCTCCCATGGAAGCAAAATATTTGGGAATAATAAATTCTTCCGGGTCGAGTTCCAGGGCTTCAGCAAAAGCCCGTCTCATGCCGAGGTTGGCGGCAACCCCGCCCTGAAAAGAAAGCGGAGGGCGCAAGGAGAATCCTTTTCCGATGGTGCTTTTAAAATTTCGGGCAACCGCAAAACATAAGCCGGCCACAATATCAAAGTCGGGGGTAGCAATTTGTTGTAAGTGAATCATATCGCTCTTGGCAAAGACACTGCAGCGTCCCGCGAGCCGGGGGGGATGGACGGACTTCAGGGCCAGGGCTCCAAATTCCTCAATCGAAAGGCCAAGACGGCTCGCTTGCTGGTCTAAGAACGATCCGGTTCCCGCGGCGCAGATGGTGTTCATGGAAAAATCAACCAGCCTCATCTTTGCCTGGGTTGTGTCGTAATCAAGCACGATTAACTTTGAATCCTCTCCTCCCATTTCAATAACAGTTTTTACCCGGGGGTGAAGCCGTTCAATGGCTTTGCTCTGGGCGATAATCTCATTGACATACTGAGCGTTGAGTAATTGGGCTAAGATTTTTCCGCCCGAACCGACAAAAGCAATATTTTCAAAATCAGAAGGCGGGATGCGGGTGAAAACGTCCCGGAGGAGGCTTCGGACGGCGGTGATTGGCTGACCGTGGAGACGATGATAATGCTCTTCTAAAATTTCTTTTTTGAAATTAACGATAACCGTGTTGGCGCTTATTGAGCCGACATCAATCCCTAAAAAATATCCCTCTCCCTTGGTGGCCATATAATTCTCCTCGTGAAAGACCTTTCCTTTTCGGAACGTTATCATAAAAGGTGAGTGTCTAATTCGTACCTGAGGTTTCTTCCCATAAGGTCAGTGACTGCTTTTCGCGGGTCTTTGTTTTGATACAGAATCCGATAAACTTGCTCAACGATAGGCATTTCTACCTTGCGACGTTTAGCAAGCTGGTAGGTCGACTTGGTTGTCTTTATCCCTTCGGCAACCATTTTTGAACTTTTTATGATGTGATCTAAACTCATTCCCTGACCCAATTGAATGCCTGCTTTTCGATTACGGCTCAGCGCTCCGGTACACGTTAAGACCAGATCACCCAAGCCGGAAAGTCCGGCGAAAGTTAAAGGATTTGCTCCTAAGGCAACGCCCAGCCGGGATATTTCAGCTAACCCCCGGGTAATAAGGGCAGCCCGGGTATTATCACCAAAGTTTAAGCCATCAGAACAACCTGCGGCAATGGCAATGACATTTTTTAATGCTCCGCCTAATTCCACGCCAACAACATCATTGCTGGTATAGACCCGGAAGAAAGGAGCAGCAAAAACTTTCTGTACTTTTTGAGCAACCTCATGGTCTTCTGAGGCTACCACGACTGCGGTGGGGTGCTGGAGGGCGACTTCTTTGGCAAAGCTCGGGCCTGAGAGATAAGCGGTATTGGGGAAATTTTTTTTAGGAAGAATTTTTTTTAAAATACTTGATATGGGCATAAGGGTCTCGTTTTCAATCCCCTTGGAAACACTTACCATAATGGTTTGAGAATCGAGGAAAGGGACACACTCGCTCAAGATTTTTCTTACTAAATGAGAGGGAACCGCGGAGACCAAAAAGTCTTTTTTTCGGGTAGCTTCAGAAAAAGATTGCGTAGGAAAAATAGACTCCGGAAGAGTAACCCCCGGCAAGTAGAAATGATTTTGTCGATTGGTTAACAAGTGTTCATGCAACTCATTTTCGTAAACCCACAGGGTGACGTTATGGTCATTATAGGCGAGCAGGGTAGCCAAAGCGGTACCCCAGCTTCCTGCGCCAATTATTCCAATATTAAGGGGGGAGTTTTTCATGAAGGGCTCCTTTTTCAGGAAAATTTGGGCTAAGTTTTTTTCATACCATGTTATCCAAGCCGGGTCAAGATTGATCACCTCTTCCTTTTTACTTGACTTTAATAGCAAAATCTTCCTAAAATTTCTCCGGGTTAGATCAAAGGTTACGAAGAGGTGATATTTTTTATCATGATGAGATATTCTATTTTTAAAACTTTATTTGGTTGGATGGGGGTGGTGGAAGGGGGCAAAGGGCTTCAAAGGATAATACTTCCCCATTCGGCGCGGACTGAGGTTGAAAAAGATATCTTCCAAGAATTTCCTGGGGTTGAAAAAAATAACGCGCATTTGCGACCCATTGCTGATTTTCTGGTAAAATATTTTGAAGGAAAAAAAATTACTCCATGCTTTTCTTTTGATGCGGCAGGTTATACAGAGTTTTTAGTCACGGTATGGAAAACGACACAAACTATTCCCTGGGGGGAAGTGAGGAGTTATCAGTGGGTAAGCACTCAAATAAAAACCCCGGGTTCTTTTCGGGCGGTAGGAAATGCATTAGGAAAAAATCCTTTTCCCATCGTCGTGCCTTGTCATAGAGTAATACGGAAAGATGGGACGTTAGGGGGGTTTTCAGCGCCGGAAGGAATTTTATTAAAGCAGAGGCTGTTACAGCTGGAGGAAGCAATGTTTGATAGCAAAGGAAGAGTGATGGGTTTTAAAAAGAAAGAAAAAAACAGAGGAAAAGAATCAAGGTAGAACTATGGACATACAGACAATTAACTGGCAAGACGTTGAAGAAAAAGCAACCACGTATTTGAGTCAATATCTTCAGATTAATACTACCAATCCTCCGGGAAACGAGATTAAAGGCGCCCGGTTTTTAAAAAACATTTTTGATCATGAGGGCATAGAAAATGAAATTATTGAATCTGGGCCCGGCCGGGGTAATCTTATCGCGCGTCTCAAAAGTACGGGTAACAAACCACCGCTTCTCCTTTTGAGCCATATCGATGTGGTACCGGTTGAAGAAGAAAAATGGACTTATCCTCCGTTTTCCGGAAAGATCGTGGAAAAAGAAATCTGGGGGCGGGGGGCTTTGGACTGCAAGTCATTGGGGGTCATGGAAACCCTGGTGCTTATTCTCCTTAAAAAAATCAATGTGCCTCTCAAACGGGATGTGGTTATGGCGGCCACTGCCGATGAAGAAAAAGGTGGACAATCCGGGGTCGCGTGGCTTTGCAAGGACCGCCCGGAGTTCAATCGGTTTGAGGTAGTGATCAATGAAGGCGGGGGGGTTGGACTTGCCCGAAAGACAAAGAATTTTTATCTCTGCCAGGCGGGAGAAAAGGGGGCCTGCTGGTTTCGGATTATTTTTAAGGGAACACCGGGACACGGCTCACTTCCTCGAGAAGATAACTGCATCCTTGCCCTGGGAAGGAGCATAGAGGCTCTGGGAAGGTATCGCGCTCAGATTCAGGTGCCGCAAATCGTAGAAAAGTTCATCCAGGATTTTTCCGAAGATGAAGAAATAGCCCCGATTCTGCAAAGTCTTTTAAAGGAACCGGCTCGGGCCGCAGAAATTCTTGAAGCAATGCCTGATCAGGGTTTAAAGAAACTCCTCCTGGCTATGATCCGTAATACTTTTGTTCCTACTGTGGTTAAAGGAGGAGAAAAGGTCAATGTTATTCCGAGTGAATGTTTTTGCGAGGTAGACTGCCGGATATTACCTGGAGAAACGATCGAAGGAGTTAAAAAGGAGATCGCAAAGATTTTTGATGGCATCCCTCAGTATACAATCCAGGAGATACAGTGCGCTACTGCTTCGGAGTCGGATTTTTCCCACGAGATTGTTAAAATCTTCAGGGAAGCCCTTGTTAGGCATGACCCAAAAGCCAGGATCATCCCGTTTATCTCATCAGGGGCGACCGATTCCCGGTTCTTCCGCAACGGGAAGACGGTCGCGTTTGGATTTGCTCCTCTCTTGGTTGAAGGAGACATGGCGCATCATCAGGATATGGTTCATGGGCATAATGAACGGATAGCGAAAAAAGACCTGGTCTTCGGGACAAAAGTGCTTTTTGATATTGTGCGGCGTTATTGTACGTGACAATGCTTTTATACCACGTTGCATTCAAAAGCAGATCGAGGCGACGACGATCAAAACGTGAAAAGTGAGACGTGAAGTGTTTTAACACCTTACGTTTAACTTTTTACGATTTACGAAAACTGACGAGGAGGCAACAAAGATATGCACATGAAGACGACTTGGTATGATAAGGTTTGTCTCATCCTTGCTCGTGGAATCGCATGAGATCACTGACCGTAAACAGCGCTTCTACCTTAACCCCTTCCCTTTCGATATTCTGTTTGCCTTCTTCTTCCTCCCGGTCTACCAGTACCATGGCTTTTACAACAATAAGTCCTCCTTCTCGTGCTCTTCTCATAGCGTCAATGGTTGACTTTCCGGTGGTGATAACATCATCAACAATGACGACCCTGTCTCCTTCTTTTACATCACCCTCAATCCATTTTTTAAGACCATGGCCTTTAGCTTCTTTCCTGATCCAGAAGGATTTTATTTCTTTGCCGTGCAGATAACTGGCGTACGAAACCGCATCAGCAATCGGAATGGCGCCTGCCTCAGGCCCACCAATAGCAGCGACATTAAGGTCAACGATTTTTTTGAACATGAGTTGGGAGATAAGGTATTTGGCTTTCGCGAGGCTGGTAACTACCCGGCAGTCAATGTAATAGCTGCTCATTTTTCCGGAGGCAAGTTTGAAGGTTGCGTCTTCACTGAACTTAAACCCTTTTTCATAAATCAATCGCAACAGTTCTTTTTCCATAAGTCGTTCCCTTTTAATGAATATATTGAGGACCCTTATCTTTTTCTTGTTCAGGAAGTTCCTGAGAAGAGAATTTTTCCTTTTGCCTGCGTTTCATTTTCACTTATAACATTTCGTTTTTCAAACCGTAAACTTTTTTGGTTTACCCTGTTAGAAATGCCCCGCTTGTCCCGTTAGAAAATTTTCTAACGGAATTTACTATACCTTATCTCTGCGATAACCTCAAAGAAGAAAAAATTAAGACCTAAGTTGAGCGATTCTTGTTTGCTAAGGCGCCCAAACTACGGTAGGACAGCCGTCCCGGCTGTCCGAACATTTCACTCCTCAGGACAGGCGAGACGCCTGTCCTACTGGTTTTGTAATGAAAATCGCTCAATTCAGGTAAGAGTTTTTAAATCGTTGACTTGTTTTTTTGTTTGACTTTTGATGGCGCAAGGGGTTAAATAGCTATTATTTTCAAAATATTAACCTTGATTTCTGGGGCACAACAGAAAACAAGGACTTTGGAGGAGCGTGGGTATCTACTTTGAAAAAAATAATTTAAAAAAGGAAAATTTATGAAAGAGGTAAAGATAGGAGATTGGTTAAAGGAGGGGTTTGAGGCCGTAAAATCGGATGTTATTGGGTATGCCTTGCCCGCGTTAATCATTTTCGGTGTGTGTCTCACGGGAATCGGGATTCTTATCGTGGGGCCTTTGCTCTGCGGCTTTTATTATATAATCTTTCAGCGAATGAAAGGCAGGCAGGCTACCACCGGCGACCTGTTCAAGGGCTTTGATGTGCTTTGGGATGCTCTTTTAGCATGGGTTATCATTTTTGCAGTAACTTTCATTGTTGGTCTTGTTCCTTTTTTGGGTATTATTTTGAGCTTACTGGCGGGCGCGCCTTTTATTTTTGTATTTCCCCTGATTTGGGAAAAACGTCTTTCCTTTATTGACGCGATCAAAGAAAGTCTGCAGCTTTTCAAGGAACGATGGTCTGATCTGATTCCTTTTTATGTGGTCGCGTCACTGGTGGGTGTTGCAGGGGTTTTATTAGTCGGCATAGGGGTGATCTTCACTTTCCCTATCTATGTGTACGCAACCGCCTGCCTCTATCGCGATTGGATTGGACTTGGGGCGCCAACGATAAATTCGAAATAGCAACGAATACCGAGCAAACACCATAAGGTTGGTAGGCGGTAACAATTTCGCCACACATATTCTTTTCAAAGAGACTGTGTCACAGTCCGTTCATGCTTCGACAAGCTCACCACGCACGGACCGCGGCACTTTAAAAATCAATTAGTTAGCCGTTCACCCTGAGCTAAGCCTGCCATGAGTTAACCGAATGGTCGAAGGGCGAATGGCTAACTGTGACACAATCTCAAAGCGGAAATGATTTTTTGTTTTGTTTGCCCATCGTTTAACCTATTATTCCAGCGAGACTGTGTTATAATTAGTATATCAAGGCAAAGTGTCATGCTGAACCCTGAACGTGTCATTCTGAACTTGGTTCAGAATCTTCAGGGCAGGCTTGTTTCAGCATCTAATACAATCAATATGTTATGAGACCCTGAAACGAGTTCAGGGTGACAAAAAATGGATTACGACACAGTCTCACCGGGGGTAACGTTTGGGCATGATGTTAACATCACGTGTCTAAGGAGGAAGGGGCGTTTACCATGAAAGTTTATTGCAATTATCACCCAACTAAACCGGCGCTTTGGATGTGTCCCACCTGTAATGTTTATTATTGTGAAAGCTGCATTGCCAAAAATGTTTCTCAGGCGTATGGCGCAACGCAGGCTTACCATGTTTGTCCTAAGTGTAACGCCCGCGCAAAACAACTTGCGTTGGGGAATGTGATTGAACCTTTCTGGAAAAGACTCCCTAAAATTTTCCTCTACCCTTTTCACCTTCGGTCTTTAATCCTCATTATTGTGCTTACGTTGGCCAGCTCTTTTTTTTGGGGAGGAGGATTTTTCAGTTTATTGATGAGAGGAATAATGTGGGGAATGCTCGTGAAATATTCTTACGCTGCCCTCAAAGAAACCGCTTCAGGACGACTTATACCGCCGGAGATAACCTCTGAGACCTTAACCTCCGATTCTTTTATTGTGTTTAAACAATTTGGGCTTTATTTTGCGCTATTTTTTGCCTTTGGGATGATTGCAAAAGTGGCCGGAATTTTAATGGCGTTTTTATTTCTTGGTTTTGCGCTCCTTTTACTTCCGGCAATGATTACGGTTTTGGTGGTTACGGAGAGTCTTATCAGCGCGTGTAATCCGTGGATATTTGCTCGCATGGCCTGGAGAATCGGGTGGGGGTATCTGCTGATGTACCTTTTTCTGGTTTTTTTACTCGGTGCGCCTATAGCTTTGGCGCAGTATATCATAGCGCTTTTGCCTAAAGGACTGCACATCTTTCTTTTTTCATTAGCCGGAAACATATATACTCTTATTTCCTATCATTTGATGGGCTATGTTTTGCTCCAATATCATGAAGAAGTAGGGTGGGAAGTTTATCTTGAGGATTATGTGCCTTCAGAAAAAAAATCACCCGAAGAAGGGATGGCGAGCACCCCTCTCCGGAAGGTTGATATCCTTATTCAGGACGGACAGCTTGATGAAGCAATCACATTTATAAAAAATGAAACTCAGGGCGCGATTACCGACATAAATCTGGCGGAGCGCTATTATAAACTTCTTAAGTTAAAACAGTTAACTTCGGAATTATTGGAGCACTGCAAGGTGTACTTGGATATCCTGGTTCAGGAAAATCAAGCAGAAAAAGTTTGCCAGGTTTATTCAGAATGTGTGGCTAAAGACTCAAATTTTACTCCTAACCCCCTTAACCTTTATAAGATAGCAACGATCCTGGATAAAGGGAGAAACCATCGGGGTGCGGTAACCGCCTTAAACCGTTTCATTAGAGCAAATCCCAAGAGTCCCTTAGTTCCCAAAGCATATTTTTTGGCGGCAAACATCATGCATGAAAAGCTCAATGCTTCTCAAAAGGCGGCTGAGGTGCTCGCTATACTGATAAAGAAGTATCCTGCGCACGACATTGTCAGCCATGCGGAGGATTATCTAAAAAGGATAAACGTGAATTAGTCACGGAAAATGACGCCGGGGGGGGTAAGGTTAGTTTCAATTGAAAAAACGAAGAGTGGAAAGCGAAAAAATATATTTGACGGCTTCATCATATTTGGGTTGTAAAAAAGATGTGGACAAAAATTTTCCGTATGGCCTCCAACTATCGAGATGAGTCCAGTAAATCCTTCGCGATCTTTGATTCGTTTGCTTCAGGATATTCTTCAGAAATAATCTGAAGGAACTTTTTCCCTTTGTCCGACAACCCCTTTTTCAAATAGGCGCGCGCCAATTTAAGCAGAGCAGCAGGGAGCTTGGGGTGGTTTGGCTGATTACGGAAAAGCGAGGCCATGATCTGCTCGGCTTCTTGCAGGTATCCGGAATCGCAGAAGGCAAAGGCGATAGAGAAAAGGAGGCTGGGAGTGAACCGGGGTGGCTTGGCAATTTGGCAGTACTGTTTAAAAATATCACATAAGAGGTGATGATCTTCACTGGTGCGGGTAAGAAGGGTAACGAGCATGGTTGCTGTTTTGTGCAAACGCTCGTGTTGCGGATCTAACTTGTCAATGTTAAAAAGCAGAAGTAAGGCTTTTTGGTTATGTGGTTCTATTTCTAATATCTCCTCCACCAGGGGTCTGGCTTTATGGGTATCGAGTTTTGACGTTAATTGATAGGCATTTTCAAGCAGGCCAGGTATTTTTTCTTTAGGATCATCCTCAAAAGCCTTCTCATCCACGCACCCGAGAAATCTCCGATTCCCATAACCTAACAACGCGCCGCCAACAAGGCCGCCAATATGGGCCACATAAGCGACATTGCTGACACCTCCAAAAAATAATTGAAAGATTTCATTTCCAATCCAAAGAGGAAGAAGAATAATAGCTGAGACCTTGGTGTAGTTAAAATAAAATCCTAAGGAATAAAAGATTTTAATTTTTCTTTTTCCGTATAGCACGGTAAGGGCGCCCATAAGCCCAGCGATCGCGCCTGATGCGCCTATGAGGGGGACAGAGCTTTTCATATAGGCCACAGAGAACAACCCGTCAGCGCAAATACCGGTGAGCAGGTAAAGCGCCAAATAAAAAATTCTGCCGCAGCCTAATTCGAGTATGCATCCTGACAACCAAAGGAAGATCATGTTTCCGAGGAGATGCATAAAGCTGCCGTGTAAAAACATCGAGGTAAAAATGTTAAGAATACGCGGGTGTTCGGGTACGAATCCATAGCGCCAGGAAACTGCCTGTGATAGCAATTCTTCATGCTTGGCTCTAAGTTTTTTCCATTCCGCATACTCTTCATCCTGAGGCGTGATAATCTCATCATGGCGCAACGCGCGCATAAAATCATCATCCTTCATCATGCGAGGAAGATATTCTTCAATGGTTTTTTCGTCCACATCATTTGATTCTTTAGTTCCGACACTATCTTTATCACCCTCCTTAAGCTTCGCATATGCTATATAGCGCGTGACCTCGATCCTGGCTAACCCAGATTTGAAGGAGTATTCAAACGCCTCTTGATGTTTTTTTGCATCTCCTCCTTGGATGATAAAATACACGAGGGCATTAATTACAATAATGGCGATGGTAATGAGGGGAAGATTTTTTTTGCTGATTTTTCCGGAAAGAGGGATTATAAGCATGGCGCCAAAAGCTTTAGGGTTCCCTTTATCAGACTGTTCGCGTTTTTCTGATGAAAAAGAAATGATTTTAATTTGTTAAGATTAAATTGTCCACCTTAATTTCGATCAGGAAAAATAAAAAAATCAAGTTGCATTACCAAAACAAATTTACTACTATATGAAAACAAGAGATTAATTGTTTGATAATTAAATGATAATTAGTTGCAAATTTACTACTCGGAAAAGCATATATGAATCCCGGAAGAAACAAAGAGACCACGGATAGCATCATCAGGGGATTAGCCCTCCCGTTTTTTGCGGTTGATAATGATTATAAAATCATTTTTTTCAATGAGGCGCTCGAAAAACTCACCGGCTATAGCGAACAAGAAGTGCTGGGAAAATTTTGCCATGAAATTCTTCGCTCCGAGATTTGTAAAGAGCATTGTCCCCTAACAGAAACTATGTCTACAGGGGTGGATGCTATTAACCTGGAGATAACGATTCAACATAAAAATAATCTTCCTATCCCGGTTATTATGGCTAATTCTGTTATCAGGGATAAGGAAGGGAAAGTTGTTGGCGGTACGGAGAGTCTGCGGGATATATCTTTCTTAAAGGCCCTACAAAAAGAAATTCGAGAAAAATATACCTATCACCACATTGTCAGTAAAAACAAAAAAATTCTGGAGATACTCGATAACCTTCACGATATTGCGACCAGTAACGCAACCGTGCTTATTCAAGGTGAGAGCGGAACGGGAAAAGAACTTTTTGCTAATGCCCTCCATGAATTAAGCCCCCGCAAGGATAAGCCTTTTATCAAGGTCAATTGCGGGGCCTTGCCCGAGACACTCTTAGAGTCAGAGCTTTTTGGTTATAAACGGGGGGCGTTTACGGATGCCAAAAAAGACAAGCCGGGCCGTTTTCAGTTGGCGGAAGGAGGAACCATCTTCCTTGATGAGATTGGTGAGATTTCCAAAAATATCCAAGTTAAGCTTTTACGGGTCTTAGAAAAAAAAGAATATGAGCCACTCGGAAGCGTGCAAACCGAGAAGGCCAATGTCCGCATTATTGCTGCCAGCAACCGAAATCTTCGTGTTTTAGTGCAAAGTGGAGACTTTCGCGAAGACCTTTATTACCGCCTGAATGTTATCACGCTCAATATCCCACCTCTGCGAGAACGGAAGGAAGACATCCCTCTTTTGATTGAGCATTTTATGGATAGTTTTAATCAGACGGTGGAGGGAAAAATAAATGGAATTACCGCTCCAGCCATGAAGCTCCTGTTAAACCATGGTTACCCGGGCAATGTTCGGGAGCTGGAAAATATTATTGAACACGCCTTTATCCTCTGTCGGGAAAATTACATTGCCCCAAAACATCTTCCCGACTATCTCACTGACCGGTTTCCTCGCCCGGCGGTAAAAGGCAAGAAACTGGAAGAATTGGTTGACAACTTTGAAAAAGAACTGATTGAAGAAATGTTAAAACAATACGGAGGTAACATAGAACGGGTAGCAGAGGAACTTGGTGTGCACCGTTCCACCTTATGGCGTAAGATGAAGAAAAGTAATATTAAGTATTCAGGGTTTGAGGGCCTGGGATAGTTCGCGTGAGCGCTCAGAAGCTGCCACGACCGCATTGATTAAGGCGGCCCTTATCCCTTTCTCCTCTAAAACCTGAAGACCCGCGATTGTTGTTCCTCCCGGCGACGTGACTAAGTCTTTTAACGTGCCGGGGTGATCTCCGGTTTCTACAACCATCCGTCCTGAGCCGATAATAGTCTGGAGCACCAGAGATTGGGCCACATCCCGGGGCAGTCCCATCTTCACGCCCCCATCGGTTAAGGCTTCAATGATTAAAAATATATAGGCCGGCCCACTTCCGCTCAAACCGGTTACCGCGTCCATATGCGCTTCAGGGATCATCACCGTAGTGCCGACCGCCGAAAAAAGCTCGCGGGCAACCCGAATATCATTTGGGGTTGCTTTGCCTCCTCCGCAAAGAGCGATCGCGCCTTCACCAATCTGGCTCGGGGTATTGGGCATAGCGCGCACAATTCGTTTATCTTTTCCTGTCTGGGAAGCAATAAAAGCAATGGTGATTCCGGCAGCAATAGAAATAATCACGTGCTTTGAAGTAACCACGCCGGCAATTTCCTGCAAGACCCCTTTAATAATCTGAGGCTTTACCGCCAAAATGATGATTTCCCCAAAGCGGACTGCCGCTTTGTTATCCGAAGTTACGTGAATACGATATTTTTGGGAAAGAAACTGGATTCGTTCCTCTCTCGGTTCAGAAACGAGGAGCTGTTTGGGGGTAATAATTTTCTTTTTGAGAAGCCCTCGCAGCATCGCTTCCGCCATATTTCCTCCCCCGATAAAACTAATTTTTTTTTCTTTCATACCGGCATCATCCTCCTTTTAATATGAATAATCGATTTCCTCTGTGAGCGACCAGCTCTCAAAAAAATCGGCGGGAATCTCTCGAACAAAGCGGGAGGGCTTGGAAAAGACCTTCCCGCTTACTCGGTCATAGATGTTTACCGGGTAGGTGATAAAAAGGTTTTCCTTTGCCCGGGTGGCCGCGACATACATGAGCCTCCGTTCCTCCTCCATTTCTTCTTCGCTGTTAAAAGCGTAGCTTGAGGGAAATTTTCCTTCCAAAGCCCAGATGATAAAAACCGTATTCCACTCTAATCCTTTAGCTGAATGGATCGTGGAAAGCACCAGTCGCTCATCATCAGAATCCGGCGCGGCAACTCCGGCCACGCTTTCATTCGGCGGCTCCAACGCAAGATCACTAAGGAAATGTTCCAGGGAAGAATAACGGGCAGTGATATTCTGGAGGTGTTCCAAATCCTTGAGGCGCCTGGGGTAGTCATCGTATTTATTTTTAAGGATTGGTTCATAGTAGCGACAAGTGAGGTTGATCTGGTCGGGGATGGTGAGTCCCTTCCGCGTTAACGTGTTTAAAAGCTCGTGGAGCTGCCTGATCCCTTCGGTAAATTTCGCTTTTTCAGGGTAACTCGTGAGGTCCTCGGGTCCCTTGCGGTTTTTTATGATCCACTCAATGATGTTATGGCTGGTGCGGGGACCGATTTTCCCTATCAGCATGAGGACTCGGTGCCAGCTGATCGCATCTCTCGGGTTGATGAGGAGTCGAAGGTGGGCCAGAACATCTTTCACGTGTGTAGTTTCAATAAATTTGAATCCACCGAATTTGACATAGGGTATGTTGCGTCGGGCCAATTCAATCTCCAAATCGAACGTGTGGAAGGCGGCCCGGCACAGAATAGCGATCTCACCGAGAGGAACACCCTCCTCTCTTATTTCCAGCACCTTTTGGCAAATGAAGCGGGACTGGTAGTTTTCATTTTCCGCGGCGATAAGTGTGGGGAGCGCGCCCTTGGTTTTTCTGGTAAAGAGATGCTTGGTGTATTTTTCCTTGGCGTTAATAATGATTTCATTGGTCAGATCAAGGATGGGCTGGGTGGAGCGATAGTTTTCTTCGAGGGTGATAACACGAGTCCCTGAAAAACGTTTCGGAAAGTCCATAATGTTCCGGAAATTAGCGCCGCGAAAGGAATAAATGCTTTGAGAATCATCTCCCACCACCATGACATTGTTATGCTCCGAAGCTATAAACTGAATAATCTCGGACTGCAGTCGGTTGGTATCCTGGTACTCATCCACCATGAGAAAACGGAATCTCCGAGAAATTTCAGCGCGGACGTCCGGATGATTTTCCAGGAGGGTTCGAAAGTTTACGAGGAGGTCATCGTAATCCATGAGTTGGTTTTGCTCTTTATATTTTTTATAAAGTTCTTGAAGGCCTAATAATTCTTTTAATTCTTCGTAAAAGTGAAAATATTCTTGCTCCACGATCTGTGAGATAGGCTCCATTTTATTGACTGACTTGCTGAAGATTTCAGCGATGGTGTTTTTCCGGGGGAACCGGCGGCTTTTTTCACTCAAGCCCAGCTGGGTTCTCAGAAGGTTTATGATATCCTCAGCATCCGAGCGGTCCAAAATCGTGAAGGCGGATGCATACCCAATCAGCGGGGCGTATCGTCTCAGTAGCGAGTTGGCCACCGCATGAAAAGTTCCTCCGTATACCCGCTCGCAGCGGTCATCAATCATCATACTGGCACGGCGGAGCATCTCCTGGGCGGCTTTGCGGGTAAAGGTAAGGAGAAGAATATTTTCCGGGGGGACACCTGATTCAACTAAACGTGCGACCCGGTAAACCAAGGTGCGGGTTTTTCCGCTCCCGGCTCCGGCAATGACCAAGACCGGACCTTCCAGAATTGTTGCCGCTTCTAACTGAGCGGGGTTAAGCTCCTTTTCGTAGTCAATCTGAAAAGATTTTTTTACCAACGGGATGATTTCTTTTAACAAATACTGTTTCATGAGCATGTTATAGCTTATCGCCTTTGGTTTTTCAAGGAAATGCAATTATCAGGTTGGATTGTTGAAACAGTTTTGATAAAGAAATTCGATAGTTCTTTTCCCTAATCAAATTCCTCTCTTGGTGCAAGAGGGTACTTGTCAAATCCCTCCCCTTAACCTTACCCTAACCGAAATTATCTTTGCAAAACGAAGAGATTTCTATATACTAAAAGCCCTTTGATGGGAAGGAAATGCACTACCCCGCCGTAAGGAGCGGAATATCAAAGATTTTAAATTCTGTCATTCCGCACTTGATGCGGAATCCAGAAAGTAAAGCAAAGCGACCACGCGCTTTTTATTAATCTCTGATGCCCACCCCCTGGATTCCCGTTTTCACGGGAATGACATGAGCGGTTATTTAACATCGCGTATCACCCCGCCGCAAGCGGACGGGATATTAAAAGAATAGCTTACATGAGGAAAATATGGCAGTTCGTTTTAAAAAAATTTTAAGAGAAATAAAGATTCTTGACCATACCCAAGGTTTTAATGAAAAGCTCTTGAATTTTGAATTCCGGTTTGACCCACTTACCCGGAGAAGAGCGCGAATAATGAACCTGAAGTTCAAGGTGCCTGTACCCGCTGATGTAGAAAAAACAGTAAAGAAGTCCCTTGAGTACCCGTGTCCTTTTTGCGAAGAAAACGTGGAAAGCATGACCCCCAAATTCCCTTTACCTTTTATCCCGGAGGGGAGGATTAGATTCGAAGATGCCGTAGTGTTGCCCAACTTTATGCCGTACGGACAGAATAATGCCGTGACAATTTTTTCCAAAGACCATTTTGTTGGGCTTGCGCATTTTTCTGAAGAAATCTTAGCAAATGGATTCCTGGCCGCGCAGAGTTTTTTTAAAAGAGTGTATAAAAAAAATGCTAAGAATAAATACTTTTCTATTAACTGGAACTATATGCCCCCTTCTGGGGCAAGCTTGATCCATCCTCACCTCCATCTTATGGCGGACCGGGATCCTTCGGATTATCATGGACTGATCTTGAAACGGGGAAAGCGATTTTTGAAAAAATTTAAGGTCAACTATTGGAAAGATTTAATTAATGAGGAAAAAAAGCTCGGAGAAAGGTTTTTGGGTGAAACCGAAAATATCTGTTGGCTTCTTTATTTTGCGCCCAAAGGAATGATGTTTGATGTCATGGGTGTTTTTGTTAATAAACTTTCCCTGTTAGAGATTCCGCCGGTAGGGTTTCAAGAGTTCGCCCGTGGGCTTCAAAAAATTTTTCTTTA
>DATEXU010000228.1:0-2850 GCA_035256645.1 Thermodesulfobacteriota bacterium | reverse complement strand
GATATATAAGAGTCGTCTTGAAGCTCACCGTCAATGAGATGGGTAACCGTATGAGCGATCCGGAAAGCTTGGTTTTCGTCGTGAGTGACTAAAAAAATAGTACTATTTTTTTGCCGAAAAACATCCTGGATTACCCCTTCTATGATCTTGACGTAGTTTCGGTCCACATTGGCGGTGAATTCATCCAGGATTAATACTTCCGGATCAATTGCCAAAGCTCTCGCCACTGCCACCCGCTGAGTCTCTCCGCCCGAAAGACGGGTTCCCTGTTGGTGCCGAAGATGCTCTATTCCCATGAGCTTAAGGAATATTTCTACTTTTTGTTTCCGCTGAGAACGGGGATAGTCACGCACTTTGAGACCATACGCCAAATTTTTTCCTACCGTGGTATGGAAAAGAAAAGGGTTTTGATGGACCATGGTAATTTTTTTTCGGAGTCTCTCAGGAAGGCCTCCATTTTTATAAATCATCTCCCCCTGATACCAAATCTTACCGGTTGTAGGTTTTAAAAGCAGACCCAGGATATTACAGAGGGTTGTTTTTCCTGAACCATTGGGCCCGGTTATGGCGTGGATTTTTTTCGCCTCAAAAGAAAGTCTGGGGATATTGAGAACCAGTCGATTGTCAAACACCTGGGATAGATTTTCGATTGTGAAGAGGGGTTCTTTCATTAAGTTCCTCTTTGTTGAAAATAGCGGAACAGGATATTGACTGAAAACGAGACAATCATCAAAATTATTCCCAGGGCAATAGCAAATCCGAACTCACCTTTGCTGGTTTCCAGTGCAATCGCCGTGGTTATCGTTCGGGTATAATGTCGGATGTTGCCCCCCAGCATTATTGCCGCGCCCACCTCGCCAACGATTCGGCCGAATCCCGCGATAATAGCGGCCATAAGGGCAAACCGGGCTTCGTTCAAGACAGTAATGCTGGTCTGAATTCGGTTAGCCCCGAGAGTAAGGGCGGTCAATCGTACTCTCCGATCAACCCCCTGCACGGCCGCAATAGTAAGCGCGGTGATTATGGGAATAGCCAAGACAAACTGGCCAATAATCATCGCCGTTGGCGAAAAGAGAATGTCCAAAAAGCCGAGCGGGCCCTGTCGGGAAATAAAAGCGAAAACCAAAAGCCCCACCACCACTGTGGGAAACGACAAGAGGGTATTAAAAAAAGTAATGGTCATGTGCTTTCCCGGAAATTGCGTTGCTCCAATGACAAACCCGAGGGGAACCCCGATAAAAGAAGCAAAGATGGTAGCCGTGGTTGAGACCCATAGAGAAAGAAAGGCGATACCAAGAACTTCCTGGTCTAACGATACGATGAGATTGAGCGCCTGGCGCAATCCTTCGAGGATGAAATCCACTGCCTTTTTCCTGCCTTAATAGCTTAAAAATTAAATATATTCTGAGAAAGGTTAATTATAAAAGTTAATATTTTGCCATTTTAGTAATTATTTGTCAATTTTTTACCCTATTGTCTTAAAAAAAATTAGAGTTTCCTTTTCTATTTGAGCCGAATTCGCTCAGATTAAAAGAAATGACTGATATATCTTAAGGCGAGAAATAAAATGATCAGGCTGAGAATTAATTTTATCGCTCTGGCAGGCATATACTTTTGCACCCGGGCGCCACAATATATTCCCAGGAAACCTCCCACGCCAAAAACTCCCCCCAACATCCAGTCCGGAGCGATGGCTAAACCAGTATGAACATAAGATGTTGCTATTAATGAATAAAATAAAATTCCGGCAATTGACGTGACGAACGTTCCCAACAAAGCAGCTCCGGCAATGGTATATACCGGAAGGCGGAAAAGTGCTATTAGAAAAGGAGCGATGAGCGCGCCTCCGCCAATACCATAAATTCCTCCGATTATTCCCACGATGGTGGTGAGGGCAAAAAGCACCATCGGATTAAAAGAAAAGGTTTCTCCATAAAAACGGTACGTGTATTTGGTTAAAGAAAATTCTATGGTTTTGATCCCCGCACGGTTTGTTTCTTGGGCGAGGATCTTTTTTTTCATCTGCCGCGACATTTCGTAAAAGTTCTCCTCCAGGAGGTCAGTCTTTGTCTTCTTTACAGCTTCTCGTGGGATCAGGTCATAAATAAGCCGAAGCCCGATATAGAGAAGAACCAGGCCAACAAAAAATTTAAAACTCTTTGGATCATGGAGGTAGTGAATACGAATCAGAGCCCCGATAAACACTCCCGGAAGGGTACCCATAATAATAATTACCGCGAGAGGCCACGCCATCCTTTGCTCTTTAATGTAGCTGTAAACCCCGCTCGGAATCGCCACAATGTTGTAGACCAGATTTGTCGGACTAACCGCGGGGCTGGTAAAACCAAGGATGCTCACTTGAAAAGGAAGGAGCAGGAATGCGCCGGAGACGCCACCCATGGAAGTAAAGAAGGAGACAACAAAGGTGACCGCCAGGAGAATTAAGGGGTTAATGGTTACGTCGGAAACTGGAAAATGCAAGGGATAGTCCTCTTAATGGGGTGGTTCCATTTTGATCAAAAGGTGTATCCAGGGTATTAATAAATGAAAGAAAAAAATAAATCAAGCTCCTTAAGGTTGCTCAGACCAACCATCGAATCAGTTGACTTATTATGTTATTTTTGCTATTTTTTTAAAAAAATCAGAAGCATTATATTCAATCCCTTGCAAAAGGGGCTATTTTGCGTTTAATGTCTTATGAACCCCCTGAGTCTTTGAACCCTGTTTTTCACAATGAGAGGCGGGGTTTATTCTTTTGGGCAAAAGGATTAAATAATTTTGATCACGACGATTTTTAAAAAAAATGACATTCTTTCTTCCCCTCTCAAGTTTTTAGTCTGGCTGTTGCTG
>DATEXU010000227.1:0-3619 GCA_035256645.1 Thermodesulfobacteriota bacterium | reverse complement strand
AAGAGGGGATTGGGACGGCGAAAGGAACTTAAAAAAACAGGTCACTGTTGAAAATAAATTTTTTTCTTGGTTTCACTCATGCCAAGAGCAGCTTATTGAATCCCCTCTTGAGAGGGGACTAAGGGGTGTGTATGCGGCATCGAAAAAACTATCCCTATAATCAAAGCGCGCGAGGGAGCTTCGCAACAACAGCACGTTGTCTGAAGTGTTGCTCTGGAATGAATTAAAAAACGGAAAAATGAAAGGTAAAGACTTTCACCGTCAGAAACCGATCATGGATTATATAGTTGATTTCTTTTGTCCTGAGCTCGGTATGGCAATTGAAATTGATGGCGGCAGCCATGACAATGAAAACGCTTGCCGGAACGACAGAGAACGTCAGAAAAAAATAGAGGAATTGGAAATACAATTTTTGCGTTTTAATGATGTGGATGTGAAAAGGAATATGACGGGCGTGTTGAAAGTAATTGAACAATGGATAGACGAACACACCCCGTCACTTCGTGATACCCCTCTTAAAGAGGGGATTAATTAAAGAACTAAATCTAAATCGCTATCGGAATCGAAATCGAGCCCGCTATGAAACCGATACCGATCACGATCCCGATTTCGATGAAACACAGCGTAACACCTCTCATAAAGAGGGGGCTTAATCGTTCCTATCTTTGTGCTTTCGCGCTTTCTTATACAATTTAAAGAAATCAACATCAATGCTAACTACTTTCCAAAACCCGTCCGGGGTCTTTTCCATAGTGCATTGGTAGGTATCTTTTTTTGAAGCTTTCACCGTTACCTGGGCTTTATTGCCTTCCCGTTTGACGTGTGAGAGAAAAGCAGAGGCGAAGGGGGAAATCCGGTCCCTTTGTTTTATATTTTGGAATGCTCGGGTGAGTTGCTGCTCGAGCGCCGGTTTCAGAGATTGAGCCAGTTGAGCTACCATGTCGTTAAACTCTTTGTTTTTCCGGGAAGGCTCTTCTGGGGCAGGTTCTGCCGAATCGGAATTCGGAGAAATTTTTTTTCTCCCTTTTTTGATGGTTGAATCCACCATTCCTTCAAGCACCTGGTCCATATCAACATAACTAAGGAAGGTTTGCGGATCATTATTTTTAATCGCTTCGGCCATCCGGTAAAGAGAACATCGGGGAGTTCCCTGCCAGTAATTATTCCCCGCCCAAACTCCAATGACCAACCCTACAACAATCAAAACACAGAGCGCCAACCTTTTCATAGGAAGTCTCCCTTCTGGTGTTTTATAGTTTAGTGTCAAAGGTTCTTCATGAAATACAATAGATTTTTTTTTCGTCAAGACTTCCTTTCGAGATGTCTATCATGGTCTTTTTCAGGATCATTTCACCCAAAAAACTTTCCTGGACATTTAAGGGTATTTAAAGGATAATTCAATAAGGCCCGGAAAAAGTTGATTGGGGAAAAGGGTTATCAACGAATTTCTTTTCCAGTAATTCGGTATACCCAATCGATATCATTTTGATATTTTATCACTCGTTCCATTATAGATAAAATTCCTTGAAAAAACATTCCATCCGGAAAGGGGTACCATGAAAAAAACCGACGTGCCAAATAAAGATTTTTTCTATGCCACCTTGGAAGGGGCAGAGTTAATTATGAAGCCGCATTGCGCTTGCGGAAATCCGTTACTTGAAGATTATTATTGTGAAAAATGCCAAGAGCTATGTCGGTGTACGGAAATAAGGTGTAAGGATAAGAAAGTCTTTGATCATGTGAATGGTATGCTGACAAGCAACAAGCGTTTTCATAATTTTACGGCAGTTCTCGATAAAGAATAATGGCAAGAAAAGGTCCAACTCCTTCTTTTCCCGAATACTTTAGTTTTTAATCCCCTCGAGAGAGGGGTGTCACGCACGTGACGGGGTGTGACAAATCCCCTCTTTCAGAGGGGTGGCGCAAAGCGCCGGGGTGTGTATTTCCCGGATTACGCTTCGCTCTATCCGGGCTACGTTGCTACGTTGCTATAATCCAAAGAGTTGTCGAGCGTTTTCCCCCTTAATCTTTTTGAGTATATCTTCCGAAGCGATAGTCGTTGCCATTTCTTTAAAATACTTTCGCGGAGTTAGAAGAGGAAAATCACTTCCGAAAAGAATCCGCTCCTCTCCCACAATCTTTAAAGCCACCTCGAAGATCTGTTGATGATAAAGAAGCGGTGACGCCGCGGTATCATAAAAAATATTTTTCGTTATCTTTTTTATCTCCGGCATAAGTTCAAAGAAAAAGAATCCTCCTCCCCAGTGGGCAAGAATTATGGTCAGCTCCTGATGAGAAGAAATAAAGTCTTGGAGCGCCTTAAAGTCTATGTCCACTTTTCCCGGATAGCTGTGCCCTACGGGTTCGTTTATATGGAGCAAAAGAGGGATCCCCTTTTGCTCCACGATTTTGATGAGGGGTTCTCCCTGCAAAAAGATAGTGTGGTTTAAAGGCTGGTGATAAAGAGCCAGTTCGCCAACGCCTTGGGCGCCCGATGCTATGCCCCGTTCACATTCCTTAAGCACTTCCTCCGAGCCACCCCAGGGAAGAGTGATAAATCCAATAAGGCGGTCGGGGAATCTCATCATGCTCTCCAGCACATAGTCATTGCCCTGCTTACAAAGCTCCACATCCTGCCAGGGAAATCCAAAAACCACCGCCCGGTCAATTCCCATACTGTCCAACATCGCAATTACTTCTTCTGCGCCTACCAGCTTTGCCTTCTCATTCTGATAGAGTACCCGAAAACCCTCATCCCGCGAGAGGAGATCGTGGCGGTTGTGCTGCATCCGTGGTGGAAAGATATGGATATGGGCATCAACTAACATTATCGCCTCCCTGGTAAGAATAGAAGGTGTCGCGTTTTTTGGGAACAAACCCGGCATCATTAATAAGACAGATCATATCTTTTTCATCCATGTGGTTTACACAGCCGGCCGCTGCCACCACATTCTCTTCGAGCATGGTAGAGCCCAAATCATTGGCGCCAAAGAAAAGGGAGAGCTGGCCGATCTTTTTGCCCATGGTAACCCAAGAGCCTTGAATGTTTCGAACATTATCAAGAAAGATCCGGGAAATAGCAAGCGTTTGGAGGTAATCAACCGCAGAGGTTTTACGGACAATCCTTTCGCCCAAAAGATTATTCCCCGGCTGAAAAATCCAAGGGATAAAGGCGCGAAACCCTCCCGTACGGTCTTGGAGCGCGCGGATGTGGTTGAGATGTTCGACCCGGTTTTCGGTGGTTTCTACATGGCCAAACATCATCGTGGCAGTGGTACCGACCCCTTGCTGGTGGCAGAGCTCCATGATATCAAGCCATTCTTTAGTGCTTATTTTGGTTTTTCCCATCTTGAGCCGGGCTTCTTCGGATAAAATTTCCGCTCCTCCCCCTGGCATTGATTCCCATCCTGCTTCTCTGAGGGTCTTGATAATGTCGTGAGGCGTCAACCCGGAAATCCTGGCCAGGTGTAAGATTTCAGGAGGAGAAAAAGCATGAAACACAATGTCGGGGAACTTCTTTTTCATATGTGAAATAAGCTCAGTATACCATCGAAGCGGCAACGTCGGATGGAGCCCCCCCTGAAGGAGCACTTGCGTGCCACCCACTGATAGCAGTTCA
>DATEXU010000226.1:0-2813 GCA_035256645.1 Thermodesulfobacteriota bacterium | reverse complement strand
AAAAAGCTGAACTGATTCTGGCGTTCATTTTTAATGCCAAATTTTACTCTGGCCAGAAGCTTCTTCTCGAAACATTGAAAACCCGTCCCCAGAATACCATCTTCATTTTGCTTCGAAACCCTTTTGATGTGCAGTATTTGGACACCAACCTAACCACTCTCATAACCTATGGATACCGCAAAGTCCAGATATCAGCGGCAATCAAGGTTCTCGCCGGAGATATTCCCGCATTAGGGAAATTGCCGGTTAAGCCCTGACCATTGTGAAGCTGTAGGGGCACGGCATGCCGTGCCCCTACTAAAAAATCTTCTCTATTGAAAACATTAAAATTTTAGGTATAATCTGAAATTTATAAGCTGTTTTTGATGTAAACCCCGTTAGAAGGATTTCACACGGGTTATTTATCCCGTTATAAATTTTCTAACGGGATTTACCCTCAATGAAAAAGTGTAAGAATTTTTAAGTTTACCCCGTGCTTTTCACCCTGTTAGATATCAAATATCTAACAGGCAAGCAGGGCATTTCTAACGGGGTAAAGGAGAAGTTTATGCTGAAAAAAAGGATTCAAAAGCGGGAAGCACTTATTGGAGTGATCGGCATGGGGTATGTGGGTATCCCGCTCACGTTGACCTTTTTAAAAGCGGGATTCACCCTTTTAGGTTTTGATATTGATAAAGATAAAGTAACCGCCCTCAATCAGGGAAAAAATTACATCAAACAGTATCCCGCGAAATTGTTTTTTCCGTATCTCAAAAAAAAGAAATTTTCCGCAACCGCTGATTTTGCAAGACTCGCAGAAGTTGATTGTATCATTATCTGTGTTCCTACCCCTCTCACCAAAATGAAAGACCCTGACTTAACTTATATTATTAATACGACTCAGGAGATCGCGAAAACACTCCGTAAAGGTCAACTGATCGTTTTAGAGAGCACCACGTACCCCGGCACAACCGAGGAAATCGTCCTCCCAAAATTAGAAAAAAAAGGGCTGAAGGTTGAAAAAGATTTTTTCTTGGCTTTTTCTCCGGAACGGGAAGATCCCGGAAACAAAAAATGGAAAACCGCGGACATTCCCAAGGTGGTAGGCGGGGTAGGACCGAAATCTACCGACCTCGCAAAAGAACTCTACCAGTCGGCAATTAAACAGGTGGTTCCCGTATCGTCAACGCGCGTAGCCGAAATGGCCAAACTACTCGAAAACATTTACCGGAGTGTAAACATCGCTCTGGCGAATGAGATGAAAATCATCGCTGACCGCATGGGGATTGACATCTGGGAGGTTATTGAAGCTGCTTCCACGAAACCCTTCGGTTTTACCCCCTTTTATCCCGGACCGGGGCTGGGGGGGCATTGTATCCCCATCGATCCCTTTTACCTTTCCTGGAAGGTGCGAGAGTTTAACCTTACAACCCGGTTTATTGAATTGGCGGGCGAGATTAACACCAGAATGCCTGAGTATGTGGTGGAAAAAACTATGGACGCCTTAAACTTACACAACAAACCGCTCTCTGAATCAACGATCCTCATTTTGGGCGTCGCTTATAAAAAGGACATTGATGACATGCGTGAATCTCCCGCCTTAGCAATTATTAAGTTATTCCAAGAAAAAGGAGCAAGGGTGCTATACAATGACCCCTTTTTTGATAAAATCCCTTTGGTCAGGACAGGAAAGTTTAACCTAAAATCAGAAAAGCTTACTGAAAAGCTTCTCCAAAAAACAGACTGTGTGGTGATTACCGCCGCTCATTCATGCTATGACTATAAGTGGATTGTAAAGCACGCGCCTCTGGTAATTGATACCCGGAACGCAACCCGCGATGTGCGTGAAGGAAGGGGAAAAATCGTCAAGGCGTAAGCGCCCTGCACTCTTTAAAGTCTTGACCGAATGTTTTTCCAGATCCCGTCTTTGCCTTCTCCCGTGACTGCTGAGAAAAACACCATGTGGTCATCTTCTACCTTGAGCATCTTTTTTACCAGGAACTTCTGTTTATTCCTCTGGCCAAAGGAAATTTTGTCTATTTTGGTTAATACCACCAATGCTGGAATTTTATAGAATCGTAACCATTCCACTAAATCACTATCGTCCTGAGAAGGCTCACGCCGGCAGTCGAGAATAACCACCACAAGCTTTAAACTTTTCCTGCTCTTTAAATAAGCCTCAACCATTGGTTTCCACTGTTTCTTTATTTCCGCAGGAACCTTTGCGAAACCATACCCCGGAAAGTCAACAAAATATAATTTTTGGTTTATGGAAAAAAAGTTAAGGGATTGGGTCCGCCCCGGTGTGGAGCTGGTGCGGGCCAGGCCTTTTCGATTTACCAAGGTATTCATGAGCGAAGATTTTCCGACATTCGATTTCCCCGCGAATGCTACCTCAGGCACCGTATCCGGGGGATAATCATCACGCTTAAACGCGCTCTTTACAAAATCCGCTGAGACTACTTTCATTCTAATTCCTTTCTTCTGACTTCTGTCTTCTGACCCCTGTCTCCTGAATCCTTAGCGACACATCTCCAGCAACGATCTTTTTTCTTTCTCCATCAGGAGTAAGAAGGATAAGGGCACCATCCTCATCAATTGTTTCCGCAATTCCGGTTTCCTGGAGTCCGTCTGAAAAGATGTTTACTTTTTCACCAAGAATAATGGAATAGAATAGCCACTCATCCCTTATGCGTTTAGTCTCCCCCGATAAAAAACATTTATAAAGGCGATCCATCTCCTCTAATATCCGTTTAAGAATGGGAAGGCGATTTTGAGCCTTTCCTGTTTCTCGTTTAATCGAGGTAGCAAGACTGCCCAACTCCGGCGCAAAA
>DATEXU010000225.1:0-8341 GCA_035256645.1 Thermodesulfobacteriota bacterium | reverse complement strand
GGCATGGTCAATCCGTTGTTTGCGTTCGAGTAACTGATCCAGATCGAGCTTGTCGTGATAATAGTCGAAATCCGCCCTCTTCAAGGCAGCGAGAGATTCCGTTTCCTTTCTTTTTCTTTCGGCTTCGTCGACCGCAGCCTTGGCTTTATTGCGGGCTTCCTCGGCCTGAGACAAAGCCGGCAGGGCCATTGAAATGCTTTCTTGAAGTTCCCTTTGGGCCTTGGCAGCGTTTTCTGCCGTACGAATCATCTCCTGGCGGCTTTCTTTGGCGTGCCGCGCTGCCTGAAGAGTTTTTTGCGCGGATTCCTGTTTTAATGTGGCCGCAGAAAGAGTGTTTTCGAGTGAGTTAATTTGATCGAGCTTGGTTGTGAGGTCTATCATCTGCTGAGACAGCTCTTCTTCCTGCTTCTTGAGCTGGACCAACTCCCTTTGCAAGACAGGGACACGGTCGATATCGGTTTCGAGCGCACGGATGTCTTGTTCAATCGACCTGACCTCAGTCTCCTTTTCGGTCAGGGCGTTTCGCAGGTCCTGGAGTTCCTTCTTCTCTGTTCCACGACCAGTAGTATAGTAGAGTTCATATTCCTGCGAAACCTTTTTGAACAAACTGAGCTCTTGCGGGGCGGCCGGATGAACCCCTGCTGCCTTGTCGAGCGCCGCAGACAAGGCCTGTTTGTTTTTAAGGTCCGGCTGGCCAATCGCCTCACCCTGCATGATAGACAAGGCCTTCCATAAATCGACATCGAGTGTCTCTTTAAGAATTTCATTCGCCCGGTCATGCGCCTGGCGGCCCGTGAGGTTTTCGGGGTTCGGTTTTGTAATGGTAAGCCTGGTCTCCGGCTTTTTTAAGAACCGCTTGAAATAGGTAAACACATATTTGCCGGTTTCCAGTTCCAGTTCAATTTCAGGGCCCACGTCTTGATGAACAGGCTGGATGGCTTGAATGTCCTGGTTTTTGCTGTTGTCAGGGTAGTCCAAGATTGTGTTTATGGCCTCGCCGAGACTGGTCTTCCCCGACTCGTTCGGGCCTTCTATGCGGGTAATTCCCAGGGGACTGAACTTTACCTCGCATGTATTGATGCCCCGGTAATTGGCAACCTTAAGACGAAGGAGTTTCATGCGGCCTCCGTGGAAAGACGGAGAAGGAGCATGAATGCATCGCGGGCAATAGCGCCTTCGGTCCCTCCCTGGTCTATTCTTTCCCGGAGCCTTTTTACCGTTGCATCGGCAAAGCCTGAAAAACCAAGATCGGTGAAGACCGTATCATTGGGAATGACGAGGAGGTTGTCTTCGTTGATCACGGAACCCGCCAGAACATCCTTGGCCGCAAGAATGTGGTTTTGAAGAACGCCATGCAAAGAAAGCGTGAGCGAACCGTTGAGAACCAGCTTCACAACTGACCGTTCCCTGTTCGGGATGTCTTCCAGCTTTTTCTGGAGAGATTCCACATCGGCTTCGGTATTCAGATCCACTATTTCTTCGATAAAACTCCATTGTCCAATTTTCACTTCTTCGGTAGTGACATCGGCGCCATCCATATTGACAATTTTACAGAACCCTGAATGTTCTTCACTGAAATCGGTGGATTCTGGGGTGCCGGAATACCAGATTCTGTCGCCAGGCCCCACTTTCGTGAGGGAATGGCGATCGCCTAAAGCTATAAAATGGACCTTGTCTTCCGAAATTGCGGTTTCAAGTTTGGAAATCGCAATCACATTTTCTGCTTCTTTATCGGGAGTAAATATGTCAATAATACCATGCCCCACACAGATACGCTTTATACTCCCTGCCGGAGAAAGCTCATTGAGCAAATCAACAATTGGGTTTCCGTTCGGCCGTTTAGACAGCCAGGGGGCGCCTGCCAGTTCGAAACCCTCACCCACGTGAACAGGAGCCGCGTTCTCGATGATGTGGACATGAGCCGGTTTCTTTTCTATGAAAGTGCTGGAGCGGTAAACGGATGCCGCATTCAAAGGGTCATGATTACCGGGAAGGAAATAAACAGGGACCGACACCTCTTTGAGCGCTTCGATTGCCCGTGCGACGGTTTTACGGTCCACCTGGTTTGACTCGAAGGAATCGCCGCACACCAGCATAAACCGACATTGTTTTTCTCTGGCAATACGGCCCATTGTTCGAATGGCATCAAACCGCGCCTGGGTATAACGCGCCTGGGCCTCTTCCGAAAGGAAGCGGCGGGTCATACCCAATTGCCAGTCGCTGGTATGAAGGAAACGAATCATGGGTTAATCCTTACGATCTATTTATTGTTCATTTGGATTAAGTGCAGCAGCGTCAATCTTCCTCTAATCTGTTACTGTCTTGAAGATAATGAATAACAAGTTATTATATGGTTTCTGTATATTACCGCAACCCACAGGATTTCTGCAAGGTGTTGCAATATTAACAATGTTATAATTTTATGAATGTCCCCATCGTGCTAAAAAACAAAAAAGGCCCATCACCTTTTTAATCGGTGATTTGGCCTTTGTATTGTTCTTATCAATTTTTAAAATTCTTCCCATCAAAGACTCCCTGTCCTTTTCAGTCCTATATCTTTTTTGGGGGTTGATATTCTTTTGCTTTTTAAAACAAACCGGGTAAAAAGTCAATAAATATTTTGACCATTGTCAAGTTGTTTTAGTCCAACACACCCCTGACCCCTCTCAAGAGGGGAATTTTAAAAAAACCATGAAAGCTGCCACTCAATAAGGAAAAGAACCATTTTTTCGTTACTATCGCTTTTTTTCACTCAAAGACTGCCATTTCCAACTGTCGAAATTATACGCTATTTTATTCACTGACCCATTGACATACAAAAATAATTCTGATAGTTATTATTGTCAAAAAGTGAAATTTTATCATCGGAGCAGAACAACGTGGGAATTTTATCATCGGCGGTTTCAATAACCAGGTATAAGGTTGAAGGCAAACTAAAGGAGCCTGTTCTTGACACGATTCTAAATGGTCTGGAACTAAATTCGGTTTCCGAAATTGATGATGATATTTCGGAGAGGGCTGTCGGCTGGACATCATTTGAGAGTCCGTTTAATCCTGATTTTCGCGGATCTTCTTTTGATTATGGCTCCTATCTCAGTTTTTCCCTCAGAATAGATAAGAAAACAATACCCCCCAAGGTGTTGAAGAAATATCGCGATCTCGAATCCGCGAGACGACTCGCGGAAAGCGGGCGAACGTATCTTTCAAAAGAGGAAAAGCAATCCATAAAAGAGAATGTTACCGCACTCTTCCACCGGAAACTCCCGGCCACACCGCATGTATATGATGTGCTATGGAATCTCGCTGGATCACGTCTGTTGTTTTTTTCAAATTTGAAAGTCGCCAACGAGGAATTGGAAACGTTATTTTTTAAATCTTTCAGGCTCACGCTCATCCGACTTTTCCCGTATACAATTGCCGATTTGACGTTAGATCTCTCTCCTGATGAACGGGACCGTTTACTCAACCTGACTCCCACAAGTTTCATGGAATGACGAGGACCAATAATGCTGGATGTTTCCGTCTCATATAACCGGTATAAATTCATAGGTCACGAATTTCTCACCTGGCTATGGTTTCTGATCGAAAAGAATCCGGATATTTTAAAACAGCTAAATCCCGATCTCGTTTCGCTTGAGATCGGAAATCGAGTCATGCTTGAAAACAGCACCAGGGATTCGTTGGAAACCATCACCATCAAAGGCGATGATGCGGGGATGGAGGAAGGTATCCTGGCGTTGAAAAAAGGGGCGGTAGTTACTGAGCTGAATCTCCATGCTCAATACGGCGAGATCAAATGGCAGTTTACGCTTAAGGGTGAAAGCTTCAATGTCTCAAATGTTAAAACCCCGGAGACCGGACCGATAGAAACGAAAGAAGACATTCCTGGAGCCGTTCTCGAGAAGGCCTTTCTTTACGAAAATATCATGGCCTTGATCGATACCATGTTCAAGCAGTTTATTACCCTGAGAATATCAAATAAAAAATGGAACTCCGAAGTTCTTCCACTCATCAAAGCCTGGATTCATTCAGCATGATCATAAAATTATAAAGACCTGCTTTGTTATATCATTCCTTGTCCAGTGTTTCAATAACAGCATTACAATCTGTCATTTCGAAGCGTAGCGAGTGCGCGACAGTTCATTATCCCTCGCGAAGCGAGAAATCTTAATAATCTTTGAAGAATACAAGATATCTCCCGTTGGTCGATATGACAACGTTTTACTGATATCCAACACTATCGAAAGAAAAAATGTTTTGTCAAATGGGTAGGCTTACCCTGTAGCTTTTCACACACCCCGTCATTGCGTGACACTATTTTAAGGAGGGGTGTCATTTATTTGTCCTGCAATTCAATCTTTTTGCCGTAGGGCGTGTTCCCCGAACACGCCGAAATATTATCGTGCAGATGATCACGCCATTTATCGGGGAAAACTTGATGAGTCGTCGCTACAACCTGCGTGACTTCCTATTCGGTGCGCTCGGGGAGCGCACCCTACTCCCTTACACACCCCGTCACATTGTGACACCCCTCTCAAAGAGGGGATTTTTTTAATGGACACGTTGCACCGTGTCCCTACATTGAACAAAAAAGGCCGATCCCCTTTTAAATCGGCGATTCGGCCTTATATTATCTTTTCATCAATTATAAAAATTCTTCCCATCAAAGACTCACTGTTCCTTTCGGCCCCTTAGAATTACAATTTTATAGTTTTAATGCAGCACGCTAAGGCATCTTCCCAATGAGGCATAATCATGCCCGTTTTTTCAATGAATTTTTCACAATTTAAAACCGAATTGCATGGTCTTTGCGCTGCTCGCCCACAGTGCGATGAAGAGATAGGAATAAGCTCCATAGAGCTACCAATAAGGTCAAGGATCTTTTGGGCAAATTCAAACCACGTACAACAGCCGCTATTAGTAATATGAAAAATCCCTTTCAAATCCTTTTCTACTAATAACGAAATTGCCTGACTCAAATCCTTAGTATAGGTAGGGGATCCCTTCTGATCATTCACCATCGTAAGTTCGTTTTTTTCCCGGGAAAGTTTTATAATCATGTTTATAAAATTTGTTCCTTCTTTTGCAAACAGCCACGATGAGCGGATAATAAGATAATCGTCTAAAATTTCTTCAATATACTTCTCCCCCTGAAACTTTGATAAGCCATAAACAGAAATTGGATTAGGGGGATCATCTTCACCATAAGGTGTATTCTTTTTCCCATCGAACACGTAATCCGTGCTCAGGTAGATACATTTTGCCCCTGTTTCTCGACATCCAATCGCAACATTCTTTGCCCCCTCAACATTTGCGGCAAAAGCTTTTTCTTTCTCCTGTTCACAGAGATCAACCATAGTAAAGGCGGCCACATTAATCACAACTTGAGGCTCAAGTTTTTTAATAGTCTCGATGGTCCGGTCATAATCACTGATATCCAGTTCCTGTATGGTGCTGCCAATACATTCGTCTTTTTCCGTAAGTGTTCGAAAAAGTTCCCCTCCCAGCATTCCATCGGCACCGATGATTAATACTTTTTTCATAAATTTACGAAGATGAGTCGGGCAGGGCAAGCCCTGCCCCTACAAAGATGAACGGTTGCCGTAAATCCGCTGATAATAGTTTCGATATTCCCCGCTCTTAATTTGCGCCCACCATGATTTATTGTTGAGATACCAGGTGATGGTTTTGTCTATTCCGGTTTCAAAAAAGTGTGCCGGCTTCCACCCTAATTCTTTTTCTATTTTATCAGCCGCAATTGCGTACCTGCGATCATGTCCCAGACGGTCTTTCACAAAAGTAATGAGCGTTTCTGGTTTATTTAATTTTTCGAGAATCGTTTGGGTGATCGCTATATTTGTCCTTTCACAATTTCCCCCGATATTATATATTTCTCCATCTTTCCCTTTGCGCAAAACCAGATCGATGGCTCGACAGTGGTCTTCCACATAAATCCAGTCGCGGATATTAAGACCATCACCATAAAGCGGTAAGGGTATATTTTCAAGAGCATTGGTGATAAACAACGGAATAACCTTTTCGGGAAATTGATAGGGGCCATAATTATTCGAGCAACGAGTAATAATAACGGGAAGGTTAAAAGTCTTAAAATACGCCCGGCAGATCAAGTCGGCGCTGGCTTTGCTTGCCGAATAGGGACTGTTCGGTTTAAGATCCGACTCTTCCGTAAATTTTCCTTCGGACCCTAAAGAGCCATAAACTTCATCGGTTGAAATCTGAATAAATCGATTTATTGTATGTTTTTTTACCCCTTCCAACAAAATCTGGGTACCCGATACATTAGTCTGAATAAAAACCCCTGCTTCTTCGATGCTGCGATCAACATGTGACTCGGCGGCAAAGTTGATAACCACATCAAACCCCTGCGTTAAGAGGTTGTCAATCAATCTACGATCAACAATGTCGCCTTTAATAAACTGGTACCGTGAAGAATAGGAAAAATTACGTTCAACCGTAGAAAGATTCTCCAGGTTACCCGCATAGGTTAATTTATCCAGATTGGTTATCTGAACATCCGGGTAGGTTTGCAGCATGAAAAGGATATAATTAGATCCGATAAAACCTGCGCCGCCAGTTACTAAAATTTTCATCATCGTGCTCGCGCAAAAAAAAGAAGATTGTCAACCGTCCTTACGACTCCAATCATAAGGGATATCATTATCATGGGGAGGGACCCGGTATTCATCAGGAAGAGAATAGTTATACGTTTCGGTAGGTATGTTGATGACCAGCGCTTCGTTTTCACTTACACATTTAAATCCGTGAAAAACTAAAGGAGGGATATGCAGAAGCTGCAAATTGTAATCACCGAGAAAAAATTCATTTACTTCCTTATAGGTGGGGGAATCCTTGCGGCTATCATAAAGAACAATCTTCATCATGCCTTTGACGACTATCATGTTATCATATTGTACTTTATGATAATGCCATCCTTTCACGACACCAGGAAAGGCGGTGGTCATATATACCTGCCCGAACCTCATAAAAATTTCTTCATCAGACCGAAGCATTTCCATCAAACGCCCTCGCTCATCGGGGATTACCTTTAACGGTTTGGTTTTAACTCCAATGATCATAGCGCTAATCCTTTTTCTTAAATTTTGTTCGCGCCGGTTTCTGCCACTAAATTTGTGGCGGTTCTCAACGAATCAAAGGTTCCGGCATCAGTCCACCAGCCATCGAGGAATTCATACGTCATATTCCCTCTCTTAATATAAACATTGTTGACGTCAGTTATTTCGAGCTCACCACGCTGAGAGGGTTTGAGTGTTCGAATAATATCAAACACGGTATTATCAAACATATAAATCCCAATAACTGCATAGTTCGACTTGGGGACATCCGGTTTTTCCTCAATCGCTATTACCGTATCGCCTTCTAAAACAGGCACCCCAAAGCGTTCCGGATCAGGCACCTGCTTCACTATAATCTTTGCCCCATTTTTCTGTTTTTTAAAATTTTCTACTGCGCCGTAGATATTTTTTTCAATAATATTATCGCCCAAAACAATGCAAATTTTACCGTTATCCGCAAACTCCTCGGCCAGACTCAGCGCTTGAGCAATTCCTTCCTCTCCTTCCTGATAGGTGTATTCGATATGCTTGAGATTAAGCTCTTTTCCGTTTCCGATGAGCCTTAGAAAATCACCCGCATTGTTCCCTCCGGTTACCAGTAAAACATCAGTAATCCCGGCGTTAACCAGGGTTTGAATCGGATAATAGATCATGGGTTTATTATAAACCGGCAAGAGATGTTTATTGGTTGTTTTGGTGAGAGGAAAAAGACGCGTTCCCAATCCCCCGGCAAGTATAACCCCTTTCATGACACCTCCACGTTTCGAGACGTTATACTAAGTCGCCTTCATTTGCATATCTTTGTTGTCTCCTCGTCATACTCCTCGATGTCGATTCCTCGTCGCCGCCTCGATCTGCTTTTGAATGCAACTTGGTATTACATGCGTTTTTACTTTTACTATACGTTTTTTAACATCATTTGATTGAAAAAACAAGAACCAACTGAATCTGTAATTTCAAATGCTCACGACTCAAGGATTTTTTTAAAATCAGCTTCGGTTAAAATAGTAATTTTCAGATCTTTTGCCCGGTCATATTTAGAACCAGGATCAGCTCCCACAACCACAAAGTCGATTTTTTTGTTCACGCTTGAAGATATTTGGGCGCCTAAAGATTCTGCCCGCTTTTCAGCTTCATGCCGAGTAAACTGGGTTAACGTCCCGGTGAAGACAATGGTTTTACCCTGTAATGCTCCTTCCTTTTTTCCCTTTTTGGCACTGAGTGTAATCCCAACGTTTTTTAACCTT
>DATEXU010000224.1:0-6721 GCA_035256645.1 Thermodesulfobacteriota bacterium | reverse complement strand
CGCGAGGAAAGCAGGTGGGGAACGGCCTGGGTAACATAGTCCAAAGGTTCCTGACTTCGCGCCTGGAAAGGGGCGACTAAAACAGTCACGGTCCCTTCTTCCGAAGCCCGGAGAGAAATGTGCGCGCCGATTACAAGGAAGATGATGGCTATGAAAATGACTATTTTTTTCATGCTTCTCCTTTTACAGGGTATGTATCCCCAATTTTTATTCCATCTTTCAAAGTGATTAAGCGAGGGGTTTGGCTCGCTAAACTTTCATTATGGGTAACTACCACCATCACGATTTTTTCTTCCGCGTTTAATTTAAAGAGGAGGTCAAAAATTAATTTTCCGGTTTCTGAATCGAGGTTACCGGTTGGTTCATCAGCCAGGATAATTTCAGGTTTCAGGACCAGAGCCCGGGCGATTGCCGTTCTTTGTTGCTCACCTCCGGAAAGTTCGCCTGGTTTATGGTGAATTCTTTCTTTAAGACCCATTTTAATGAGAATGGTTTCCGCTTTTTCTTTGGCTTCCCGGGTTTTTATTCCTCGAATAAGCGCCGGCATCATGGTATTTTCCAAAGCGGAAAATTCCGGAAGAAGATAATGTAATTGAAACACAAAGCCGATCTTTTGGTTCCGAAATTGAGCTAACTCTTTATCATTCCAGGAAAAAACATCTTTTCCTCGATAAACGACCTCACCTTGTGAAGGCCGATCGAGAGTTCCTAACACGTGGAGAAGAGTGCTTTTCCCGGCTCCGGAAGTTCCTACGATAGATAAAAACTCTTGTTCATAAATGTCAAAACTTATACCCCGTAAGGCGCTGACCTGCTTTTGACCATTCCCATAAGTTTTACAAACATTGTGAATCGCTATAAGTGGTGTTTTTGTTTCCACCTGGTTTCCTCTTTTCGTTCTTATCCATAGCGCAGGGCCTCGGCGGGATCGAGCCGGGAGGCCTGCCAGGAGGGAAAAACCGTCGCAAAAAAGCTTACGGTCAGGGTTATAACAATAATCAACGTGATCTCAGTAGGGTTAATTTGAAAAGGAATCTTATCAATATAATAAACATCCGGAGGAAATACATTAATATGAAAACGTTTTTCAAGCAAATTGGCTACTGCCTGAATATTTTTTCCTAAAGAAAGCCCCCCGATTGTTCCCAGTATTGTCCCGAAAATCCCTATCACCAGGCCGTCAATCATAAATATTTTCATAATGCTCGAAGCCTTTGCCCCCATAGTTTTCATGATCGCGATGTCTGAGATTTTTTCCATAACCACCATAATCAATATGCTGATTATGCCAAAGGAGGCTACCAGAATTATAAGGACGAGGATAATAAACATGACAATTTTTTCTATCCGGAGGGCGGAAAACAGATTTTTGTTCATTTCCATCCAATCACGAGCCTGAAAAGAAAACCCCAGTTTTTTATTAATATCTCCGGCAATGGTATGGGCTTCATAAGGATTGGAGACTTTTACCTCAATTCCGGTAACTGCCTCCCCCATCTGAAAGAATTTTTGGGCGGTAGGAAGAAAGATGTAAGCCCATTTAGTGTCGTATTCATACATTCCAGAATCAAAAATGCCCACGATCCGAAATTTTTTCATCTTCGGCACCATCCCCATAGGGGTTTGCTCACCCAAAGGAGAGATTACGGTTACTTCATCGAGAAAAGAGAGGCCGAAATTTTTTGCCAATTCTTTTCCGATAAAGATTCCCGGCAAAATGGGGGCATGCGGGGGTAAGCCGGGAAGACCGGGATGCATGAGATTATCGAGATTTCCCTTAATAAGGTTTTGTTTTAAGTTAGTAACCTGACCCACGGTCTCGGGGTTGATTCCCAGGAGGACAATACCGGAAACAGCGGCCTCCGAGGAAAGCATGGCCTCAGAATAGACAAAAGGGGTCGTGGCCATAACTCCCGTGATCTTTGCAATCTGTGAGGATACGTAAGGGTAGTTCTCTATGCCCTTGTCAAACTTAAAGATCCGGATATGGGCATTCGTGCCGAGAATTTTTCCTTTCAGGTCGTTTTCAAATCCGCTCATGACTCCCAAAACAGTGATAAGGGTCATTACTCCAATAGTAACGCTGATAATAGAAATAACGGTAATAATAGAAAAAAATGCTTGTTTCCGTTTTGCCAGCAGATATCGCAGGCTGACGAATAATTCAAACTTCATTTTTAAACCTTTAGCTCCGGTCGTAAAAGGGGAAATAAAATGACATCCCGGATTGAAGGGGAATCGGTCAAAAGCATGACCAGACGATCAATCCCGATACCCTCACCAGCGGTTGGCGGCATCCCGTATTCAAGGGCGCGAATATAATCTTCATCAATCTCGGGAGGAATATCCGCATCTTTTTCTCGTTCTTCCAGTTGCTTTAAAAAACGTTCCTTTTGATCATTCGGATCATTGAGTTCGGAGAAGGCGTTCGCGATTTCTCGGCCGGCAATGAAAAGTTCGAAACGCTCAACTTCAGAAGGATCGTCATCCCGTCGCCGGGAAAGAGGCGAGACTTCTACCGGATAATTAATGACAAACGTTGGTTGGATCAGCTGAGGCTCAATGATGGCCTCAAACAGGTCGGTATGGAGTTTCCCGATCTTTTCCTTGTCAGTTATCGGGACAGAGTGAGTTTCCAGATAGTTCCGCATTTGTAACGGATCCTGCAAAAATTCTGAACCAAATCCACCCACTGAGGTAAGTGACTCTTTTAAGCTCATCCGTTTCCAGGGAGGAGTAAAATCAAGTGTTTCCCCTTGGTAGGATATTCTGAGGCTTCCGAATAATGACTTTACCACTTCAGCCAGCATCTCTTCAGTTAAGTCCATGAGATCTTTATAGTCGGCATAAGCTTGATAAAATTCGAGCATAGTGAATTCCGGGTTGTGCTGAGTGGAGATACCTTCATTGCGGAAACTTCGGTTGATTTCAAATACTCTTTCCATTCCACCAATTACCAGTCGCTTGAGATATAATTCCGGAGCAATTCTCAGATAGAGGTCTATACCCAGAGCATGATGATGGGTTTTAAATGGTCTTGCCGTTGCTCCCCCGGCAATGGGATGCATCATCGGGGTCTCTACTTCAAAGAAATCACGAGCAAGAAGAAAATTGCGGAGAGCTTGAATAGTTGCGCTTCTCAGTTCAAATACCCGTCTGATCGCGGGGTTCATGATTAAGTCAAGGTATCTTTGCCGGTAACGGGTCTCAACATCAGTAAGACCATGCCATTTTTCCGGCAGCGGCTGCAGAGATTTAGAAAGGAGACACATTTCTTCCACCAGAAGGGTGAGTTCGTTGGTCTTGGTTCGAAAGGGCTTCCCTTTGATGCCGACAAAATCACCAATATCTAACCCCTTGAAAAAATGAAAAAAATTATTAGTTGATTCTTTTTGAATAAAAGCCTGAAGCTTTCCGGTCCGATCTTGGAAGTGAAAAAAAGCAGCTTTCCCAAAATTCCGGACCGCCATGATGCGACCGGCAAAAGCATAATGACCTTTTTCCTGTTCCAGGGCTTGCGTGTCAATTTCTCCAAACATTTTGCGGCATTGGGAAATAGTAGTATCAACCCTGAACGTATTGGGATAGAGGGCTACTCCCTCTTCTTTCAATTCTTCTAATTTATTGATTCTTTGCTGGAAAAGGATGTTGCTCATTGAAGTAAGCTAATTTTCTAAAGAAAAATCGAAAAATCTTTTTAAAGTTAAAACAATTATTCATATTCTAATCCTCGTAGAGAGTCAAGAAAAAGTTCTTTTAAACCAAGCGGGAAACGCAGGACAAGGGGTAAGGAACGAGGGACAGGGAGAAAGGATTATGCTCCGTGAAACGTGAGCACGTGAAGCGTGAAGTGTTTTAACATCTTACGGTTTACGCTTTACGCCTTACGGGGAAGCAAGGATTAAGGGATAGGTTATAGGTTTTGGGTTGTAGGTTATAGCTTTTGGGTCATGGGTTTTGGGTTGTAGGTTTTGGGGTATAACCTAAGACCTACGGCCTTAAACCTACCACCTAATTCCCAACACCCAACACCTTAAAACTTAAAATGTTTATTCGATTGCGCTTGCCATCGTAAAGATAGGCAGATACATAGCGATAACCAGGGTTCCGACCGTACCCCCTAAAAACAATATCAAAAGAGGTTCAATCATACTGGTTAAGGCATCCACCGCAGCATCGACCTCCTCATCATAAAAGTCAGCGATTTTGCTGAGCATGGAATCTAAGGCTCCGGTTGATTCCCCAACCGCAATCATCTGGACCACCATAGGGGGGAAAACGCCGGTTGCGGTTAAAGGTTCAGCAAAACTCTTTCCTTCTGAAATGCTTTTTCGGGTAGCATCAATGGCGTTTTGCACTACCATGTTGCCCGCAGTGCGGCCAACGATATCCAGGCCATCCAAGATAGGGACACCACTGCTGATCATTGTGCCCAAGGTTCTGGTAAACCGGGCAATGGCTACTTTCCGGACAACGTCACCAATGATCGGAGATTTTAAGATAAAACTATCGACAAGCAACCTGCCCTTTGAAGTTTTGTAAAACTTGCCAAAAAGGAATGACAACAATCCAAGAACAAAAAGTATGGGGATTATTCCCTTGGCAAACCAATGGCTGATATTAATAACCATCTGGGTAAAAGCGGGGAGTTCTTTGCCGAATTCAGCGAACATTTTTGCAAAAATAGGGATAACAAAAATAAGGAGTATGGCAACAACGCCCACAGCTACCGTCATAACAATGGCGGGGTAAAGCATGGCGCCTTTTACTTTTCTTTTAAGGGCCGCGAGCTTTTCCATGCTCACAGCGAGCCGCTGCAGGATGGTGTCGAGAATACCGCCTACTTCTCCGGCCGCGACCAAATTAACATACAGATCATCAAAAACCCTGGGATGTTTTTTAAGGGAATCAGCTAACGTGGAACCACCTTCGACGGTCTCTTTAACATCAGTGATGACACGTTTGAAGGATTTATTGACCTGCTGCGCAGCTAAAATTTCCAGGCCCTGAACAAGAGGGAGGCCAGCATCAATCATGGTAGAAAATTGACGGGTAAAAATAACCACGTCTTTAATTTTGATTTTTTGCTGCCGGGTGCCTCCTAATTTGTTACTGAAAATGCCTTTTGTTTTTGAACTGACTTTGGTAGGCGTTATCCGTATTCCTCGCAAGTAGACACGGACTGCAGCTTCATTCGGAGCTTCATATTCTCCTTTTTTAACACCTCCAGTTCGGTCTTTACCCTCCCAAAGAAATACTGGCATAAGCCCTCCTCTTTTTAAAAACTAATTTGCGGCGTTTAACGTAGTATGTTCCTCGTGCACGATTCAGAAAGTGGGAAGCTAAGAAGTTATGAGGTTAGGAAGCTTCCATTTTCTTATCTTCGCATCTTCCCAACTTCATCCCGTTCTCGCCCCCAGCTCCTTGCTGATAGCCACGAGCTATGAGCCAAGATTGTTACCGAGTTGGCTTCCGAGGGGCCATCCCCGCAGAAGAGCTAACCTGTCCTTGGTTAATTACCTGCCGGAGTTCATCAGGATCAGAACTTCGGCCGAGAGCATCCTCAAAAGAGATAAATTTTCGCAAATAAAGGGAAGCTAAGGACTGATTCATGGTCTGCATACCAAACTTCGTCTGCCCAACCTGCATCTGAGAGTAGATTTGATGGATTTTGTCCTCACGAATGAGGTTTCGAATTGCCGGGTTGGGAATCATAACTTCGAGGCTTAATACCCGGCCTGTCCCGTTTAATTTTGGGATGAGGGTCTGACATAACACCCCTTCCAGCACAAAAGAAAGTTGGGCGCGTACCTGGGGTTGTTGGTAGGGGGGGAATACGTCTATCACTCGGTTAATGCTCTGAACACAAGAATTAGTGTGAAGCGTGGCAAAAGCGAGATGACCTGTTTCCGCGATGATGAGGGCCGCTTCAATGGTTTCCAGGTCTCGCATTTCACCAATCAGGACCACATCCGGATCCTGGCGGAGGATGTATTTTAAGGCATTCTTAAAACTTTTGGTGTCTGCTCCGACTTCTCTCTGATTTACCAGGCATCCTTTGTGCTTATGAAGGTATTCGATGGGGTCTTCAACGGTGATGATATGTTCGTGCCTTTCCCCGTTAATTTTGTCGATCATTGAGGCTAAGGTAGTCGACTTTCCGCTTCCGGTTGGTCCGGTAACCAGAACAAGGCCCCGGGGTTTTCTAACCAATTCATCCACAATCGAGGGGAGGCCAAGTTCCGCGAAGCTCAATATTTTATAAGGAATGAGACGAAACGCAGCTGCCGGCGCTCCGCGCTGCAGAAAAATATTTGCTCGAAATCGGCTTAACCCCTTTACTCCAAACGAGAGATCAAGCTCGTTTTCCTCTTCAAACCTATGTTTTTGGGATTCAGTAAGAATACTGTAGCAAAGTTGTTTGGTGTCATTAGGGCTGAGAGGGGCAGAATCCATGGGAACCAGTGTCCCGTTGATCCTGAGCTGAGGCGCGCTTCCGATAGTGATGTGCAGATCTGAAGCGCCCCTTTTTACCATTTCTTTCAAAAGATCATGTAAATTAGCCATGGCTATATCCCTGTGATTTGGTTGATTTAATCCATCGTTGTCCTTGATCAAACCAACTATTTTTCAAAAGGTAAATAGAGAAAAAAGAAAGGCACGTTATCTTTAAAACATAAAGCATTTTATTAACTCAGGTACTTATTGTCAAGTAAAAACA
>DATEXU010000223.1:0-9500 GCA_035256645.1 Thermodesulfobacteriota bacterium | reverse complement strand
GATTGCTCATCAAATTATGAGGTTTTGGAAGATCCGGGGGTGCATGAATTCATTGAGGCGTCAGAGAGTATTGACCTCCCCATCATTTTTGAGGAGGATTTAGCTTTTACGGAGATATTTGTTAAACGCACCAAAAGCCTTAAGATTATCATTCCTCATATGGGAATGTTAGGAGGAAGTCCGTTAGACTTTCTCGAAGCCTTCGCAAAATATCCGAATGTTTATTTTGACACTTCCTTGGCTAGTTCTGGAGTGGTAAAAAGGTTTATCGACACAATTGGTCCCGAACGGATTCTTTTTGGTTCAGATATCCCATTTGGAACGATGAAGACCGAATTAGAAAAAATTCTTTCTTTGCGAGTGGGTAATGAAGAAAAAGAATTACTGCTTTCAAAAAATTTAAAAAGATTGATCGGGCCATAAGGTTCAACGAGTGTTCTTTTTAACTGTCCCCAGGAGACGTGACTTATGAGCGGTCAAGAAGCAGCAGGATCAGTTCATCGGTTTAATCTTTTGTATGGCAACGAACACAGTCGGTTGGAAAATTTTACAACTTGTTTAACAACCTGAAAAAAATATGACAGGTTTTTTACGTGGATGCTTTTTATTCAATCTTTTGCCGAAAATAAAATATCATTGGTTTTTAATAGGTTAGGCAAATTCAAGTTCATTGGCATAGGCTTTGCTTTTCAATTTGCCTCCCCTCATAAAAGGCAGTTAAAAAATTTAACAGTTACTTTTTGAGTTATAGTTATTTTTATTTATCTCTCCCTTCCGTTTGACTGACAAAGAAGGGTAGAGTACTATAGCAAATTCCTTATTTTTACTTCAGATAAAAAAGAAAGGAGAGCTATAAATGTTCAAGATCGTAGAGAAAAAAGTTTTGGGTCAGGATATCAAGCTCCTTAGAATTGAAGCGCCGGATATCTCGAAAAAGGCAAGGCCCGGGCAGTTTGTAATCGTCAAAATTGGCGAGAAAGGGGAACGCATTCCTCTCACCATCAATGATTTTGATCCTCAAAAAGGAACAATTACCATTGTCTTCCAGGAAGTTGGGAAAACCACTATTTTACTTGGTCGGTTAAATGAGGGGGGTGTTATTGAAGATTTGGTGGGGCCGTTGGGTAAGCCTACCGAAATTGAGAAATTTGGTAAAGTTGTCTGTGTCGGAGGCGGTGTGGGGACCGCGGTCATTTATCCGGTCACCCGAGGTCTCTTCCAGGCTGGAAACCAAGTAATTGGCATTGTTGGAGCGAGGAATAAGGACCTGCTTATTTTCGAAGAGGAGATGAAAGCCTTCTGCCATCGTCTGGTAATCACCACTGATGACGGTACTAAAGGGCATCATGGGTTGGTTACCGATGTTTTAAAGCAAATCCTCGCGGAAGAGAAGATTGATCGGGTCATAGCCATTGGCCCTACCATCATGATGAAATTCGTTGCGAAAACAACCGAGCCGTTCGGCGTTCCCACCATTGTGAGCCTTAACCCCATCATGATCGATGCTACCGGGATGTGTGGCGTATGTAGAGTGAATGTGGGAAACGAGACTAAGTTTGCCTGTGTTCACGGCCCGGAATTTGATGGTCATAAAGTTGACTTTGACCTGCTTATGGGCCGGCTGAATCAATATAAAGAAGAAGAGAAAATCGCGTTAACGACGTTATGATCTGAAGAGGAGATACCCATGGAAGACAAAGAGAAAAAACCGAAAAAGAAAATTGTTCCTTATAAAACTAAGATGCTGGAACAACCCCCGAAGGAACGCGTTAAAAATTTTAAGGAGGTTCCTCTCGGCTATTCGGAAGATCAGGCAGTGGAAGAAGCAACTCGGTGTATTCAATGTAAAAATCGGCCGTGCGTAGAAGGGTGTCCGGTTGAAATAGACATTCCAGATTTTATTGCACTTATTGCGGAGCGTAAATTTGTTGAAGCAGCCAGGAAGATGAAGGAAAAAAATGCTCTTCCCGCTGTCTGCGGCAGGGTTTGTCCTCAGGAAGTTCAATGTGAAAGTAAGTGCACTTTGGGGAAGAAAAATGAACCGGTGGCCGTTGGCCGCTTAGAACGGTTCATCGCTGACTGGGAAAGAGAAAATAAGATGGTTCAAGTACCTCCTCGCCCAGCGCCCAGGGGCAAGAAAGTTGCAGTCATAGGGGCCGGCCCAGCCGGCCTTACCGTAGCAGCTGATTTAGCCAAGATAGGTTTTGGGGTAACCATTTTTGAAGCCCTTCACAAGGCAGGAGGGGTTTTGGTATATGGCATCCCTGAGTTTAGGTTGCCGAAAGCGATTGTGCAGGCAGAAGTTGATTATGTAAAAAGCTTGGGGGTAGAAGTCAGGGTTAATGCCGTCATTGGGAACTTATTTACCATTCCCGAACTATTAAGTAATGGTTATGACGCGGTCTTCATCGGGATCGGTGCCGGAGGCCCGATGTTTATGAATATTCCCGGCGAAAATCTGAACGGCGTTTACTCCGCCAATGAATTTTTAACTCGTTCTAACCTTATGAAAGCCTACCTCTTCCCCGAATATGACACTCCGATAAAAAGAAGCAGAAACGTTGCCGTGGTAGGTGGAGGAAATGTGGCTATGGATTCTGCTCGGACCGCTCTTCGCTTAGGCGCTGATGATGTATATTTAGTCTACCGCCGTTCCAAAGATGAGATGCCCGCCAGGGCAGAAGAGGTCCACCATGCCGAGGAAGAAGGATTAATTTTCAAGTTTCTCACCAATCCCACCAGAATTATCGGCGATGAAAAGGGCAACGTTAAGGCGATGGAGTGTCTGAGAATGGAGCTGGGAGAACCTGATGCCTCGGGGAGACGAAGACCTATTGCCGTAAAAGGATCGGAGTTTACCATTGACATTGATGCGCTGATTATGTCTCTGGGAACAAATGCTAACCCGCTCCTTCCCACAGCAACGCCTGGCCTTGGCTTGAACAAATGGGGATACATCGTAGCGAATGAGGAAACCGGAGAAACCAACCTAAAAGGTGTATACGCTGGGGGAGATATTGTAACCGGAGGAGCCACGGTTATTCTCGCGATGGGCGCGGGGCGAAAAGCAGCCAGAACGATTGAAAAGTATTTAAGCTGACAAATGTCAGTTTCAAAAGTTGTATTTATCAGTCAGAGATATTTGTATTCTGTTTGTATTTTGTTTGAATTTTTTTTGGGAATGGCCTATATTCTCTGGGTAAAAATTTTTGCATCGAGAGTATAAGCCATTCTTTTTTTTGCATAGGACGGTTCTTAATATTTTCTAACCCGAGAGGATACGCAATGGAAAAGACCAGAGGGGGGGACATTGATCTCACCTTGTTAGACCCCGTCATTGAAGAAAAAAAAAATAGTAAGGGTTCGCTTATTCCTTTGCTTCAAGCGGCTCAAGAACTTTATGGTTATCTTCCTGAAGAAGTCCTCCGGTATATCAATAAACAAACAAAAGTTCCGCTCAGCAGAATTTATGGAGTCATTACCTTTTATGCTCAGTTTTATCAAAAACCGAGAGGAAAACACATTATAAAGGTTTGCCAAGGGACCGCTTGTCATGTCAAAGGCGGAAAAGGAGTGCTGGAAGAAATAGAGCGAAACCTGGGTATTAAGGCTGGTGAAACAACGGAAGACCTGAAATTTACTTTGGAAACAGTTGCTTGCCTGGGGACGTGTTTCTTGGCTCCGGTTAAGATGATCGATGATCAATACCACGGAAAACTAACCCCACGGGCTGCTGTGAAAGTGATTGAAAAAATGAGGAAAGCTGAGGTGCCGTCATGAGGTTTAAAAGCGGAAGCGATTTAAAAAGCTATAGAGAAAAGTTAAAACAGAGCTTAGATCCGAACCGCATGAGCATAAGAATATGCATGACCGGGTGCCGGGCGTATGGTGCGGAGGCAATGCGCGATGCCTTCAAGGAGGAGTTGAAAGCCCAAAATTTAGCGGATAGCGTAGATATTGTCGAAACCGGTTGTCACGGATTCTGCGCAAAAGCACCGGTATGCGTTATTGAGCCTATGGGCATATTTTATCAAGGCCTAACGCCCAAAGTTATTCCTGACATTGTGGAGCAAACCATTAAGAACGGTTCCATTGTAGAAGATTTTGTTTTCGAGGATGAAAACGGGAATAAATATCCTTATGAAAAGGATGTTCCCTTTTATAAAACCCAGGTGCGGGTAGTCCTCCGGAATTGTGGAAGAATTAATCCGACCTCGATTGAAGACTACATAGCAAACGACGGCTATGAAGCGATCGCACAAGTCCTTACCCAAAAGAGCCCTAATGAGGTGATTGATGTAGTTAAACAATCCGGGCTCCGCGGCAGGGGGGGGGCCGGCTTTCCTACGGCTATGAAATGGTCGTTTGCCCGCTCTGCTCCGGGGGGTGAGAAATATATCATCTGTAATGCTGACGAAGGAGACCCCGGTGCGTTCATGGACCGGGCGGTGCTGGAAGGAGATCCCCATTCCGTACTTGAAGGGATGATGATCGGCGCCTATGCGATTGGGTCGCAGACCGGTTATATTTATGTGCGTGCGGAATACCCCATTGCGGTGGAGCACCTTAAAATCGGGATTGCAAAGGCAGAAGAGATGGGATTTCTGGGTGATAATATTTTGGGTTCAGGTTTTAATTTTCGTATTATCCTTAAAGAAGGAGCAGGCGCGTTTGTGTGTGGAGAAGAAACCGCTTTAATTGCCTCCATTGAAGGAAGGCGCGGTATGCCCAATCAACGGCCGCCTTTTCCTGCTGTCTCCGGCCTCTGGGGAAAACCCACCAATATCAATAATGTGGAAACCTGGGCTAATGTTGCAAGTATTATGCTTAACGGTCCCGAATGGTACGCCGGAATGGGAACTGAAACCAGTAAGGGTACCAAAGTCTTCGCTTTGGCCGGAAAAGTGAATAATACGGGACTGGTGGAGGTACCGATGGGGATCACCCTCAAGGAGCTTATCTTTGATGTGGGTGGCGGAGTCCCGAACAAGAAAAAGTTTAAAGCCGCGCAGACCGGCGGTCCTTCCGGCGGCTGTATTCCTGAGAAGCTTCTTGATCTACCCATCGATTATGAATCCCTCGCCAAAGCAGGCGCTATAATGGGCTCGGGCGGATTAATCGTGGTAGACAACGAAACCTGCATGGTTGATATGGCCAAGTATTTTTTGACGTTTACTCAAAACGAATCATGTGGCAAGTGCGTCCCCTGCCGTATGGGAACAAAGCGCATGCTCGAGATTTTGACAAGAATCTGCGAGGGTGACGGAAGACCCGAAGACATTGACCTCTTGCGCGAACTGGCGGAAAAGATTAAAGATGCCTCGTTGTGCGGCCTCGGACAAACTGCTCCCAACCCGGTGCTTACCACGCTCAACCAGTTCCGCAATGAATATGAAGAGCACATCAACAACAAAAAATGCCCTGCGGGAGTCTGTCGTGCCCTCATCTCCTTTCACATTGATGCAGAAAAATGCACCGGTTGCGGAAGGTGCAGAACGGCTTGCCCTCAGAAAGCCATTTCCGGGGAAAAGAAAAAGGCCCACGCCCTTGATCAGAGCCTCTGCATCCAGTGTGGAATCTGTAAGGGGGAATGCAAATTCGACGCAATTTATGTGACCTGAAAAAATGAAGTATTATCTCAGTGAGGACGCTTTTTTGCCGGTCGCTTTGGAAACTTAACCTATCAGGAGGAGCAATGGACACGGTAACCTTAGAAATAGATGGCAAGCGGATAACAGTAAGCAAGGGGGTCACGGTTTTGCAGGCCGCCAAAGCTGCCGGGATCTCAATCCCTCATCTTTGTTATCGCGATGACCTCAAACCCACCGGCGCCTGCAGAATATGTCTCGTTGAAGTGGAAGGCGCTCGAACACTCGTCCCCTCGTGTTCATTACCCGTGAGCGAGGGAATGATGGTGCGAACGAATACACCCCGGGTGCTGGGCGCTCGGAAGATGGTGGTTGAGCTTCTTCTTTCGGATCACCCTTATGATTGCATGACCTGCGAAAAGAGCGGATCCTGCAAGCTCGAAAAGTATGCTTACCAGCTGGGTGTCAAATCCAGCCGGTTTAAGGGCGAGCAGCACCACTACCCCATTGATGTTTCCAACCCGTTTATTGAACGGGATTATAATAAGTGTATCCTCTGCGGGCGCTGTGTCGCTGCCTGTAATGAAGTACAAGGATGGAATGCGATCGATTTTATCGGCCGGGGTTTTGCTACCAGGGTTGGAACTGCCTATGACCGTGGGCTTCGCGAGAGTCCCTGTGTTTTTTGCGGCCAGTGCGTGCAGTCGTGCCCGGTCGGCGCGTTGACGGAAAAGAAAGCGTCTGGTATGGGGCGTGTCTGGGAGATGGAAAAAGTTCGTACCACCTGTCCTTACTGCGGAGTGGGATGCCAGATGTGGCTCCACATCCAAGACGGCAGAATCACGAAAGTGACGGCGGTCGAAGACGGTGCGCCCAACCAGGGACGGTTGTGTGTTAAAGGACGGTTCGGGTATGACTTTATTTACTCCGACGAGCGGCTGAAAACTCCGCTGATCAGGGAAAACGGCCAGTTTCGTGAGGCATCCTGGGATGAGGCGCTCGATCTGGTTGTAGCCAAATTCAAGGAGATTATTGCCGAGCATGGCCCTGATGCCATAGGCGGGGTCAGTTGTTCTCGCAGCATTAACGAAGATTCCTATCAGATGCAAAAACTATTTCGCGCGGTAATCGGTACCAATAATATCGATAACTGCGCTCGAACCTGACACGCTCCCACCGTCGCCGGTCTGGCGACAAGTTTCGGTTCGGGTGCGATGACTAACTCATTCGCCGACTTTGCCAAAGCCAAGATGTTCTTCGTCATTGGCTCCAATATGACAGAAGCTCATCCGGTTGCTGCTACTTTTATCAACAACGCATTAATGAATGGCGCAGAACTTTATGTTGTTGATCCGCGTCGCACCGACCTTGCGGAACGTGCAACACTTCACGTTCCCATTAAAGTAGGGAGCGACATTGCTTTTCTCAACGGGATCATGAATGTTCTCATAACCGAGAATCTTTATGATAAAGACTATGTAAAATCATGCTGCACCGCTTTTGAGGAACTCAAAACAAAGGTTATGGAGTATCCACCCGAGCGGGCTGCTGGAATTTGTGGCGTAGACGCTGAAATGATTCGGCAGGTGGCAAGACGTTTGAGCTCGGTAAAACCAGCCATGCTTATGTACACTCTGGGGATTACTGAACACACGTGCGGAGTCAATAACGTTTACAGTTGCGCCAACCTCCAGATGCTTTTGGGAAACGTGGGGTTTGAGTGCGGTGGTGTGAACCCCTTGAGGGGGCAGAATAACGTGCAGGGTGCTTGCGATATGGGTGCGCTTCCCAATGTTTTTCCCGGATATCAAAAGGTAAACGACCCGCAGGCGCAGACAAAGTTTAGGGCTGCATGGGGTGTCGACAGGTTGCCTGAAAAACCAGGAATGATGATGCCTTCCATGCTGGAGGGCCTGCTTGACGGCAGGATCAAGGCTTTTTATATTTTTGGCGAAAACATGGCTAACAGCGAACCAGACATCCGGCATGTAGAAAAATGCCCTGAATCGGCCCCATTCCTGGTTTGCCAGGATATTTTTCCCACTGAAACCACCCGTTTTGCCCATGTCGTCTTGCCTGCTGCAGCTTGGGGTGAAAAAGAAGGAACCTTCACCAACAGTGAAAGGCGAGTAAACAGAGTGCGTCCGGTTAGCGAACCTCCTGGGATTTCGAAACCAGATTGGTGGATATTCAAGGAGATTGCCAAGCGTATGGGGCATGTCTGGTCATCCAACAGTGCGCAAGATATCTGGGATAATGAAATCTCCGAGTTTGCGCCTCAGTTTGCCGGCATAAAATATGCGCGTTTGGAAGGGGATGGCCTTCAATGGCCGGTTCCTGATAAAAATCACTGCGGTACCTCCTTCCTGCATAAAGATGGGTGCTTTGTATGCGGCCTTGGAAAATTTATGCCTGTTGACTGGACTCCGCCCGCTGAGGTTCCTGACGAGCAGTATCCTTTTGTTCTGAGCACGGGTCGGCGGCTTTATCACTATCATACTCGCACCCAAACCGGTCGTGCTGTTGGTCTGAATGAGCTTTTAGGGGAGGAGACCGCCGACATCTCTCCATCAGACGCTACGGTTTTGGGCATTGAAAACGGCGAGATGATCCGGGTGAGTTCCCGTCGTGGCGAGGTGATGGTCAAGGCCAAATTGACTGAACAGGTTCCTCCGGGCATGGTATGGATGGCCTTCCATTTCCGTGAAACCTGTGCTAACTGGCTGACTAATCCGGCGTTCGATCCCATAACCGAGACAGCGGAATACAAGGCCTGTGCGGTAAAAATTCAGAAGCTTTGACACCTTGGTTAAGATTGCAAGAAAAATTATTCGGAAAGATGCCTATGAAAATAGCAATCACCGGTAAGGGCGGGGTTGGAAAAACCACTTTTTCTGCTCTCTTGTGCAGGTCGTATGTTGATGCCGGGTATCAGGTTTTAGCAGTTGATGCTGATCCCGATGCTAACCTTGCCTCTACGCTTAGGTTTCCCAAACCTGAGGAAATTATTCCGATCTCCAAAATGGGTGAGCTGATTGAAGAAAGAACCGGCGCCAAACCCGGCTCCTATGGAGCGATGTTTAAAATGAACCCTACCGTATCCGACCTTCCGGAAAAGCTTTGGGTTGAGCATTATGGAATCCGGCTCATGGTGATGGGAGGAGTAAAAAAAGGAGGAGGTGGGTGTGTCTGTCCCGAAAGTGTTTTGCTTAAGACCCTCATTCAACATCTCATTCTGTACCGAAAGGATGTGGTGGTCATGGATATGGAAGCAGGGATAGAACATTTGGGAAGGGCAACAGCTTCTTCGGTCAATGCTTTTATTGCCGTGGTTGAACCTGGAAGGCGCAGCATGGAGACGGCGTATCGCATCCGGGAATTGTCTCAAGAGATCGGGATTTCCAAGGTCTTCGCAGTGGGAAACCGCGTGAGAAACGAAGAAGAAAAAGAGTTCATCCAAAAACTTTTACCCGACTTCGAAGTGCTCGGGTTTCTTCCGTATGATGAGAAAGTGATCGAGGCTGATCAAAAAAACTACCTTCTTTGGGAACACTGTCCGGAAGTTTATGAGGAGGTAAAGCGGATAAAGGAAAGATTAACGTTCTGATTTTACTTATCGAATTTGACTCTAAAATAGAGCTTGACTTTTTTGCCGCCGTGAACTAAATTAAAGTTTAAAGCAGAATAACTTTTTAAAAACACGATAGTGGTGATGGAGTTCACCGTAACCGTCCTTCAGGGCTGATAACTCCTACGATCAGAATTTTCCTGAAGGGATGGTTATAGCGCGAGAACTAAAAACTCCCTTCAGGGAATGAACCTGGAGGGAGTTTTTTTATGCAGTCTTTTTCTGTATTACAATCACCAGTACAAGCACTTGGACAGGATTCCCTCAACAAGGTGCGGGAAGTT
>DATEXU010000222.1:0-3612 GCA_035256645.1 Thermodesulfobacteriota bacterium | reverse complement strand
ATTCTCCCCTTTGCGAAAGGGGAGTTAGAGGGGTTAGAAAAAGGGATTACAGGCGGCCGGGTATTAAGAACAAAGGAGTAATAGAATGAAGAAAAGAAAATTTGCGCGAAAAGAAGGCTTCACCCCGTTAGAAATGTCCTGCTTGTCCCGTTTGATATCAAAACCTAACAGGGTGAAGAAGCACGGGATGAATGCCCCGCATGAAATCCTTCTAACGGGGTTCACATTGATCGAGCTTCTCATGGTGATGATCATTATCGGACTTCTGGCTGCATTTGTGGCGCCCAAGTTCATGGGGAAAGTGGGCAAGGCCAAGCTGCAAGCTACCCAGGCGCAGATTGAGCTTTTCGGCGCCGCCCTGGATGCTTTTCGCCTTGATGTGGGGAGGTACCCCACCACTGAGGAGGGACTCGCTGCGCTTCGAGTAAAACCGGACCAGGCAGAGCGGTGGGATGGACCATATCTCAAAAAAAATATTCCCTCAGATCCCTGGAAACATGACTATATTTATAAATACCCCGGGGACAATGGGGATTATGATATTATTTCTTACGGAGCGGACGGAAGGGAAGGGGGAGAGGGTGAAGATCAGGATGTTGTAAGCTGGAAAGGGATTGACGATAAGGAATAAGGATAAGAATTAAGGGGTAAGGGGTTAAGCTTAAAACATAAAACTCGAAACTTTAACTTGATAATTCCCTGTAGCTTGCTACAGGGTTATCACACGTCATTCCCACGAATACCCTGAAGGGCACTGGCGTGGGAATCCAGAGGGTGGGCATCAGGAGCTAATAAAAAAGTGCTTAGTCGCTTTGCCTTACTTTCGGGATTCCGCATCAAGTGCGGAATGACAGAATTTAAATTCTTTGATACCCCGCTGCTTGCGGCGGGGTAGTTCATTCTTAAAATGAAAATCAATGTGATCAAAAATAATCGATATAAAATTTCAGGAACCGGCTTTTCCCTGATCGAAATGGTCCTGGTCTTGGCCTTAATCGGCATTATCACTGCTCTGATTGCTCCAGGATTAATCAACAGCTTAACCGGCGCTCGTTTAAAGACTTCTGCTCAAAAGACCGTGGCCATAATCAACTATACTCGTAACCAGGCGGTCTTGAAAAAGAAGTTCGTGTGGTTACTCTTTGACCGAAAAATGAACCGGGTAGCAGTGATGGATCCGACCGAGGAAGGAAAAGCTGTAAACATCAGTTCTGCTGCCGCCGCAGATGCTTTTTCTCCTTCGACGAAAGTGTACTCCTACCCGGAAGATGTGCTGATCGAAAAATTAGTAATAGGGAGAAAAGAAGTCTCTGATCCCCAGGGTGTTTTTATCTTTTATCCCAACGGAAGCTCGAGCGGAGGTGAAATAGGTTTGCGGGCTAAAAATGCCCGGTCTTATTTTATAACAATTGATCCCCTCATGAGCACTGCCAAGGTCTTGGTCAATGGAAAAGAAACCGGCTGATAAAGGGTTTACCCTCATGGAAATAATGGTGGCCTTTGCTATCCTCGGGATTGCTCTTACGCTTATCATGGAGCTTTTTGCCGGAGGGCTTCGTTTAGGAAGAAAATCGCAAGAATATTCCCGGGCAGTTTTTTACGGCCGGCAGTTGCTCGAAGAGCTGTGCCTTAAAAAAGAATTTCCCGGCCCGGTTGAAGAGGGAGTATTCGAGGGGAGCGACTATCGCTGGAGATATGAAATTGAGCCGGTTTTTCTGGTTGATGGCGATAAAGAAAAAAAGTTTCCCCTTAATATTTTTAAAATAAAGGTCTTTGTTTTTTGGCCCAGTGGAGATAAAGAGAAAAACCTGTTTTTTGAAACAATAAAAACTATTGCCAAATCTGAGGATGAGGATTTTAATGCTCCACCTCCAAAGGCGCTCTAAGCTGTGCCCTGCAGGAGGGTTCACGCTCCTGGAACTTCTCCTTTCCGTAGCGATGCTCTCCCTTATTGTCATGATCCTGGGCGGAGCTTTTCGGCTGGTTGCGCGCTCCTGGGAAAGGGGAGAAGGGGAGGTGGAAGAGTTCCGGAAGACGAGGATGGTTCTGGACAGAATAGCTGCGCAGATAAAATCTATCTATCCGCATTGGGTCAGAAAGGACGAAAAGTGGATGATTGCTTTGCAGGGGGAGTCTCATGCTCTTCAATTTGTCTCTCCCCTATCAATCCAATCACCTTTGATTTCCGGATTGATTTGGGTTCGCTATTCACTTAAAGACAAAGGAATTCAAGGAAAAGATTTTCTCGTTCAGGAAGGGATGGTAGCCGAAAATGATTTTTTCCCGGGATCAACGGATCAGACAGACCAAAATGAGGTAAAGATGGTTTTATTGTCCGAGGTTGAGGATTTAACTTTTGACTATTTGGTTCTTCCGAAGGACGCGCCGAAGGGAGAATGGAGAACCCGATGGGAGTTCGAAGAAGGAGAAGATCTGATGCTCCCTCAGGCAATTAGAGTAACCTTGAAGCAAAGATCCAAACGCCCTGAGGAAGAGCCTTTGGTTACCGCCATGACCATCCCTTTAATTGCTTTTCCCGATAAAGAGCTTAATGTTGGCAATAGAAAGACAAGCGCTTTTCTTTCCCCTCCGGGTGAATCTTCTCCAGGAGCGCAGGGAAGATGAATAACAAAGGGATAGCGCTCGTTTTGGTTTTACTGGTGGTTGTTCTTCTCATGGTGATTGTCCTCGAATTTTCTTTTGCCATGAAGGTGGAAATAACTGCCACCCAAAATTCTAAGGATGAAACGGACTGTTACTTTTATGCCCAGAGCGGGTTTCAACAAGCAGTGGCAGAAATAATAAAAGGCCATGTCTTTCGGGATGAAGAGGAAACCACGGGGGAAGTAAGCCCGTGGCGGGATGATCAGAGGAAGATTGAAATGGAGATCGGCCGCGGGAAAGCCGAGATTATAATCAGCGGGGAAAGAGGTAAATATGATATTAACACTGTTCCTGAGGATCTTCTGATGAACCTCATCGCGACCTTGGGATTAGAAAAGCGGGAGCGAGATATCATTGTTGATTCCATTCTGGACTGGAAGGATGATGATAACCTCCACCGGATTAACGGGGCGGAGGATGATTATTATGAATCTCTTTCCGATCCTTATCACTCTAAGGACGGCCCGTTTGATACGGTTGAAGAACTTCTGCTGGTGAGGGGAATAACTCCTTCCCTTTTTTACGGTTCTTTTGTAACCGGAAAAGGGGAGAAAAAACCGTTCCGGCAAAAAGGGCTCGTGGATCTCGTGACTGTTTATACCCGCTCCTTTCAGGTTGACGCTAATTCTGCTCCGAGGGAAGTTTTAATGAGCATCCCGGGTATGACCGAGGACGGTGCCGATCAGATAATCGAAGCGAGAAAAGAAAAGCCTTTAAAAGACCTCAATACCCTTAGGCAGGAAGTTGGCGATCAAGCTTTACTTATTAAATACCTTGCTATTTCTCCGTCTATGGTTTATACAATAATTTCAACTGGGTCTATTCCGGAAAGCGGAGGAATGAGAAGGATTAAAGGGGTAGTGAAAATTAACCTTAAAGGCAGAGAGAAGTTTCAGGTCCTTTACTGGGTAGATAATTATCCCATAGCCGAAAACCTTATTTCCCCGG
>DATEXU010000221.1:0-3708 GCA_035256645.1 Thermodesulfobacteriota bacterium | reverse complement strand
TTCAAAGACTGCAAACTGATGCTTCGGGGCAACGCACACACTATTGGGAAAATAATAAAACTTTTTACCGGGCAAAGCCCATTAAAGGTGCTGGATTTTGATGAACCTTTATTTGAAAAATAAGCCCACATTTTCTAAAAGTGGCTTTTTGGGGGATCAACTTTGATAGAATCGTAAAAAGTCGGAGATGTCACCCCGAGCCTAGTTTACCCCGAGCTTGTCGAGGGGAAGGGTGAAGATAACTAATTGATATTGCGTCATGCTTCGACAAGCTCAGCATGACAAAACCCGCGAATTTTGACTTTTTGCGAACTCATCAACTTTAGTTGTTTAAGATTTAATTTTGGAAAGGAGGTAAATCATGCCGGAATTTGGTGCGCCGTTTACAGGACTGGCAAACAATAGGAAGCTTACTCATGAAGAGCTCATCCGCGCCGTACGTTTCATGGTCGCCGCGGAGTATGAGGCGATACAGATGTATATGCAGCTTGCTGAGTCAATTGACAACAAACTGGCTATCGAAGTTCTCAAGGACATAGCTGACGAGGAGCGAGTTCATGCCGGCGAGTTTCTCAGACTTTTGCGTGAGCTTTGCGCTGATGAGGAGAAATTTTACGCTGAGGGCGCAAAAGAGGTGGAGGAGGAAATTTTGAAACAAAAGACCAAGCATAAGAGGCGATTGTGAGGTCATCAGTTATAGTAAGTGGGTCGCAGGTTATCATCATCATTAAAACCGCTGAGATGCCGGCTTGCTCGCATTTGTCGCAAAGCGATCGGGAAAATTCTTACTGATAAAACTAAGAAAAAAAATTTCAAAACTGCCCATGATTAGCAGGTCATAAAATTAAATAGAAATCTTTGGGTAGAGGAGGTTACCATGCGAAAAGTTGCCCTCTTTGCTTTTAATGGGGAATTAATGTGTTTTATCCATGTGCTCTTGAACGCTCTGGATATGCAAGAAAAAGGTTTTGACGTGAAGATTGTTCTTGAAGGTTCAGCGACAAAACTCATTCCTGAACTTGCCGCGAAAGAAAGTCCCATGTTCTCTCTCTACGAAAAAGTCAAAACCCTCGGTCTTATCGATGGAGTCTGTAAGGCCTGTTCGAATAAGATGGGCACGCTTGATGCCATAAAAAATGAAGGAATCACTCTCCTGGATGAAATGAGTGGTCATCCCAGCATGGGTCGCTATCAAGCAGAAGGTTTTACCGTCATCACTTTTTGAAAATCAGTGATGATGAGGTACTCAAAATTAGTTCTCCTTATGGTGGGGAAAAAAACAGCAGCGCTCAATCGATCCCCGTGGTGATTTTCTATGACTATCGGATTTTTAAACCAATGGGATCGCGATGTTTGGTTTGCCCAGTCTGCCTGGAACAATGGTTAGCGACAAAAAAAATCTGTTCATCGAAAGGAGGTTAAAATGCAAAAGATAGCTATCGTAGGTTGTGGCGCTTATATGGACAGTGGTTACGGGTGCCCGGGAGAATGGCGATGTCTCAAGGCAGCAGCGCTTGGGGAGGGAAGTTTCGAGGAACCTTTTCAGGTAATCGCTTTTGTGAAATGTGAGTGCCCAGGCCGATCTCTGGTGTCCAATATGGGCATGGCTATGAAGTTATCGGAAATAAAACCCGATCTAATTTACCTAAGTTCATGTCTGGTGAATGCTAAACCAGGCTGCCCGTACGGAGATGCAGAGGAAATGGCCAAAATCCTGGGAAATAAAACAGGTATCAAAGTCATTCTTGGCACCCACGAGTATCATTAATCTTGCTGCTCCAGAAAAAAAATAGAAATTTCAGAACAATTTTTAAACAGAAGTTTTATGGCGGTAACCCTAACGTCAAGCTCCGGGCAATCCTCCACTGTGGTGGGTGTCCGGGCATGGCTCCGGTTAACCGTCTTGCTAACCTTAAAACCTGGATGGCCCCTATGGGTGAAACCATCGACGCAATCCATATTGGAACCTGCCTAATCAAAAATTGTCCCTATAAAGATACTATCTTGACAAAAGTAAAGGAGAAGGCAGGGGTAGAGGTGATTGAAGGCTCACACTCCTATATGCCACCGGTAATTTTTGGGGGCTAAAAGTATGGGGTTGTATAGATTTGGCGATCGGGTTTTCAGGATGGCTCCAGGCGCCTATGTGAACGACTCTGTGTGGTGATGAGGTGGTGATTGGAAGTGACTGCTTCGCGCTCAGAGCGCGAAGCAATGTGCAACCACCTGGCGAATAAGCGAGGCCTTTGCAAAAAAAAATTGTCAGAAATCCTGAGTTTCTCCCTTCTTACAATAAACAATGCCGTAATAGGTCTCCTCACCCTGGTATGGCATGGCGTAGGCAAACTGGACCAATAAATTCTTTTGTTCTTTGAACATATGGCCTTTTTTAAAGCTTTTTAATGTCCCCTCCTTTTCCTCTGGCCAGCGAAGCAAATATCCCTGCAAAAGAAAGAACCGTAAAGATCGTAAAGAGCACTTTTGCACTTTTTAAAAACTGGGGGTAGCATTGAGGAGTGATTTCGACCCGCCCAATGTAAAGCGCAAAGATCAGCATGGTGATTCCCATGCTAAACGTCATTCCGGTTGAACGCATGGTTGCGAGTATTCCTGATGCTATTCCGAAAAAACTTTTTTCCACCGAACCCATCACCGCATTGGTATTCGGGGAGGAAAAAAAAGCAAAGCCTAAACCACTCAGAATTAACGTAATAATGATAAATCCTAAGGTCGTTTTTTCATCTAAAAACATGAAAAGGAGAAGACCCGCCGTGATCAATCCCATTCCGCTTGAGGCAACGATACGAGGCTCAAACCGATCGGAGAGACGGCCAGCAAAAGGAGAAAACAAAGCCATCACCACAGGCTGGGAGATTAAAACGAGGCCCGCATAATGTGGATTTAACCCTTTTATATATTGCAGGTAAAGGCTTAAAATAAAACCCGTGGCAAAAGTCGCACTATAATTGATGAAAGCGGCTAAACTTGAAAATGTAAGGACAGTATTTTTTCTCAACATACCAATCGCTAATACTGGATAATCAACCCTTATCTCCCATTGCAAGAAGGCCGCAATGCCAATAATTCCCCCTGATACCACCCCGAGACCCAGAACCGAAGGCAAAAGGGAAAATCCATACATAATCGCGACAATAGAAAAACAATAGATAAGTGCGCCGACAAAATCGAACTTCTCTCCCTTTGCTTCTGCCCAATCCCCTTCCAATTTGGTGAAAAGCAGATAAATTATTATTACCGCCAGGGGTACGGCGGCAAGAAAAATACTTCTCCAGCCAAAATACTCTGTTAGCAGTCCTCCCAAAAAGGGACCAACGGAAAGTCCAAAATAAACCGACGCAACATTTATCCCCAAAACCCGCCCTCGTTCCCCAGAGGGGTATACTGAGATGAGGATGGCTACGCTGGTACTGAAAATCATGGCGCTTCCGATTCCATGCAAAACCCGAAAGGCAATAAGCTCCTGGGCAGATGTTGACGACGCGGTTAAACAAGAGGAAACTAAAAAAATCAGCATGCCTGCGGTAAAAATCTTCTTTCTTCCATAAATGTCCGCAATCCTTCCAAAAGGCACCAGGAGGGTTGCCAGTGCTAAAAGATAAGCAGTGCTAATCCAGCTTAATAAGACGGAATCCATTGAAAATTCCTTCCCGATAACAGGAAGCGCAATATTTACCGAAGAACCCATAA
>DATEXU010000220.1:0-3917 GCA_035256645.1 Thermodesulfobacteriota bacterium | reverse complement strand
GAATAAAGTGTTTGGAATAGGGACGACCGGACGGGTTGTTGTCCAATCCTATCACTATTCAGGGGAAGGCAAGACTAAAACCACTTACGGGTTTGTAGAAAGAGGATATAAATTAAAAATGTAAGCGCACGGCATGCCGTGCCTTTACATAATGGGTTACACACCCCTGACCCCTCTCAAGAGGGGAATTAGCCATCCACCCTTATCATGAAAAATCGACTTGACATGTCGAAATTTCATGATACAATTCTGCTATGCAAATACCAAGAACCGTCGAGATTGCGCTATTAAAGAGGCTCCTCAGAAATAACCCTATCGTTGCTATTTTAGGGCCGAGGCAATGCGGTAAAACTACTCTTTCCCGTCAGTTTTCTTCTCAATGGTCGAAGAATGTTACTGTTTTTGATCTTGAAAATCCCCGCGACACCCAACGCCTTCAGGAGCCTTTGCTGGCGCTGGAAAACATCGAGGGTTTAATTATAATTGACGAAATCCAAAGATCTCCCGATCTCTTTCCTGTGCTTCGTGTCCTTGCAGATCGCCATAAAAAGACAAAATATCTAATCCTGGGAAGCGCATCAAGAGATTTGATCAGGCAATCGTCTGAATCTTTAGCCGGCCGCATCAGCTACGCGGAAATTGGCGGATTTTCTCTCCAGTTATTGGGCGCTTCAAAAGCAGAAAAATTATGGATCAGGGGAACTTTCCCCAAATCTTTTTTGGCGTCAAGCGAAGCGGCTTCCTATCAATGGCGTCACGATTTTATTGCAACTTTTTTAGAACGGGATATCCCGCAGTTGGGAATTAATATACCCGCCAAATCATTAGACCGTTTTTGGAAAATGCTTGCGCATTATCACGGTCAAATATTCAATGCCTCGGAAATAGGTAAGAGTCTGAGTATATCTGACCACACCGCGCAAAGATATCTTGATTTGCTTTCCGGAACCTTCATGGTCCGTCAGTTGCGTCCGTGGTATTATAATACAAAAAAAAGAATCATCAAAAGACCAAAGGTTTATTTTCGCGACTCCGGTATATTGCATGCCTTGTTTACCCTGGAGGGCAAAAAAGATGTTCTTTTGCATCCTAAACTTGGCGCTTCATGGGAAGGCTTTGCATTAGAAGAGGCAATTAAAACAGTCCGTTTAAAGGAAGACGAAGCTTTTTTCTGGGGGGTGCACGCTGCCGCTGAGATTGACCTGGTGTTCCAAAAAAAAGGGGGGCTTTACGGTGTCGAGGTAAAATACGGACAAGCCCCAAATCTTACCCAGTCGATGCGCTCGGCTTTAAAAGAGTTATCTCTGAAGCATCTATGGATTATTTATCCCGGCAAGGAGTCTTATTTTTTAGATCGCAATGTGACGGTTATTCCATTGTCAGATTTGAACAGGATAAAGGTTGATTAGAACGGATGTTGGTGAAAATCAAAACTTTTCAACTCTGACTTAATCTTGCCAAATTAGTCAACATGATTAAGGGACATCTTAAAGGTGTCCCTTTTTTGTTCTTTAAATTTTGCCTTCAAACACATCTTTGCCTGAAGTTTACTGGAGAATTGGCGGATGAACAGACCAAAAGCTAAGCCGATTTCTCAAAAGGACGGCCGACTCGATACATCGCTTTTTCTGTCATAGGTAACGCACCCCATCATATATAATGTCAATATTCCATTGACATGCAAAACCCTTCTTCGTATACTCCTTTCCATCAGAAGCAATCTCTTATCAAAAAAATACTAAAACAATTCAAAGAACGGAGGCATAGACATGGCAGAAAAAAAAGGATTGAATAAACCGGTAAAATTGAAAGCGGACTTGGCGGCATTCCTTGGTGCCAGCGCACTTCCTCGTACTGAGATAACTAAAAAATTGTGGGATTACATCAAGGCAAACAAACTGCAAACCAAAACAATCAATGGTAAGCCGGAAAATGCCGGCAAGAATATTGTGGCTGATGCTAAATTAATTAAAATATTTAACAACACCAAAATTAAAAGTAAAACCGGCAAATTAACCGATTTTACAAAGTTAAAAGAAGGTCAGACTATCGATATGATGCAAATGGCATCTGTTGTTAGTGCCAATATCGAATAGACTAAACATATATAATTGTTTTTTCAAAACAGGCAGGTGTAACAACCCGCCTGTTTGTTTGCCCCTTTCAGGTGAACATTTCTCACGGCAGTAGTGGTTCTGGCGATCCAATCTTAGCGGGTGATTTACCGTTATCTCGATTGCAGAGATCTGCACAAAGACGTTGCCCGTTCTAAAAAGGGACGGATTAAGGGGACATCCTATAATGATCCTGTTAAGAGAAAAGTGAAAGCCAGAAAAACTTTTTTTATTAACAAAATAAATTATCACCCCTTTTCCAGGACATACGACTCCCTTTTATTCTTTGCATAGAAAAAGATTGCTAAAAAGTGCATCTTTGCCGGAACATTACCGGCGCCTCGTTCACTAACACTAACACTAACAACTAACACTGGCACTTTCACTTACCCAACGATGAATAATAGGATTTTATCATCCTGATCATTATTTCCTGACTTAAGACCGCGATATCTTCGGTGGAGAGAAATTCCGTAACGCTGGCGTCAAAAAGGATTTGAAGATCAGGAGGAAACTCCGCATCAGCAAACCATAAAACTAAAGTAATCGGAACGCGTGGGAACACGGAAATTTTTATCCCTATATCACCGAGCGCAACCGGTTTACCTCCCAGGTTTTCGGCGATCGTTTTAAAGGCTTGATGTTTGTCACTAAAGGTTTTAAGAAGCGGCTCAATGGATCTGCGGGCAAACGCCGGATAATAAAATTCGCCGGAAGGAATTTCCTTGAAAGAGATTAATTTATTTTTAAAAGGAATATCTTTAACCCCATTGAGGTAGTGGAGGATCAAAATCTGATTGGAAAGATTTATATTCTCCCCGCTTTCCTGGAGAGAAAATTCGAAATGTGGAATAGTGACTTGGCAGGTAGTGTCAAAAGAAGGAAGATAAATCTTGCCGCCAGCCTCGGAAGGTTCCCATTCCGCGCCGGCGATCCGGCATCGTTCTTTTATGTCAGAGCTTAGAAGAACTCTTTTAGCGATGTCGAGAGCTTTTAAATAATCTTCCTCTCGATGAGATACCATGAGTTTTTTATTCTAAGGCAGTTGGGTTGGGTCGCGGCAGCAGCTTAGCCTGTTCAACAATCTCGGGTACCCGGTGTTCCCATTCAATCGCCATAAGGTGAACACCCGCAACCCCTTTCATCTCTTTAAATTCCTCGATCTGCTCGCAGCACATTTTAATCCCCTCGGATGCCTGCTTCTTTTTATCAACCCCTTCGATCCTTTTTATTACCTCCTCAGGCACATCCATACCCGGAACATTTTTTTGCATATACCGCGCCATACCAAGGCTTTTCATGGGTGTCACCCCGGCAAGAATGTAAATTTTTTCAGGCAGCCCCATGTCATTGGCTTGTTTCATAAATTCCCGAAACCGGTTCATATTATAAATACACTGAGTCTGAATAAAATCAGCGCCGGCCGCGACCTTTTTGGCCAATCGAAAAACTCTAAACTCATAGGGATCGCCAAAAGGATTTGCCGCCGCGCCAATAAACATTCGCGGGGGCTTGGTGATTTCCTGGCCGTTGAGAAACCTCCCTTCATCCCGCATCTTCTTAACCATACTAATAAGCTGCATTGAGTCAATATCAAAAACTTTTTTGCTGTAGGGGTGATCGCCAAATATCTGGTGGTCACCGGAAAGGCAAAGCATATTCCTGATCCCCAGCGTATAAGCGCCCAGAATATCCGATTGCATGGCAATCCGGTTCCTGTCCCGGCATACCATCTGATAGTTTGGCTCTAAACTCTGTTGGATAGCGATGAGCGACGCGGCCCAGCTTGCCATCCTTACTACC
>DATEXU010000219.1:0-2251 GCA_035256645.1 Thermodesulfobacteriota bacterium | reverse complement strand
CCCACCACATTTTTTAACCCTCCTATGCACATCTTTCTAAAATTGGTCTGATATTGCCCTGAAAACCATGTGCTATTAACTCCTTTATTGGTTCACAAACAGTTTATATTATTGCTCCGGCAAATAAATATATAAAAGCATAATCGCCATTCTCAATCACAACGGGCATTGCACAGAATTTATTTACATGTTTAATTGCCGGAGTAATAATTCAATGAACCACCCCAAACAGAAAAACCCCACCTCTTAAAGTCCTTGAAGCGGGGTTTCTCTTTTTACAATCCGTCTCTCTCTTTCCTCCAATCATGCTCCTAATGTATTTGTGCATTCTATCCTGCGGCAATTATTTGTCAAGAATAAACAGCTTTGGTCAGTGATTTTATGAAGCGATTATTTTTTCCATGGCCTTTACCCGCTCAACCGGTGAAGGGTGCGAGTAATGAAAAAAGCTGTACCAGGGGTGCGGGTTTAAGGTGCTCAGGTTTTCCTTGGCTAAAACCGCAATAACTTCAGTCATGGGCCTGGGATCATCGAGATTTTTTATGGCAAACTCATCCGCTTTATACTCAAACCTCCGGGAAAGTGCTGAAAATAACGGGGTAAAAAGAAAAGACAGGGACGAAAGGCTCAGGCTCAAAATAACTAAAGCCGCGTAGGTCGAGGGATGAGAAAACCCGAAACCCTGGTAAAAAATTCCCAGATCAAAAAGCCGGCTTAAAAAATAGAGGCTCAGCAGAGAACCTAAAGAGCTTACGACAAAGAGTTTCTTGACATGGCGGAGCTTATAGTGACCGATTTCATGAGCCAGGACCGAAAGAATCTGGGGAATTTTCATCTGCGAGATCAAGGTATCAAAGAGCACAATCCGCTTTTTATTTCCGATGCCGGTAAAAAAAGCGTTCGAGTGTTTCGACCGCTTTGACCCGTCCATGGTAAATACCCCTTGAAAGGGAAACCCCGCCTTTTTGGTAAGCGACAGGATCGAATCCTTTAATTCTCCGTCTTCAAGCGGAGTAAACTTATTGAATAAGGGGGCAATCCAGATCGGGTAAATAATCAGCATGAGGATTTGGAGCGTCATCAGAAAACCCCAGCACCAAACCCACCAGAAAATACCAGCCTTGGCCATAAACCACAAAATCCCCAAATATATCGGGATGCCGATCAGCGCGTTTAAGACGAGGGATTTAATCAGGTCGGAAACAAACAAGCGGGGGGTTGTTTTGTTAAAACCGTAACGCTCCTCAATCACAAAAGTCCCGTAAAGGTCAAACGGAAGGTCAATCACGGTGTGGATAAGAAAAAAAATGACCCCAAAAATAAGCGCGGGAAGATAATACCCGTTCGGGTCACTGCTCCGGGCAATCTGATCAATCCAGTCAAATCCTCCCCAATAAACAAAATAAATAATCACAAGCAAAGAAACTACCATTTCTAAAAAAGAAAACTTTCCGGAGTCAAGGTTATAGCGTATCGTTTTTTCATGCGTTTCAAAGTCAATATGCTCCTGGAAAACTGCGGGAAGGCTGTGGGCAGTTTGTTTTAAGTGCCGGAGATTAAGGAGTTTTAAAAAAGCTTCCAAGAAAAAGTTAAGCAAAATCAAGACCAGAAAAGTAATGCCGACCACGTTTAACATAAAAATCTCCTTTGATAAAATCGAAAAATCTACTATATCTATTAAAACCCCGTTAGAAAGGTCTCACTTGCCCTGTAAGATATCAAATATCTAACGAAGCGGGGTTAGATAAAAAATCTCCACTTTTCACACGGGTAAATGGCTTGTGCGAAAGCCTTCTAACGGGGTAAACCTTGTGCGAAATTATAATCAAAACAAGAAATAAGTAAACCCCATTCGATATTTGAGATATAGTGCAGTGAATCTAACACTTCTTTACATAAATTCCGAAGTCGTCATTTCCGCGAAGGCGGGAATCCAGCCCAAAAACACTGGATTCCGGGTCAAGCCCGGAATGACAAATAAAGCAAAAAAATTCTGAATCACTACACTATCAGATATTTTCTAACGGGGTAAATCGTTAAACCAGGCGATTATGCTTAATACCAAGTTGCATTCAAAAGTAGATCGAGGCGGCGACGAGGAATCGACGTCGAGGAGTATGACGAGGAGCCAACAAAGATATACAAATGAACCAAAGAGAGTTCCCGATGGATATTGGAATACATGACCAGGACAATTAAAAAATAATCATTAAGCCAATCCCTAATTTTTTGAACCAGGTTGCGCACTTGT
>DATEXU010000218.1:0-3858 GCA_035256645.1 Thermodesulfobacteriota bacterium | reverse complement strand
CAAGCGTAAACGCCCGCACCGGGGGCCAAATTTCCTGTGTTGTTTTTGCTGTCTACGCAATAGACAGTGCCATCAGGAAGCGGAGAACTGGCAACCCAAGCATCGGCAGAAACATTACAGATTAAATTGCCACCGTGTCTTTGGACAGATAAACATACATTTTTCCAATCAGAACTTCCTGAAACGCAATTGTCACTTGCGCAAAAACCAAGATAATTTCCGCTGGCGCCGGCATAGAGTTCGCCGCCAGCGCGCAGAGAATTCATGCTTTCCTTAATCCCGTTAACCTGAGCCTTGGTCCTTGCGTTATTAACATTGATTATAACAATGGATGCCAAAATGCCGATGATGGCAACCACCACCAAAAGTTCAATTAGGGTAAATGCTTTTTGTTTTTCCAAAATTTTCATATTATATTGAGCGAATGTTTAAGATTATAACAATTATTTTATTGATTATACCATAGGGAAAATATGATTGCACGCATTATTGTGGAAAACCAAAAACCGCCACTTCGGGGCGGTTTTTGGTTAGCAAATATTTATTCAGACTTATGGGCAAGCAGTTCCTACAGCTAACTCAGTAGCAATTGCTTGGGATTTTCCTGTGGAATCTACGCACCAAGCCGCATTAGTACCTTCAGCCACTCTAAGGGTGGCGCTTACTGCATACGCATCAGCGGTAGCAAGGCAATAAGGAGCGTCACCTCCGTTATTATTCTGGATCGTTGTAACGGCCTTAGCGTAGTCGGTTCCGGAGCAGAAATTGAGATAAGAATAACTGTTAGTATCGTAATACAGCTCTGCTCCAGCCCTTAATGCATCTAAACTTCCCTTGACTGCAGTATTCTGGGCTTTTGATCTGGCGGCGTTAACGTTGACTATGACGATGGTTGCCAAGATACCGATGATGGCAATGACCACCAATAATTCAATAAGGGTAAAACCTCTCTTCTTCTTTTTCTTTTTTGCGAAATACATATTTTTAATTGTAATTTTATTTTATAATTCTCCGACGCTTCGGAGCCTCGACCCCTTTTGGCGTCGAGGTTTAATTCAGCTTTTTTAATTGAGGAGCTCGACATTTCCCCAAAGTAAGCTTATTTTATTATATCACAAGTCAAGCAGACAAGGAAAGGGCTGTGGATAAATTGAGGGAGGCCCTGGCCGACCGAGACCCCGCCCTCTAGGCTAAGTAAAATTTCTATGGCACAGAGGGCGGGGTTCTTCCCCAGCCGTCTAAGTAAAGGAAGACTGCATAGACGGCTGGGTCAGAAATTGCCTATCTGATATATCGGCAGGAATATGGAAACCAATAAAAACGCCGCTCCAATGCCCATAACGATAATCATGGCCGGCTCAATCAGAGATATCAAGGTAGCTATGCCTCTGTCCACTTCTTTCTGGTAAAAATTAACCACGTTTTGCAGGGAGCTGTCTATCCTGCCCGTTTTCTCTCCTACCGCCACCATCTGCACGAAGAGCGGCGAGAATTCCTCAGGATGAGTCTCTAGAATCGAACTTAACGACTCCCCTTTTCTGACGCCGTCCCGCGTCTGGAAAATAATATCTTTGTAGACCTCGTTTCCCACGACCTCTCCCCCTATTTCCAATGCTTTTGCAATCGGCAGGCCGCCGGCGATAAGAGTGGAAAGATTTTCGGCAAACCGGGCCAGGTAGATTTTTTTCAGCAGGTCTCCGATGACGGGAAGTTTAATGATATTTTTATCAAAAAGATACTTTCCTTCCTTGCCTCTCGTATACTGATAAAAAAGTCCGGATATTGCGGCAATCCCGACGACAATTATCCAGCCCCATCCTTTGATAAAATTGGAAAAAGACATGATGGCCCTGGTTGACCAGGGGAGTTCGGTTCCGTTTTCCGCTAGAATTGACATCAAAGGGGGTAAAACCCAATAAATCAAAAAAATGAGCACTACTATGAAAACAATCACCACAAGAAGGGGATAGATCATCGCTCCCCTTATTTTACTTTTGAAATTATATTCATACTCCAGGTGGTCCGCCAAATATTCAAGGGCTTCGGATAATTTTCCCGAAGCTTCACCTGAGCGTATCATGCTTAAAAAATAAGGCGAAAAAATTGAGGGATAGGTTGAAAGGGCTGAAGAAAGCTTGGCGCCGCCCTCAACTTCTTCCTGTATTTTGAGAAGCTTTTCCCTTAATTCCGCTTTCTCCGACTGGCGAATGATGGCAGCCAGAGACTCCACGATAGGAACCTGGGATTGGAACATAATGGACAGCTGACGGCAAAAAATCACGACGTCTTTCTGAGAAACGTTCGAGAAAAATTTTATGTTTCTGGCAAAAATCGGCGCGGGTTTCTCCCGCTCTAAGATCGTCAGATAAAGACCGTATTTCTGCAGAATCGCCAAAGCCGCTTCTTTTGAAGATGCCTCAATCACGCCCTTTTGAATAGTCCCTTCTTTGTTTCTCGCTTGATAATTAAACTTCATGTTTAATTTTCAGGGTCCCGCCAAAGCGGGAATCATAGTTGAACTTCACCCCCACACCAAACGAGCTTATGCTTTAAGGCACAACTCAATCCTGCGCTTGAGTTGTTGCAAAGCTTTCGCTCGCAGTTTAAGATTATGTTCTCTTTCAAAAGCATCCTGTTTTAATAAATATGCTTCATAATAAATCAGCTTAAATGGTCTGCGCGTCTTTGTTGAATCAACTTTTCCTAAATTATGTTCTTTAAATCTTTTTCTAAGATCGTTAGTGCAACCCAGATATAAATCATTATCTTTTTTACTCCTTAATAAGTAGACAAAGAACATAATTTGAAGCTCGTTATGGTGTGGGGGTAAATTATCTTATCAACTTTGCCAGCTCCGAGGGATTCAGCGAAAGACCAAGCGCATTCTCTAAGGTGATTTCTTTGTTTTTTACAAGATTAGCTAAAGATCTGTTCAGTGAAATCATGCCAATCTCGGCCGAGGTTTCAATGACTAAATCAAGTTCGTGAATTTTATTTTCCCTAATAAGATTTGCCACGGCCGGGGTGGAAAGCATTATTTCGCATGCCGGAATCAACCCGCCTTTCATTCTCGGAATGAGCCTCTGGGAAACCACTCCCAAAAGAGAGCTCGACAGCTGTGCTCTTATTTGCTGCTGCTGCTCGGGCGGGAATGAATCAACGATTCTATGGATGGTCTGGGAAGCCGAATTGGTGTGCATAGTTGAAAAAACCAAATGCCCCGTTTCGGCGGCTGTAATAGCTATCTGCGTGCTTTCCGGATCCCTGATCTCACCAACCATGATTACGTCAGGATCCTGCCTGAAAGTGGCCCGAAGGGCTCTGGCGAAAGAAAGTGTGTCTTGATAAACCTCCCTTTGCTCTATCACAGATTTATCGTCTTCAAAAATGTACTCTATGGGATCTTCGATGGTTATGATGTGTTCGGCCCGGCTGTGATTTATTTCGTCTATTATCGCAGCCAAGGTGGTTGATTTTCCCTGTGAAGAAGGGCCCGTAATAAGCACGAAACCCTGGGTCGGTTTAACAAAATTATGAATGGCCGGGGGCAGATTAAGTTCTTCTATGGTTTTGATTTTTGTGCTAATTAGGCGGAGAGCGGAAGAAACGTATCCGCTTTGGTAAAAAATATTCACCCTGAACCTTGCCCTGCTCTCTAAATTATAGGAAAAATCCATTTCTTTTCCTTTCAAAAATCTCTGCCGCTGATCTTCGATCATAAGCGTCATTGCCAGTCCTTCAGAGTCTTCGGGCGTGATTTTTCTGCCTTTTAACGGAAGAAGCCGTCCGGCAATTCTCAGGATGGGCGGATGGCCAACGGTTATATGGAGATCCGAGGCCTGCTCCTGGACGGTCATG
>DATEXU010000217.1:0-12852 GCA_035256645.1 Thermodesulfobacteriota bacterium | reverse complement strand
GTATATCAGTAAAACGTTGTCATATCGACCAACGGGAGATATCTTGTATCTCTCAAGATTATTAAGATTTCTCGCTTCGCGAGGGATAATGAACTGACGCGCACTCGCTACGCTTCGAAATGACATATTGTAAAGCTGTTATTGAAACACTACAGTAAGTGCTCTCGTAAGGGGATAAAATAGAGCCTTGCAAGAAGAGCAGAAAGGTTAAAAAAACTCATTTTTTGTTTTGATCGGATGCTTCTTCGCCCCAGGCTTTTTTGCTTCGTTCGATCTTTTTGCGTACCGAATCCCAGGTTTTTGTGATTAAGAAGGATTCGCGCCATCGGGAGAGCATACGCTGGTACATCTCCCACGGAACAGTAAAAGTAAGCTCATCGGTTTTGACGTATCGTCGTTCGGTTGGGTCCCATCCCCCCAGCACTGCCTTTGACTTTCCTTGGGAGAGAAGGTGTAAGGGCCAGGTTAAAATACCGGCACAGCCTGGACCAAATGGGGACAAGACTGCTTCAAAGTCGTTGGTTGCAAAGGTCGCAAGTTGGTGGAGGCCGCAGATGCTTTCAGGCCGGGCGAAGAAAATAACTAATTCCGGCTTTTCAAAATCGGTAAAAAGGGAAAGCGGTTTAAACACACAAAAAGAAGCTGGTGCCGGTCGGGGATCGATGGTCTTAAAAAACATTTTAGTCACCTCAGGCGACTCAAGGTAGCGTTCACCCTCAAAACGGTTAGGAATACCTGTGGAGACGAAATGGGCGACAAAATCTAAAGGACGCCTTAAAAACCCCAAATAAAAGGCTCCGCCAAAACAACCAAAATTTTCTCTGCTAAAATAAGCGCTGGTGCCTTTTTTACGCGCCCGCCAGAGCAATCCTATTACACAAGAAAAATCTTCAAAGACTAAACCCCAATCAATTTTATCTTCTTTTTCCTCTTCCAGAGTAGATAGACTGCGGGATTTTGGTGTAAAACCATCTTTTGGCTCCTGATCGGTATAATACACGCCAAAAGGCTCTTCTGAGATGCCGAGGATTTCCAAGAAAGCTCTTGATTCGCTGATGCTATTTTCTGCCATTATTTCAAACTCTTAAATTAAGGTTAATAAATGATGTATGAGAAAAACGCTTTATGTAAACCAGAGTCATTACCCGTGGCATAAATTAGGTAACCACCATTCGTTTATTAAACAAAAACGTTTTTTTGGTCTGGTTTAGATTTTCATAGCACTGGCGTGCTTTATCTGAAGCAAAAACAAAGCGATGTTTTTTTAATGTGGCCAGGAAAAAACCACGAAAGTTTTGACAAATTTTCTTTTATATGGCACTATTTTATAATTTATAAGAAAGAAAAGCAACGTTCTTCCTAATAAAAAAAAATTGGTTTGTCCGAATAAAAATAAAGAAATTGTTCGACGCATAATAATTACCAAGATTTTTTAAGTGTACGGCACAATCAAGTTCAAAACAACTTGTTGAAATTGTTTTAGAAATACTCTGAAAAGAACAAAAAAAGGGGAAGTTTAACAAAGCAAAAGGGGAGGAAAAAATGAAAGTAATTGTTGTGGATGATTCATTGGTGATGAGAAAAATAATTGTCAATGTGGTTGAATCGTTAGGCTATGAAGGTGCCCATGCAACCAATGGACAAAACTTATTAGAAATCTTGGAGCACTGTGGTGACGAAGTCGGGCTTGTCTTACTCGATTGGAATATGCCGGGGATAAACGGAATCGAAGCTCTTAAGACGATGCAGAAAAACAGTCGTTTGCGTGCAATTCCTGTGCTCATGGTTTCCACTGAATCAGAAGATGTAAAAGTTGAAGAAGCTTTGGCATCAGGCGCAAAAGGTTATTTATCCAAACCCTTTACCCCGGAAGAGCTGGCAACAAAAATAAAGGATATTTTGGGGTAGCCAATACTGGCTTAGGCATGGAAGACAAGGGATTCAATCTAAAACGGAGATTTTTATGAGCAAAATAATCCTCTATGACTGCGGCGCGGAAGTGGCTCACATGGTTAACAATCTCTTTGGGGAAAAAGTGGCCATTCAAAATTCTTCATTTGATGCTCAGAGACCGCTTCAAGAATTCAGCATGGTTATTGTGGAGACCGGCAGCAAAAAACCTGAGCAGTTATTGCAACAGATCAAAGCGTTAAGATATGCCTGTAACTTTAGAAACATTCCTATTATTGTGATGAAAAAGAAAAGCGACACCTACCCTAAACACCCTTATATTATGGCCGGCGCTACTGAAATTTTGTCTTTGCAAGCCCCGCCCTTAGCCTGTCGACAGATCCTCCAGGGGTATCTAATCCCGAACCGGCAACCGCTAGATCAAGAGATGGAATACCTTACCCCTTTTATTAACAGCGCTAAACATGTTTTGAAGACCATGGCTTCGATAGATGCTGAGTATAAAGAACTATACTTTCCCAATGACTTTCGAATCTTTGGAGATGTTTCGGGGATTATCGGTTTATCCGGAAAAGCAGAAGGGACTGCGGTAATTACTTTTTATTGGGATTTGGCCCGAAAAGTTATTTCTCAAATGATGCGTGTGACTGAAGATCAAATCAATGCTGAGTTTATTCACGATGGGGTGGGGGAACTGATAAATATGATCAGCGGATTTTCGAAAAAATATTTTATCGGGAAGCCGTATCATTTTGAACTTTCAATACCCACTGTCGTGATGGGATCAGGCCATCAAATTGGGCATCCTGAAGATGTAAGCATTGCCTTGGTTATTTTTGACGTTGGGAAAAGTTCTTTCGCCTTACAGGTGTGTCTTAAACCCAAAATAAAAAAAGGGAATTAACTCTTAACTATAAACAACCATGAGTGAAAAAAACGAAATCCTTTTAATTAACCGGGACAAAGGGTTTCTGGAGGCCATGGCCGAGTTTCTCCGTCGAGCGGGCTTTAAAGTTCATACCGCTTTGGAGATGCACGAGGCCCTGTTGGCCCTTACTTTTCATCCCGTGGGTTTAATCCTTTGTGATAATGTTTTAGAGGATGTTACGGGATACGATTTTTTAAGATTTTTAAAAAATGACCCGCTGAGGGACTCGGTCCCCTTTGTTTTTTTTGTGCCGATCAATGACCAGGGACGCGCTTTTAAAGCTTTTGAATTGGGAGCAGATGATTTTTTAGTGTATCCCATGGAGGTAGAGGATTTTGTCAGCCGGATAAAGGAAATAATGGCGCTCCATTATCCCGCTGCAAAGGAAACTCCTGCTGCCGAATCCGGCAAAGCCTTCTTACCGCCACCCTCTGATACAACACCCCCACCGCATGAACGACGTCAGGCCAAAAGGAAGCAGCCCCTGCCTAATCTAAAGGTCTCTCTTTCCCGGGATGAGATTCTTTGGATGCCGGGGAAAATAAAAAATTTTAGCCGTGATGGCATATTAGTGATTACGTCTTTGCTGGGAAAGCCAGGGGTTTCCCTCATGGTGAAGTTTTCTTTGCCTCAAGGAGTTGTCACAATCAAGGGGCACATTAAACATGTTGCTTTTGATGATTTTCGGCAACCAGTGGGCATAGGAATAACCTTTGCGGAAGATTCAGCCTGGCACGAGATCAATGATTATTTCGCCTCCCTTATTAACTCGGCGGCCTCTGGAGCTTCAAAAAAAGAATTTCGTGAACAACAAACACCTCCTCCTTCTCCTCCTCCTCCGGGGACAGGAGCCGGAAAAACAGTCTTCCTGCCTTACGAAGGATCAGAGGGAGAGGATTTGCTCCTGTCAGACAGCGCTCAGAGAACCGAAGAAGAAACGTATGAATCGCGATTCTATCATAGCTTGGTGGGCAAGCAGCTCGGTGGCTATAAAGCAGTTTGTTTCATCGGCTCAGGCAGCATGGGAGGTGTCTTCAAGGGCTGGGATTCTGCGCTGGAGCGGGAGGTTGCGCTCAAAGTAATTTCTTATGAATTATCTTCCCAAGAGACTTTTCGGGAAATGTTCATTAAAGAAGCCCGATTGATTTCCAAGCTCGACCACTCCAATATCGCGCACATCTATTCCATTGGAGACACTGACGGCATCCTCTTTTTTGCGATGGAATTAATCGCTGGCGAAACTCTGGCGGATTTAATAATAAAACACGGTAACCTTAACACATTAAAGGGCCTGGATTATTTGTTAACGGTGTGTCAAACCTTAGACTTTGTTCGGCAAAAGAATATAATCCACCGCGATATAAAGCCTGAAAATATTGTTATCAATGACAAAGGGGTTTTAAAGATCGTGGATTTTGGAGTAGCCAAAAAAATTGATGTTAATGCTTCCGGAGACGTTCCGGAGGGTATTGTAGGCTCTCCTCTTTATATCTCTCCTGAGTCAATTTCCGGCCACGTTATTGATCATCGCAGTGATATTTATTCTTTGGGCGCTACCTTTTACCATGTATTTACCGGCTATCCTCCTTTTGAAGGTAATGACACCAAGGCGATTCTCCTTCACCACCTCAATAGCAAGTCCATACCCCTTAAGGAAAGAAACCCTAAGGTCTCTGTTTTTCTCTCCCGGATTATCGAAAAGATGATGGCAAAAGACCCTCAGGAACGGTACCAAAACTACAAAACCATTGTTCAGGACTTACAGTCTTTTCGTTCAATGGTTATCCAAGCCAAAAACAAGAAAAATACTCTTTTACCCGGCAGGGGGAAATAGTGAGATGAGTGGTTTTGAAGAGGTTGAAATTATGAGGGAGGAAATCATTATGAAAAGGAAAAGCTAAAATGGCCTTGGACAATACATTGGGTAAGGAAGACCGGTTTTCCTCGGTGAATTATTCGGGGGACATGCCGGTTCGTTCTCTTGATGATTTGGCAGCGGCTCTTATCCAACTCGAACCAAATGATAGCTCAGGCCTCAGCCATTTTCGTGAATCGCTTAAAGGGGTTATGGAGAATGGATCGTTTTCGGAACCAGTGAAAAAGAAATTAAAGGAAGCATTAGGGAAAATCGAAGGAATGATAGAAGGAAAATCTCCTGCCACGGAGGCTGTTTTAACCGAGACCGGTAAACTCATTGAGGAAGTGATGGGGAAAACGACTCAGGACGAGTTTGCCTTTGCGCTCCCAAATAGTGCCCCCGGCGAGGATATGGAGGCTTTCAAAAAAGAAGGACTTGAGTACTTTTCTCAAGATGCCGACAATAGCCTTATAAAAGAATTTATTATTGAAAGCATGGAGTTGATTACCGGGGCGGAAGAGGCTTTGCTTACCTTAGAAAATGATCCTGATGATGCCGAGGCAATCGCCACTGTTTTTCGCGCTTTTCATACCATCAAGGGGACTTCTGCTTTTCTTGAGCTTAAAATTATATCCGAACTTGCTCACCACGCAGAGTCACTGTTTAGCCAAGTCCGAGAGGGGTCAATCCGCTACGGAGGTGGATATGCTGAGGTTGCGCTTTATTCGGTGGACATGATCAAAGAGGTTATCAGTTCGGTAGAAGAAGCCTTGCGGGGAAAACCCTTGTTAAAACCACAAGGGTACGATGCCCTTATCCATCTGCTCCAATATCCGGAACAAGCCCGCGTTTTGAGAGAGGTTGAAGAAACAACCCCCCCTTCGGCTCGCCTGGGTGATATCTTGGTTTCCCAGGGAGTGGTGAAACGTGAAGAATTAGAAGAAGCGGTGGAAAAGCAAGGCGAGAAACCTTTGGGGGTGGAACTTTTAAAATTAAAAACAGTGTCAATAAAAGACGTTGCCAAAGCGCTCCGAACACAACAGCGGATGCAAGGGGCCACTCCAGGGTTTGAATCATCGGTGCGGGTCAGAACTGACCGACTTGATAAATTAATTGATATGGTTGGAGAACTGGTCATCGCTCACTCGATGATTACTCAGGACAGCATGAAGATGGGAGAGGAGTATTATGAATTTCAGCAAAGGGTTTCCCACGCGGGTAAGATTGTTCGCGAACTTCAGGACTTGAGTATGTCAATTCGGATGGTTCCCCTCAAACCAACTTTCCAGAGAATTACTCGACTGGTCCGTGATCTTGGGAATAAATCGGGGAAACGCATAAATCTTTTTACGTTTGGAGAGGAAACCGAGGTTGACCGCAACATGGTTGATCTTATCACTGATCCGTTGATGCATATGGTGCGAAATTCAGTAGATCATGGCATAGAACTCCCCGAAGAGCGGGAAAAGAACGGAAAACCTCGCGAGGGAACAATAAAACTTTCCGCTTATCATTCGGCAGGCAATGTAGTGATAGAAATAGAGGATGACGGACGAGGTCTTGACCGAGAGGTCATTTTTGCGCGTGCCCGGGCGAAAGGGCTTATTAACGACACAAGCTCACTTACAGAACGGGATATTCTCCACCTGATCTTTGAACCGGGATTTTCCACTGCCGACACGGTTACTGACATTTCCGGCCGGGGTGTGGGTCTGGATGTGGTAAAAAAGAACATCACCGCTCTGCGAGGCAAGATTGAGCTTCAGTCAAATCCCGGAAAGGGTTGTGTCTTTAAAGTTCGGGCACCGCTTACCCTCGCTATTATTGATGGGATGATTATTCGCGTAGGAAAAGAACGATACGTCATTCCTACGGTTTCGATCGTGAGAGCGTTACAGCCTCAAAAGGAAGATCTCAGCACGGTACTTAAAAAAGGAGAAATGCTTTCCTTGCAAGGGAAATTCGTTCCGCTGGTACGATTAGCTAACCTTTTTGATATTGAAGAGGCTCAGTCGGACCTCACCCGGGCACTTGTTGTTGTGGTTGAAGATAATGAACGGCATACGGGGATTGTGGCGGATGAACTTCTTGGACAACAGCAGATTGTTATTAAGTCTTTGGGAGAGGCGTTGAGAGGTCTTCGGGGTATTTCCGGAGGAGCGATTATGCCGGATGGGCGGGTGGGGCTGATCCTCGATGTAGGGGGGTTAGTTAAACTTGCTCACGCGGACGAGGCAGAATGGGGAGGATAGAAAGAGGATGAAAGTAATTACAGGAATAAAAAAGGGAGGTAAAAATGAGCTATCATGAAGGTGCTTCGCAACCTGATGAAATAAAGGGATGGCTGGCAGATAAGGCGGGGAAGTACTTAACCTTTAACCTTGCTGCTGAAGAATATGGTATTGAAATTTTAAAAGTGCAGGAAATTATAGGACTCATGCCGGTAACCAAGGTTCCCCGGACCCCGCATTTTATTCGAGGAGTAATCAATTTGCGCGGCAAAGTGATTCCGGTAGTTGATTTGAGATTGAAATTCGGCATGGAGATTAAAGAGGATACCCGGAGGACGTCACTTGTTGTCGTTAAAATTAAACGCTTGGGACATCACGTGACCATGGGTTTAATTGTGGATGATGTATATGAAGTCGTGGATATTGAGGCAAAAGATATTGAGCCGACACCTGAATTTGGTGCCAATATAGATACTGATTTTATTTTGGGGGTCGGAAAGATAAATCAGAAAGTCGTGATGCTTCTCGATGTCGATAAAGTTTTATCGGGTGGAGAAGTTACGCTCGTTGATCAGGTTACTCACATTCAAGAAAAATAGATTGAAGGTTTGCTCCATAGATCCCGGTAAAGGGGAAAAATAATTAGATCAGAAATGGATTTTTTTTAAGTTTTAAAGAAAGCATGTTTTATCGTAAGAGGCATTTGTGTTGTTAGAAAAAAGAACAATTCGAAAGCGCATGAGCGAACAAAAAAAGAATGTGGATTTAACGTCACTTGACTTGAGTCAAAAGCATTTTTTAAAGATAAGTAAAATGATTTGCCAGATGTGCGGCATTAGCCTTCACGAGGGAAAAGAGGCTTTAGTGCGATTTCGTCTCCTGAAGCGGCTTCGGGCGTTAGGAATGGAAAGTTTTGAAGAATATATAGACTTTCTTGAGCATGATCGTTCCGGAAAGGAAATCCGTTTACTGATTGATGTTATGACCACCAACAAAACCAACTTCTTTCGCGAGATAACCCATTTTAATTACCTTCGTGAGAAAGTTTTGCCTGACCTCAAAGGGCCGCGCCTTCGTTTCTGGAGCGCCGGGTGTTCTTCGGGTGAAGAACCTTTTTCATTAGCTATCTTGCTGCGCGAAGAAATAGCGGATATTGACAAAAGGGATATTAAGATTTTAGCAACCGATATCTCTTTGAAAATGCTGGAGAAGGTTCGTCAGGCATGCTATTCTCAAAAAATGCTCGGTGATATACCTCCTCTGCTGCTGCAAAAATATTTTATCCGGGTTCGAAACGAATCAACGACGCTTTACCAGGTTAAAGATGAAATACGGGCAATGGTCCGCGTAGGCCGGCTTAACTTGATAGAACCCTGGCCCATGAAAGGGTTTTTCCATGTTATCTTTTGCAGAAATGTCATGATCTATTTTGACCGGCAAACTCAGCAGGAGCTTATAAATCGTTTTTGGGAATTTCTTCATCCAGGCGGGTACCTCTTCCTTGGCCATTCGGAGAGTCTTTCGGCCATTAGTCATAATTTTAAATATATGCAGCCGGCGGCCTACCGAAAATAAAAAATTTTGTCGGACGAGACCATGCAAGACCGCAAGGAGATTACTTATCAAATTTTGGAAGAGATTCTGGTGAACTTAGCTTTTCTCTTTTCCGCTCCGGAAGACACAAGGGATACCATGGACTACAATGTGGCGGTTGCGGCCAAGATATCCTTTACAGGCCTCTTTTCAGGCACGCTGGTTCTTGCTCTTTCTCATCAGGTTCTCCCTGAAATAGCCCGAAACATGCTTGGAGTGGACGAAGACATTCCTGTTCTTCAGCAGCACGACGCCTTTAAAGAGCTTCTCAATGTGATTTGTGGAAACGTGCTGCCCGCAATCGCAGGAAAAAGAGAAGTTTTTGCCATTGGTGTTCCCGATTTAATTTTACCTGAAGAAATGACCGCGTCAGCTCTTCGTTGTCCACCAGCATCCATGGTCAAAGTAGAACTGGATAATGGTCAGATTGATCTTTTTTTACTTATTGATGGCGAAGAAATTCCCGAAGCATAGGATGTTAAAAAAAAATATTTCCGGGGGACATGGGAAGGTTAAGCGAATGATCAAGGTTCTTATTGTGGATGATTCTGCGGTCATGCGTAAAATTTTGACCGAGGAACTGTCTAAATACAACGATATCGAAATTATCGGCACCGCGGTTGACCCTTATATCGCCCGAGATAAAATTGTGCAACTTTGTCCGGATGTCATTACTCTTGACTTAGAAATGCCCCGGATGGATGGTCTCTCATTTCTGGCGAAACTGATGAAGTATTATCCTGTGCCGGTTGTGGTACTGAGTTCCTTTACGCCGAACAATAGCGAAAACGCTTTACGAGCTTTAGAATTAGGCGCGGTTGAGGCTATTTGTAAACCGGGGTCTGCCTATGCTGCCAGGGATATTTCTCGGAGATTGGTTCACGCCATTCGGGCCGCAGCGTCTTCCCGGATCGTAGGTTTAGAACAATCAGCCACTGCCCCGGCCATAGGACAACTAAAAAACCTTCACGTCCAAACCGCCGACAAGGTAATCGCTATTGGCGCTTCTACCGGAGGGACCAAAGCTATCGAGACCGTGCTTATGAGCCTTCCTGAAAATACTCCTGGTATCTTGATTGTTCAACATATGCCGGCAAACTTCACTCACGCTTATGCGGAAAGATTAAATAAAATGTGTTCGCTTGAGGTGAGGGAAGCTAAGGATTATGATCACGTGAGACCGGGAACAGCATTAATTGCACCCGGTGATCGGCATATGATGCTTAGCCAAAGCAAAGAGAAAAATGTGGTAAAGATTAAAGAAGGCCCGCCGGTTCATTATCAAAGGCCCAGTGTTGATGTATTATTTCAATCAGTAGCTCGATGCGTCGGAGAAAATGCAATAGGGATTTTGCTGACCGGTATGGGAACTGACGGCGCCAAAGGAATGCTCGCCTTATATGAACGTGGGGCCTACACTATAGCACAGGATGAGGAGAGTTGCGTAGTCTTTGGCATGCCACGGGAAGCGATAAAACTTGGAGCGGTTGATGAAGTTGTTTCTTTGCAAGAAATCCCCCGGACGATTATTGAGGCTTTAGATAATCCACGGAGAAAACCGCGGAAAAAAAGATTATAATATGAATTTCTTTATTTATTTGCCGCTTGATGTGGCAAGGCAGACAAAAAAGGATTTATTAAAGAAAATTCACTATCAGCGAAAAAAAATTAAAAGAGAAAAATGGGTAAAAAATCTGATACTCCCGCCCTGACAAATTATTTCCTCAAGCCCGGCTACATCTTTTTGCCTTCGAAATCAGTGTCGATCTCAACGGTGCTTGGCTCCAGTGTTTCGGTCTGTATTTATGATCAGAGGCGGAAAGTAGGAGGAATGAATCACTTTAAGCTTCCTTATATCCGGGATAAGCATATAGCGACCCCGATATATGGGAACGTTGCCACGCTGGCCCTGATCCAAATGATGCTCGAAGATGGCTCGAAAGTGAAACACTTGGAAGCGCAAATTTTCGGGGGGGCGCATAATTTCAAACTTTGTCCCCAGAATATTGGATTAGAAAATACTAAGATTGCCCGGAGGATCTTGGTCCGGAAGAGCGTACCCATTGTTTCGGAAGATGTTGGAGGAATGAAAGGAAGGAAAGTTGTTTTCTCCACCAGTTGTAATGAAATCGTTGTACTACGCGTAGAACGTCTCCGGAAGTCTGACTGGTACCCTTATGAGGAGGACCGTTAACCTTTTTTATATCGATTTTAGATAATATTCTTAATCCAGCGATAAAAGTGTCATGCTGAACTTGTTTCAGCATCTCATGAGACCCTGAAACGAGTTCAGGGTGACAATAAAATCGGCATCGCAACTGCCTTTTGGGCAATTATCGCTGGATTAGGGTAATATTTTAACTCAGGGAGAGCGCTTTGATGGAGTTTTGGGAGGTATATTTTAAGCGAAATAAGGAAGTCGTATGGAGGATATTGGGGGATGACTGTATTCTCCTTCATCTCGAATCGGGAATCTATTATACCCTGAATGAAGAAGGAAAAATGCTTTGGGAGGCATTAGACGGAAAAAATAAATTGGCGGAAATCCGGGCAAAGATTATGGAACAATACGAAGTCGATGCCGGAACAATTCAAAAGGATCTCATTGAAATTATGGAAGACCTGATAAAAGAAGATCTGGTTGAGCATGATAAAAATCCTTTTTTAGAACCTAAGATGTCATGAACAAAAAACTTTAATCTATCTTTCGTGTGATGAAAGAAGCGTCTCTTGACCACCTCAGCCGCATTATTCAATTAAAAAGGGTCCCTTTTTCGGTTGTTTTCGAAATTACGGATCGATGCAACCTTACGTGTCTCCATTGCTATCAGGAAAACGGAGGAAAAGAAGTATTAAGTTTTCATGAAATAAAGCTGATCCTTGATGACCTCGAAAAGTTAGGAACGATGAAAGTGACACTCACCGGAGGAGAACCCTTGTTACGGGAAGATTTTATTGAGATCTTTTTTTACTGTTCCCAGAAAGGATTTGCGACCAAGCTCTTTACCAATGCCACCCTTCTCAATTCGGAGCATAAAAAAGCCTTTCTTAAGAAGCCACCTTTTGCGGTGGAGTGTAGTTTGTATGGAGCTTCTGCCAAAACACACGAATCTATTACCGGTGTCGCAGGATCATTTGAGAAAACTCTTGCCAATATTACATGGATGGTTGAAAAAAGAATTCGTGTTTTGGTGAAGAGTGTGATGCTTTGTTTAAACGTTCACGAGATGGAAGCTCTTTACCGCCTTTGTCATGGGTTGGGGGTAACACTTCATCCTACTTTCAGGGTTTATCCATTTTGTGACCCAAGCCGATCACCAGAGAGATGGAGGATCAAAACAGAGGACCTCAAAGCTTTACGAAGGAAAAAAACTGCGCTTTTTAAAAACCATAGCGACTTTGATAATAAATCAGGAGAACTCGTTTGTAATGCCGGAAGGGAGGCGTGTTGTATCAATGCGGAAGGCAAAGTTTATCCTTGTGTGGCGCTTCGTTGGGAATGTGGTGATGTAAGGAAACAATCTCTTTCTGAGATATGGCTCCAGTCACCTGTTCTTCAGAAGATTCGTTCTTTTCATGATAAAGACTTTAAAGGATGTTTTTCATGCCCGTGGAAAAAATCCTGCAATTTTTGTCCGGGCATGAGTTTTGGAGAGCACGGGGATATGTTACTGCCATCTAAAGAACTGTGCAGATTGAGCGCCATCAGTTCTGGGGGCGATGATTTACAGGAAGAGAGTATGGGGCGTGATTAATAGAATAGTTATGTTAAAAAAGAAACCTTGTGCAGCCCAAGCCCGGCGCAGCTGAAACGCCGGCGGTAATATCTTTCAATTTATTATGTTTGGTTAAGACCAGCTTGGTGTATTTTTTCTTCTCCGGTTTTTTCTGTTTTTTCTTTTGCATAGTTCTTCCTCCCCCATTCAAAAAAGGAATTTCGTACAGCCTAACACAGTCTCAGTAACAAGGGCGGCGGTAATATCCTTCAATTTATTGTGTTTGGTTAAGGTTAACTTGGTATATTTTTTCTTCTCCGGCTTTTTCTCTTTTTTCTTTTGCATGGTTCTATCTCTCCTATTCAAAAAAGAAATTTGGTGCAGCCTAAATAACTCTTAGTGGCAGCGGCGGTAATATCTTGCAATTTGTTATGTTTGGTTAGGAGCATCTTGGCATATTTTTTCTTTTCCTGTTTTTTCTCTTTTTTCTTTTGCATGGGTTTTGTCTCCCTTTACCATGGAATTTACTAAAATATTTTCACCTTTTTTAGCATTGTTAAGGATATTTGTCAATGTCTTTTCTTTATGTTTTTTTAAGTAATGTCAAACAAGAAA